>CAYNMS010000005.1:19466-50231 GCA_964398525.1 uncultured Pseudomonadales bacterium | reverse complement strand
CGCTCCACCCCAAATCTCCATCAATCCACACGCTAACATTACTGCCCCGTACCCAAACCTTTCTGCCTGCTCCATAATATCTTTAAATTCCACCGGCCGCGTTCGTGCCAACCATTCCAACTGAAGCTGAGAAATTAATCTTTGCGTTGCCTCTCTATCTCCATTTACCACCATTCTCACCAATCCTTCGATTCTCTTCTCGACAAACTTGCCCACTTGGTCATAGAGTATCAGCTGTTCCTCAAACCACCCTCCGTTATTCGCATTCACCTGTTTTCGCTCGTCTCCTGCCACCTTCCACACCAAATCAATTACTTCCTCAGTAGACATCTCTTTGTCTAAAAATCTCATCACCTTCGAAACCATTGTTTCATAGTCATCCTCCTCCACTTCATATCCAAATAACCTCAGTACATCTTTATATGTTGACCCGTCCCACTCTACCTTTATTGAATAGCCTTTCAATTCTTCAATTCCCGAAATTTCATTCACCCGCTTCTCCAGCACATACGTAAATCCATATTTGCTTTCTATAGAAGCATCTTCATCTGGAGGACTGAAATAAACCAGCCTCTCTCCTTCATTCGTCACTCTCATCGCCGGCACAATCACTTCAGAAAAAGCCTTTAATACAGCCCGTGATCGCCTATCCTCCGGAAACTTAGCCACCCTACTCTCCATCATCGATAACATGTCTCTAAACACCCAAATTGTCTCTCCTTCATCAGACTTAACCTCTACCACCGACCCCACCCTACCATCAACAACCATTAAATCATAAGGATACACTTCCATTTCTGCCACCTCTGCCAAACAGGCAATTACCATCCCGGTTTCATCATGCTCAATTAGTTGTTCTAATTCTTCTTTAGTTAAATCTTCCGAAAGCTGTGCGTATCTGACCATTACATCATCAACATCATAAGCTAACATTTTATCCTGAGGCTCTCGCTCCACTGGTCCCTCTATCACCAACCTCGGCCTAACTTCCCATTCCCATTCCAATACACTTTTATCATCTTCAACTTCTTGAAAACTCTCTTGGTTCAACACACGTTCCCAAAAATCTCTGGCACCATTATTATCCGCCACCAACAATTCCCTCATAAACCCTTTCACCCAAACAAAAAACTTTCCGTCAGGGAAAGCTTCGTCTTCACCAATTTAAGCTTAAGCTTTAAATAGGCTCCGTTTCCTGCTCGGGATTTATCTTTAACCAACGTATCTGGCTCATCGTCTTACTAGTCGCCCTTGCTCCTAAAAAAGCCGACTCACAGCTGCGGCACAGCCCCGGATTTGAAGTCAACTTCTCACCGGTGTTCCGTTCGTCAAAGCTATATTGTTAATTAACTGATTAATTTCCTTACTTGAGCTAGCCAAATACTCTCGTTTTTTCTCCAGGCTTTAACCTCTTCAATCAACGCTACTGCTAGTGGAATAAACACCAAAGTTCCCACCATTTGCGCTTTGTAAAAAGGCAACCCGTTTACATAACAACTCACCAATCCGGCCACATCCCGGCTATACATCCCCCACCGGTCCGTCAACCACACACCGCCATTGGTCCATAGGTAAAAAATTCCGTTACCCCCAAGCCCTGCCACTGTCGCGGTCATCACTTTGCTCAGTCTTAACTTCGCTATCAATCTGGGTAATCCCACCATCACCAAAAACCCACTCCAAGTAAACCAGGATATTAAACCATACCCCAAAACCAAATCACTCACGGCCATAATTGCCAAAGGCACCAACCACTTCACTCTTCCCTTTAAGTACATTCCCGCTACTACACTTGCCATGGTGACCAGTTCTATGTTTGGCCCCAAATCCCATACCAGTCTCTCCACCAATGCTACCCCAACTAAAATTATTGCCAACATCATCTGCCTCCTCAAAATATTGGTTCCTTGTATTCCCAACGAATTTCGTCCCCCGCCTTTACTGACTTCTCTCCTGCTCCTACTTCCCCAGAAGCTCCGTTGACTAGATAAATCCACGCCTTTTTCTCACTGTTGTTCTTCCCTTCTATTCCCACTACCAATCGGCCAAAATCATACTCTTCCACTTCTAATTCCAAACCCTCCCTCTCCGCTATCGCCTCCAATCCTCCCAAGACTGTCAATCCCTCCCGGCTCTCCATTTCATATACTTTTTGATTCTCTCCATCGTCAATTACCAACGATATCTCGCCTTTTGCCTCTTCTACGCCCACCGGCTCTGGTCGCTCCTCCATCCTTTCTGTTACTACCGGCTCACACCCTATCAAAACCAATATCAATATACCTAAAATTACTCTTTTCATAAAAAAACCTTCCCGCGCGGAAGGTTGTAGTTTGTTTTTTCAACTCAGTTCCTGCTCGGGAATTTCCTCCAATTCTCACGTGTCTGGCTCTCCATCCATGCGACTTTCGCGTGGTTGGATCACAGTTGCGGCACAGCTCCGGATTAACCTTCTGGTTCACCGGTATTCCGCGACAATTGGGCTAACTTGTTAAGTGGATTGAACATACACCCAAACTCTCACCCGTGTCAAACCTCATTCCTGCTGCACTTCGTTTTGATTAACTTCAAGTCCTGCTTTCTTTCTCAGTTCTTCATTCAATCTCTGGGCTTCACTCAAAGTTTTTATTTCCCCTTCTCCCACTTCTAATTCCCTTAGCACTATTCCATGTTGTCTTATTGCCTCTTTAATCATTTCCATTTCTTGAGCCAGGTCCAGCTCTTGAGCCTTTTCCAAAGCCATTCCTAAATAATTTTCCGCCTTCACTGCCGTGTTAGCCCCCAACGCTTCTTCTCCACCTTCCACCAATACCTTAGCGGCTCCAATTCGCTTATCTGCATACAATTGATAAAGTCTAGTCTTTTCCTCTCCGTCTCCAGTCAACCACAATCTCACTCTATCTCTTACCATCTTCATCGGATACAACATATGGTCAGGTAGTATCCCGGGGTACGCCAAGTAATAATCCTCAATCACCTCAGGTTCAGCCTCAATCGTTTCCTGGGCTCCCACACCCTGACGCTGGCTAATCGAAATCGCCGAAATCGCCACCACCAACAAGCCTATTAAAATTGCCACTACCGAAAAAATTACTTGCTTCATTTTCCTAATTAAGCCTCAGCTTAGTGTAACTGTCAACCATAAACTTACCCGAACATCCCTCTTTTTATTTCACTTTGAAAACATTTTGCTTGCGCCCTTTTACCCTAGTACCTCAAGCCTTTACTCCTAAAAAGTCCACCACGGTTTGTGCATAAATCTTGGTTACTTGTTTTAGCGACGGCAAACTTACCCATTCTGCCTGACCATGACCATTGCCACCATCCGGTCCAAATCCACAAATTGAAGGAATATCTCGGGTAATATACATCCAAGCATCATTCCACGGCCCCACCCCCCTGACTCTCGGCTTTTCTCCCAACACATCTTTGGCTTGTCTCAACAGTGACAACACTACTTCTTCTTTAGGATCAATCTCCACCGCCGGTACAAACAAAAGATCCTCAATTTCATAATTTATCCCGGGAATTCGGTCCATTTTTTCCTCAATCAATAGTCTCACCTGCTTGCCGCTATTGCCTGGCATCAGTCTTACATCACCATACCCCACACACTCATCAGGCACCAAATTTATCGATCTCCCTCCCTGAATCTTGGTTGGAAAAGTAAACACTGGTTTCCTCCCGGGAAACAATCTTGCTGTTTTAAATGGAATTTCTACTTTCGCCAAACCCCTGATTCCCTCTGCCATGTCCACCACCGCATTTCTTCCCATTTTCTTTTTCTCCCACAACGACAAACCGGTATGCACTGCCTCTCCCCTGACGGTCAACTTAAATCTAAACCCACCTCGATGCCCGATTGCCACCGTCCCGGTTCCTGGTTTGCCAATAATTGCTGCCCGCGCTTTTATTCCCCTTCCCAACAAATACGCTGTCCCCCATTCGCTACATGCCCCAGGCACTTCATCCACCACAAACGCCGCGCTGACTCTACCATCCAGCTCCACATCAAGTTCCTTCAAGGCTGCCAAAGCAAAAACATACGCTGCCAAACTTGCCTTCATATCATAAACACCAGTACCATAAATCCGACTGCCTCGAACTATTCCCGTCAAGTTCTCACTTCCCAAATCCTCCCCTATCAACGTATCCATGTGTCCGTTAAATACCAAACTTTTTCTAAATCTCTTAGCCCCGTAAGTTACCACTACATTCGGCCTACTCGACGACGCCCCGATCCTCTTTGGCGACAAACCTTTTGCTTTCAACTGCTTAAAAATCAACTCAGCCACTTTTTTCTCTATCGGCTCATCCACTCTGGAAGTGTCCGGAGTAAAACTATTCGCGCTATTTGCTTTTACAATTTCCGCCAAAAATTCTACTTGAGAATCAAAATTCTTGTCTATCTGCCGGGCAAGTTGGCGTATCAACTCATCTTTATTCACTTCCCCTTTAGTCTATCACGCCAGGCTAACAATTGCTATTTATTCTATCCAAACAAGTAAATTACACTTCCCCACGCCAAATGTGCAAAAATCGGTGCTGCCAAATTCTTAAGCCTCAAATACATCACTCCGATTCCAAATTCCAAACTATACAAAAGGATAAACCTTACAATTATCTGCCCCAGCTCTACCCCCTGAGCCACTTGCACCGGTACATGTAAAGCTGCAAACATCAGAGATACTATTGCTACCCCCAAAAGTTCACTCTTCATGTCTTTAACTAGCCTGGGTAACAAATAACCAGTAAACAATAATTGTTCCCAAAATGCCGTCGCCAACCCCAGTAGCATCAATTCCCCAAACAATTCCACGCTCATCTCTGGGTTTATGGCCAGCCCCCCAGTCCTTAAAAACGCCAAAATATTGCCAAAAAACGCCAACCACAGCCCAAACAACAATCCAAAATACAAAGCCGGCACCAATCCCTTGGTTACCATTCCCAACTCTTCCAAGCTCTTTTTCTCCACTTTTGTCACCATCCACACCACTGGAATCCCAAACACCAGCATCTTAAGTACCGTCTCCTCAAACCAAACCGGCATTCTAAACAGGAGTCGATAAATCCCCCACGCCAAAAATACAAAAGTATACACACTCACTACCCGATGAAAGTCCTTGATCTGGTTTCTATGTTGCCATCTAAATAATCTGTCTTTAGCTGTCATAATGCCTCATCTTCCATTAAAACATACTCTCATCTCAAAGCCTAGTCGAGTCTTTTCCTTCCCCATCTTATAAATCTTCCTAGGCAAAATCAAACCAAGCTTTGCTATAATCGCAACATGGAAAATCAACCCAACATCGAACTCGAACTAGAAAATCAACAAAACCGAGGCGTCCTTCTCATCCTCTCCGGTGCCTCCGGTTCAGGCAAAGATACCGTCATGAAAGCCCTTCTCGAACGATTTCCCAAAATGCAAAAACTGGTGACCACTAACACCAGGCCTAAGCGCGATGATGAAGTAGAAGGCTTTGACTATTTCTTCGTCACCCGAAAAGAATTTGAACGCCTTATCGCCGACGAAGCTTTTTTTGAATGGGTTGAGTACCGCGGTCACTTGCGTGGCGGCCAAAAACGCCATGTCCAAGAAGCCCTCAACTCAGGCAAAGATGTTGTTTGGCGTATCGATGTCAAAGGAGTCAAAAACATCAGAGAAAAAGTCAAAGAAATGTTTCCTCACTCCGCCTTCGTTCTCCTGGCTGTTGCCGATCTCAAAACCCTTGAACAAAGAATGCTCGAACGAGCCAGCGAAACTCACGAAGAGCTTACCTGGAGTCTTGATATGGCTGAATGGGAACAGCGCCAATTCCATGACTTTGATTACGTCGTTCCCAATGAAGACAGTAAACTCGAGGTAACCATCGATACCATCGCCAAAATCATCGACGCCACTCGCTTAAAAGTTGTCAGGCCCCAGGAATAATTTATTTTTTCAATCACTCAGACCCAATTCCTGCTTATTCACCTCCACCAATTCCTGAATCATTTCACTCATTTGCTTCAATCTCTCTCCCGCTTCCTTCAAGGAAATAAAATTCTGGTGCTTTGCAAAATAATGAAACAGGACATTTCGCCCCTCCTTCCAAGTTGTCCATGCCTGACTAGCCAATTCTCCTCTGCCTTTTTGGGTTAATTGTAATTTCAGTCTTTCATACACCCAATCCTCCTCCCGATATCTTTTAGGCAAATCCGGATTCAGACTTTTACCGACCCTAAAATAACTACTTTCAAAGTCCCGCTGACTCAGTAGATCCATGTCATAAAAATATTTCTTCAAAAATCCCTCATAAGCCTTCGCCATCGGAAACACTACAAAGCTATAATCATGAAACACTTCCTGTCCTAATTGTTTCTCTCTCTCGTACAAAACAATTGCTTGTGCCGCCAAATCTTTCATTGAATGATCCAAATAAACAAACCAATCCATTCTTTTGTATTCTATCAACTCCATTATTTCAGTCTATCACCCCCACTCCTCCACTTCAGCCTCAATTGCTTTCCAAAACTGATAAAATTAGCTTTCTAAATATCCCAAATCCCTCATATGGCTTCTAAAACTAAACCAAAAACCAAAAAGCGTCTCCGTTCATTTCACTTACCTCGACCTTTCAGACTTAAAATTGGTCGCTTGCCTTTGGTTTTACTCGCCCTCATCCTCACCACTCTCTCGATCATTTCTGCCTTGATCCTCAAAGAACTTCCCTCCCCTACCCGTTTAAGTGGTCAAAGTTATCCTGCCTCCACTATTATTACTGACCGCCACGGCACCACCCTCTACGAAATTTACGCTGACAAAAACCGCACCCCGGTCAAACTCGACTCTCTTCCCCCATACGTTAGTCAAGCCGCTATTGCCATCGAAGATCAAACTTTCTACCGCCACTTCGGCTTTTCCATCCAAGGCATAACTCGCGCCATCAAAAACAACCTTTCCTCCAATTCTCTCCAAGGTGGTTCCACCATCACTCAACAATTGGTCAAAGTCACCCTCCTAACTCCCGACCGCACCCTCCAAAGAAAAGCCAAAGAAGCCGCCCTAACTATCGCCACCGAAATTCTCTATTCCAAAAACGACATTCTCGAAATGTATCTAAACCACATCCCTTACGGAGGTACCGCTTGGGGCATCGAAGCTGCCGCCAAAACTTACTTCAACAAATCCGCTCAAGACCTCACTCTCGCCGAAGCTGCTCTCCTTGCCGGTCTCCCTGCTGCCCCCACTCGTTTCTCTCCCCTTGGCGCTCACCCAGAACTAGCTATTGCCCGCCAACAAGAAGTTCTGCGCCGTATGGTTGAAGATGGCTATATCAGCTCCGAAGAAGCCGAAGCCGCCAAACAGCAAGAACTTCATTTTGCCACCGGTACTATTCAAATAAATGCTCCCCACTTTGTCCTCTACGTCAAAGATCTCCTCACTCAAAAATATGGCCAGCAAGTTGTTGAACGAGGCGGTTTGAAAGTCACCACTACTCTCGACTTAGCTATCCAAGAACAAGCCCAAGCCTCTGTTTCTGCCGAAATTGAAGAGCTCGACCGCTACCGTGTCGGTAACGGTGCCGCCGTTATTACCAATCCCAAAACCGGCGAAATCCTTGCCATGGTTGGCTCCAAAAATTACTTCGACAGCGACGCTGACGGCCAAGTCAATGTTACCCTTGCCCACCGCCAACCCGGCTCCTCCATCAAACCATTAAACTATGCCACTGCCTTTGAACTTAAAAAAGCCACTCCCGGCACCATGCTCCTAGACGTTCCCACTTGTTTTTCCATTCCTGGTCAACCTGAATACTGCCCGAAAAACTACGACGGCGCTTTCCATGGCCCAGTCCAACTCCGCTATGCCCTCGGTAACTCCTACAACATTCCCGCTGTCAAAGTCCTGGCTTTAAACGGCCTTGAGCCCTTTATTGCCACTGCCTCGGCCATGGGCATCTCCACCTTCAAAGATCCTCAAAACTACGGCCCTTCACTTACCTTGGGTGGAGGTGAAGTCACCATGCTTGACATGGCTACCGCTTTTGGAGTTTTAGCCAACGAAGGCATCAAAGTTCCCCTCCAACCTCTTCTCAAAGTCACCGACTATTCCGGTAACGTCCTTGAAGAATACTCAACCGACAAGATCGTTTCAGCGGTGTCTCAAATGAACTCCGATCCTAATTACGATTCCACCGGCTCCACTCTCCAAGTTGAACTTGAAAATAGCTCAATCACTCTCACCCGAGCTCTTCATCGCGCCCCAGCCTATCTAACCTCGCATATTCTTGCCGACAATGACGCTCGTCAGGCGGCTTTTGGCTCTCGTTCCGAACTCGTCATCCCCAATCAATACGTCTCCGTTAAAACCGGAACTACCAACAATCTTCGCGACAACTGGACTATTGGCTACACCCCAGAAATCCTCACGGTTGTCTGGGTAGGCAACAACGACAATACTCCCATGAACCCTTACTTGGTCTCTGGTGTCACCGGAGCTGCCCCCATTTGGAACGACATTATGACTTTTCTCCTCGCCGACCGCGAACCTGTTATTCCCGAACGACCCGACTCCGTTGTGTCTCGTCCTATTTGTCGTGTGTCGGGGCTAGTTTCCCACCCGGACTCACCCTGCCAAACCCGCAATGAACTCTTTTGGGAAGGCACCGAACCCGGCACTTTTGATTCCACTTCTCAAGAAGTCTGGGTTAAAAAAGACAGTGGCATCCAACCAGATGAAGGCGACACCAACGACCTGGAACTTCGCCGTCAAACCGTCCTATCCGACCCCTTCACTCCCTACTACTGTCTCGACTGTGCCCGACCCAAAGACGAACAAGGCAAAGACATCCAAAAGGTCAATAGAATTCCCGCCAATCTACCCACCTCCACCCCTCCACCCAATCAATCATCTCCCCCGTCAAATTAATATGCAAATTCCCCGCCCAAAATTCCGTCGACCCACATCGTTTACTGCCCTTACCACTGTTTTTCTAATTATTTTATTCAGTCTTTCTCTCCTCTTTGTCGCCCGTCGTGCCACCAGTCCGCTCGTCACTCCCTTGGCTACCAAACTCAAAATCCTCGGTCTCCAAGCTGTTGATCCACCCAAGCCCACCAAAGTGGTCTATGGCTTCTTGCCCTACTGGAATTTCAAACACTACCCTGACATTCCCTTCCACCAACTCACTCACCTTGCTATTTTCGGAGTTGCCTTCCAACCGGATGGCTCTTTCCAAACCCGGGAATTAGACTATCAAGAACCAGGCTGGCGCGCTCTAAATATCGAAACCTTCGACACCATCGCTTCCTTGGCCAAACTCTCAGACACCAAACTCATCCTCACTCTCCGCGCCTTCGACAACGACCTCATCGAATCTATCATTTCCGAACCTGAGCATGTCGATACTCTCATCAGAGAAACTCTCTCCTTCGTCGATGAAAAACAATATGATGGCATCAACATCGATTTTGAATACGACGGTCGCGCCACTCCTCTCGTTCGTCAACAATTTTCCGATTTTGTTGAAAAACTCTCCCAAGCGACCAAAGCCCACAATCCAGATCTCTTAGTTGATATCGATGTCTACGCGATATCAGCAGAAGGCGGGCGCCTTTGGGATTTAGCCGCCATCGCCCCCCACATCGACCACATCATTATTATGGCTTACGATTTCTATCGCCCCGCCTCTTCAACTGCCGGTCCGGTTGCCCCACTCTATGGGGCCACCGAGTCTTGGCCTCACGACATTACCTCACTTTTGGCCAAACATCTTCAAGCCGTACCCGCCTCGAAAACTCTTTTAGGTGTACCCTTTTATGGCTATCAATGGCCTACCCAAACCGACGAATTCCTCAGTCCATCTCGCCGATCAGGCAGTCTCGCCACCCATTCCAGAGTTCGATCTCTTTTAGAAGATCCTCCCGAAAATCTCTCTTTAAACTGGGACCCCATTTCTCTCACTCCTTGGCTCTCCTTCACTCAAGATGATCTCTATCAACAAATCTTTTATGAAGACGAGCGTTCCCTTGGCCTTAAACTGGACCTCACTCATTCGTCCGAATTAGCCGGTATTGCCATTTGGGCTTTGGGTTACGAAGGTCAAAATTCACCCTATTGGCAAGTTATCGCCGACAAGTACCAGCCTTAAGCCTTTCTCTTTAATTACTCACAATAGATCAAAACCAATCTATTAAGCTTTTATCTTCAAAACATATTTCCACCAATCACTTCTTGGATTCTTTCTTTTTTCGCTTTTTCCACCTCTCTACACACATAACTCACATTCCCGATTTTCGCTTCCTCTGTTAGAATAAACATCTATGACCTCTCGGACAGGAAGTCGATCAACTAGCAGAGTAAAAAAAGCCATCAAAAAGGCCAATAAAGGCGTTTCTAAAAAGAAAATTAGATCCAACCCACAACCAAATATTTCCCACAACCTTTTCCTTTGGCTTTTTTCTCAGCTTGGCACCCCCCTCACTCTCGGTCTCCTCTTTCTCCTCAAAACTCTTTCTCATTTTCAAGTAACTCTTCGCCGTCTTCTTTCATCCCCTTTCCTCATTTCTCTTTCTCCTCACCAACTTCACCAGCAAGCCCGCAAGCGTCGCCTGCTCAACCAAGCCCTCAAAAATCTTTCCCACCATCTGCCTTCCAAGCGCCTGACTCAATTCCGCCGCTCCCTCGCGTCCACTCACACCCGTTCTAAAAAACTACTAAAAAAATTACCAACTCACTTAGTTCTTCCCCCACTACCCAAAGTTCCTTCTGTTCTTTCCAATCTTCCTTCTCTTCCTCCATTTGCTTTTCCTTCTATTAACCCTCCCCGCTTTGACTTTTCTCAAATATTTCAAACTTTAATAAAAAGCCTCCAAAAACTTCCTCGCCTTCACATCCATTTCAAACCCCTCCGGCTCCCCCGGTTTCAATTTCGTCTGCGCCCCCACCACCATTTTCGCTTAAACCTTCCCCCATTTCCGCAATTTAAACTCCATCTTCTCCTTTCTCGCCTAAGCCCCATTATCTCAACCACCCGGTCATCTCTACCTCGACTCTCCTTTCTACTTCAACCTCTAAACACTCCCTCTTTCCTCAAACCCCTTGAAGTCGAACTCACCCGTCACCGCCGGCTTCATCCTCTCGTTACCACTTTTGTAGTTGCCGCCGGTATCGCCACCGGCTCCGGTTATTACTTTTACCAACAGATCATCAAAGATCTTCCCGACCCCACTCGCCTTGCCACCGATACCCCCTATTTAAGTACCAAAATCTACGACCGTTCTGGCAAACTTCTCTTCAAGTTCTACCAAAACGAAAACCGCTCCTTAGTTAGTCTAGATCAAATCCCCCTCCACCTCCAACAAGCTACCATTGCCATCGAAGATCAGGATTTTTACCAACACTTTGGCTTATCCATGCGTGGCATTATGCGAGCTCTTAAAGTCAATTCTTCTGGCGGCCATCTCCAGGGCGGCTCTACCATCACCCAGCAACTCGTCAAAAACACTCTTTTGACCCCAGAACGAACCCTGGAGCGCAAAATTAAAGAAGCTCTGCTTTCTGTTTTAACCGAATTCTATTTTAGTAAAAATGAAATTCTTGCCATGTACTTTAACCAAGTCCCCTACGGCGGTTCAGCCTACGGCGTCCAGGAAGCTTCTCGTATGTATTTTGACAAAAACGTTGAAGATCTAACCCTAGCCCAATCTGCCTATATTGCCGGACTCCCCGCTGCTCCGACTTTCTATTCACCCTATGGCAATCAACCAGAAATGGCTATCCAGCGCCAACAAGAAGTCCTTCGTCGCATGGTCGAAGATGGCTACATTTCCCCCGAACTCGCCCAAGATGCTTCCCAAGAAAAACTCGCCCTCATCCCTCAAAAGAGTATCATTCACGCTCCTCACTTTGTCATGTATGTCAAAGATTATCTCTCTCGCAAGTATTCTCCCCAACTCGTTGAACACGGCGGTCTCGAAGTCACCACTTCCCTCGACCTGGATCTTCAACAATTAGTCCAACAAATTGTTACCACTGAAGTTTCCAAACTAAACCGACTCAATGTCGGCAATGGCGCCGCCCTAGTTACCAATCCCTCTACTGGCGAAATTCTAGCCATGGTCGGCTCCACAAATTACTTTGACACAGCCCACGACGGCCAAGTCAACGTCACTCTAGCCCACCGCCAGCCAGGCTCTTCCATCAAACCCATCAACTATGCTGTCGCCCTCGAAAACGGCTTCACTCCCGCCTCAATTGTCGATGACCAACGTGTCTGCTTTCAAATCAAAGGCCAAGAACCTTATTGCCCTCAAAACTACGATGGTTCTTTCCACGGCCGGGTGACTTTAAGAAAAGCCTTAGCCAATTCCTACAACATTCCCGCTGTCAAAATCCTCAACCAAGTTGGTGTCTCCCAAATGATTCAAAAAGGCCAAGCTATGGGTATCACTACCTGGAATGACACTAACCGTTTCGGCCTCTCACTCACTCTCGGCGGCGGCGAAGTCACCATGCTGGATCTTGCCACCGTTTACGGGGTTTTTGCCAACCAAGGCAACAGAATTGACACCAACCCCATTCTTGAAATCAAAGATTCCTCCGGCCGGATTCTCGAAACCAATTGCTACAAATCTCACTATCTCACCTCAGCCAACCCCTGTTCATCGCCCCAAGTTTTAGACCCTCGTGTCGCTTTCCAAATTACCCACATCCTCTCCGACAATCAGGCACGCGCTGACGCCTTCGGTTCCAATTCCGTTCTCCATATTCCCAACCAACAAGTAGCCGTTAAGACTGGTACCACCAATAGTCTTCGCGACAATTGGACTATTGGCTATACCAGCGACCTTCTCGTTGCCGCTTGGGTTGGCAACAATAACAACACTCCCATGAGTTATATAGCCTCTGGTATTACTGGCGCCTCCCCCATTTGGAATCAAATCATGCTCACCCTCTTAAACCAAAAAGAACCCCACACTTTTAATCCGCCTATCAACCTCACCAAAGTCAACATTTGTACTTTTACCGGTACTCTCGCCTGCAATGGCTGTCCTTCAACCGAAGAATACTTCATCCCCGGAACCGAACCTCGATCCCAATGCAGTCAAGAACAAATTGCCCGTTTCTCAAACCCCAATCCTATCTCGGCCGCCAACTAAATCACTTCTCAAAGATAATCAGCCCTTCCTCATTAGTTGGCAATTCTTGCTTTACCGACTTCTCCCCTGACCACAACTCAATCTTCTCCCCCCTGCTCAGCACCCCGTATACCCAAAATATACCCCCCACGATCAAACTTACTATTAATACCACAAAAGCAGTATTACTCGAGCCTTTTGCCTCTTCTTTTTTCTTGCCCTCCGTCTTACTCTTATCACTCTTCTTTCGTTTGTTTTCTTTTTCTTCTTTGGATTTCTTTTTGAATTTGCCTAACATTTTCTACCTGCCCATTAGTTTTTCTACTCTTTTTCTTATCATAGTCACTACCGCTTCAATTGTCATTCCGGTTGTATCTATATACCAAACACCCTCAGCCAACCTTAATGGATCCACTTCTCTTTCTTGATCCAATTTGTCCCTCTCTATCAACTTATTTTCTACCTCTTTCATACTCACATCTTGTCCAGTCGTCAATAATTGTCTGTATCTCCGTCTCACTCTTTCTTCCATTTGAGCATCCAAATAAATTCGAATATTAGCCTCTGGTAAAACCCGTGAAGTTATGTCTCTCCCCTCCATTACTACATCGTTTTTTCTGGCAATTTCTTGTTGTTTCTCCACCAACATCTCTCTCACGCTCGCCAGCTTAGCCACCAAAGGTACCTTTTGACTTACCCTTTCGTCTCTAATCTTCCACGACACATCTTCATCGTTTAACCTGACCGTGATCAATCTGCCATCTAGTTCCTGAGGCCCTGGCCTGGACAACTCCAACTTGCTCTCCTTCATTTTTTCAACCAACTTTCTTACCTCTTCTTCAACTTCTTCCGCTAAATCAGCAAAATTAAGTCCCTCTTCAATCGCAATTAAAGTTGCCACTCGATAAGTCGCTCCGGTATCTACATACAAAAACTTCAACTCCTCCGCCAATCTTTGACTCACGCTCCCTTTGCCTGCCGCCACCGGTCCATCAATTGCTATCTGAAAATATTTTCGCATTAACCCCTCAAATTTTTTAACTAAAATACCCAACTAAAAAAATTTACACTAACTCCACCGTCTCAATCAATTTCTCCAACATTTTATCATCCTCAAGTCTCACCCGCTTAAGCCTTTTTTAATTCCTTCACCCGCTCAACAATCTTACCCACCACCTCTTCTGCCCTCATTCCCGTTGTATCCAACATCCACGCTCCATCTGCGGGTTTAAGAGGATCAATCTTTCGCGTCATCTCCCTTTGATCTCTCTTTCTCAAACCAATTGCCACCTTCTCCAACTCCTCTTCATGACCAATTCTCTTCAAGTAATTCCATTTTCTCTTCACCCTTTCCTCCTCGTTCGCATCCATATATATCTTTAAGTCTGCCTTGGGTAAAACTTTAGTTCCTATGTCCCTCCCCTCCATTACCACTTTCTCTCCATAAGCAATATTTCTCTGCATCTCCACCAAAATCTCTCTCACTCCGGCATATTGACTCACCACACTCGCTCCCTCTCCCAGTCGATCACTTCTTATTTCCCTGGATACATCCACTCCATCCAGCAACACTGTCACCAATCGCCCGTCTTCCTCTCCGATCCCATTAGGCTTTGTCAATTCCAAATTAAGCGTACTCATCAACTCTGTCACCGCTTCCTCATCCTCCCAATCAACGTTTAACTTCTTGGCCTCCAAAGCCACCGCTCGATACATGGCACCCGTATCCACATACAAAAACCCCAAAGTTTCCGCCACCATTTTAGCCGCCGTACTTTTACCTGCCGCCACCGGTCCATCAATTGTTATCTGAAAATTTTCTTGAGTCATTGTTTCTTAATTCCTAACAAACAACCAATATACACTCACGGGTATATTTAGTCACTAATTATCTCTAAATTGTGAGCTTTCCAACTCCACCTCAACCACTTCCAGTCTATGCACCCGATCTAAGCTCTTCCAAAATATAGACTTAACCCTCTCTATATCCCGGTACCAAATATTTTGGCTCCTGACCATTTAAAGCTGCCAACACATTTTCCACCGCCATTTGTGCCATTTCTTCTCTGGCTTCTATCGTTGCCGAAGCAATATGAGGTGTCAAGATCACTTTGTCATGACTGGTCAAAACCATCCAGTCTCTCGTGTCCAAATGTTCTCGCTCTGCGGGAATTTCCTCTTCAAATACATCTAAAGCCGCCCCCCATATTCGCCTTTGCCCCAAGGCATCGGCCAACGCATTTTCATCAATCACCGGCCCTCGAGCCGTATTAATAATTATGGTTGTGGGTTTCATCAAACTAAATTGTTCTTCCCCAATCATATGACGGGTTTCGTCAGTCAGTGGAACATGCATGCTAATCACATCCGCTTCTTTACACAAGTCATTCAACTGCCTAAACTCCGCCCCTGTTTCCGCCTCAAATTCCGTATTCGGGTGTCTGCCGGTGTAAATGATCTTCATGTCAAATACCGCTTGAGCTCTTTTAGCCGCCACCGACCCTATCGTTCCCGGCCCGATAATTCCAATAGTTTTTCCGGTCAAGTCCAACCCCAAGAAAATTGTCGGATCAAACACTTTGTACTTTCCCGCTCTGGCAAACTTATCCGCTGGCACCACTTGTCGAGCCAAAGCCAACATCAAGCTCACTGTAAACTCAGCCACCGCGTCTCCCAGTCCTGAAGGTGTGTTAGTTGCAAAAATCCCTCTGTTTTTAGCCTCTTTCCAGTCAATATTGTCAAACCCCACCGCGTAATTAGCTACAATTTTAAGCTGCTCACCGGCCGCATCAAACACCTCTCTATCCATCTTTTCTGTCAAATTTGAAATTATTGCATCTTTACCCGCTGCTAGTCTCAATAAATCTTCCCTCGGAATTTTGTCACACTGATCCACTTGATAAATTTCCACTTCATGTTCAGCCTTCAACTGCTCAAATGCTTTCCCGGGCATTTGTCGGGTCATTAATATTTTTGCCATTTATTCCTCTCCTAACTAATAATATCTAAAACTACACTTTTCTTGGTCCAAATTCAGGTCTCTTCTCCAACCATTCATGAATTTGAGCCCTTGTCAGCAGTCCTTCTCTGGCTCCCACATACCCCAACACACTTGCTGCATTCACACTTCCCCATCGCATCGCCTCTGTTATCGGCAGTTCTTGCACTAATGCTGCCATAAACGCCGTGGAATAAGAATCTCCACAACCTGTCCGTTCAATCACTTCAACATCGTAAATATCCTGAAACCATACATCCTCTCCATCACTTGCAAATGACCCCTTCTCTCCATCCGTCACTGCCACTATTTTTGCCCCCATTTGTCTAAATCCTCTCACCAACTCCGGACATTCCCCCCGACTTCCCTGAAGTGCCTGTGCCTCTTCCTTATTCATCACCAAAAACGTCGACCTTTCAATCAATGGTCTAACCTGATCAAGCCCCGTTCTCAGCTGATGCGATCCCGGTTGATAACATAACTTTGCTCCTGTCTTCTCCACATATTCCACAATTTCTTGATTCAATCCTTCATGTCCTTTTCCCAACGACGTGTAGTAAAGCCATTTACCTTCCATTCCCTCAGGCAGCTTGTAATCTCTATCGACGTGATACACCAATATCGTCCTCTCCGCTCCCACGTTAATCACTACACTAAAATTAGACTTGGCTCCTTCTTCCCTAGCGATTAAATCTAGCTTTACTCCTTCTTTCTCAAATACCTCCACATGCTCATCGCTATCCAAATCGCTTTTGTCACCGAGCACCGTATAAATTGCCGTCGACATTCCCAGCCGGCTCGACCCTATTGCATTATTGGCCGCATTCCCTACCGCTGCCAATCGCGTCAACTTTGACACCGGCAGTTTAGTCCCAAAATCCATAATCAAATCATCAATTCCATCATGATTTTCATCCTCAACCCGCACCTCTTTCTCCTCAATTTCCAAAAAAACATCTATCGTCGTATCCCCTATCGAAATTACATCAAACATATATTTGCCCCTAATTAATACTCTCTTCTAAATTACCATGAAGCTTGTCATTAACCAACACCTACCACTGCGACTCAATTGCCTTCACTACTGACTCTGCAGTTAATCCAAACTTCTCCAACAATTCCCTCGTCTCCCCGCTTTCTCCATATCTATCCATCATTCCCAATCTCTTTATCTTTACCGGCATTCGCGTGCTCAAAAGCTCCGCTACCGCCCCCCCCAACCCTCCTGCCACTTGATGCTCCTCTAAAGTCACCACCCGTCCGGTTTTGGCCACACTAGCTAATATCGTCTCTTCATCCAAAGGTTTGATCGTATGAACATTTATCACCTCAGCGTTCATTCTCTCCCCTGCCACCAATGCTTCGTAAACTAATGATCCTGTTGCAATTATGCTCGCTCCCTCTCCCCACCTCATCACTTGAGCCTTACCCATTTCAAACGGCGTTTCCTCACTCGTCATCACCGGCGATTTGTCCCGGGCCAGTCTTAAATATAACGGTTTACCCCATTCTGCTGCCGCCATTGTCGCCTTTTTTGCCTGCGCACTATCACACGGTGACACTACGCTCATATTTGCCATCACTCTCATCAGTGCTATGTCCTCCAACATCTGGTGTGTCGCCCCATCCGGCCCTACACTTACTCCCGCGTGAGATCCCACCACAATCACCGCTCGGTCGTTATACCCAATTGTCGTTCTAATCTGCTCCCAATTCCTGCCCGGCGAAAATGCCGCGTAAGAAGCCACAAACGGTATTTTTCCCACCGCTGCCAACCCGGATCCCACGGTCACCAAATTCTGCTCTGCCACTCCCACTTGAATAAACCTCTCCGGAAATCGCTTTGCAAATGCTTCCATTCTTGTCGATTCAGTCAGATCAGCACACACTGCTACCACTCGCCCGTCTTTTTCTCCCGCTGCCACCAAACCTTCTCCAAATCCGTCCCTGGTAGCCTTTTTCTCCACCCCCTCTTCCATCCAGTTCCCAACTATTCTCATTTCCTCATTTATCATTTCCCCTCAACGTATCTCTTAAATAGTTCAGTACTAGCCCAGTAAAAGACTGCTTTCCATCATTTTCAGATCCGTTAATCATTAGATCCAATTCATTTACTCCCCCAACAAAATTCGATTTATTTTTGGCACCAACTATTTGACTCAACTCCTCTTCAAAGTGAGGTAATACCAACTGAAACCATCGATCTTCATCATAAAAAACCGAAATTAGATTTCGAAAACGCAAAACTGTTAATTCGCCCTCAGTTTCTAAATAAGCTGGTTCAACATTGTTTTGTTCCCTTACAACCCCAACCAATTTTCTTTGACTTTCAGCCATACAGTCTTTCTACGATTTTTTTATTAATTTACTCATGCTCACTAACAATTTTGCCTCCCAAAGTTCTTAAGTTCTTCAGCTCTGCTATCGCCTGCACCACCTCTCCCACCTCAGTTGGTGGTTTTCCGTGCCACTCAAACTTATTCTCCATATAACTAATTCCCTTACCCGGAATTGTATTGGCAATTATCATCGTTGGTTTGGTCGATACCGCCCTCGCTCGCCCCAGAGCATTGGCAATTTCTTCAATATTATGTCCATCAATATCCACCACATCCCACCCAAACGCTTTGTACTTTTCCACTAAAGGCTCCAGTGGCATCACCGTTTCAGTAGCTCCCTCAATTTGAATGTTGTTCCTGTCCGTTATTGCCGTCAAATGGGCAACTTTGTATTTTGCCGCCAGCATCACTGCTTCCCAATGATTCCCCTCATCCTGCTCCCCGTCTCCACACAACACTATCACCTGATTGTTCTTGCCATCCATAGTAAGCCCTAGTGCCATTCCTACTCCCTGCGCCAACCCCGACCCCAGCGGTCCCGAAGTCGTTTCCAATCCAGGCAAGGTTGTTCTGTGAGGGTGTCCTTGTAGCCTACTGCCCAATTTCCTCAGACTCATCAATTCTTCTCTCGCCAAGTATCCTACTTGGGCCATTCCTGCATACAGTATGGGACATATATGCCCATTAGACAAAATCAATCTGTCTCTTCCCTCCCACTCAGGCTCTTCCACTCTGTACTCCATCACCCCTCCCAAAAACAAAGTCGCTACCACTTCAGCCATTCCCAAACTGCCCGCGCTGTGACCACTTCCTGCCTCAATCAACATACGTACCACATCCTCTCTCATCTGGTTGGCTCTATCGGCAATTTCCTCAACATTCATGCACCCATCTAATCACACCCTGTCTCGACAAGCAACTCAAGCTTTAAGTCATAAAAGCTTTTTCGCTACACACCTGACACTTGCTGTGGTCCACCAATACCATCTCTTCTTCAAACTGCCTAATCGCCGGTAACACTTCCCCTGGTCCACTCACAATCTTAAACACCGCCAGCTCCATTTCATCGATGTTTAAGTTTTCCCTCAAAGCCTTAACAATTGGCCGCCAAAAATCCCCTACCAACACAAACGGTTTGTGGTGGCCAAAGTAAAGTTTTGCCAATACCCATGCCGTTCCAAATTCACTTATCGTTCCCGTTCCCCCTTTAAACATCAAATACAAATCAGCATGCTCCATCAACTTAAACATTCTCTCAATGTAGTTTTTAGTTTTAATTTCTTTATCCGTAATATTACCTACATATCTTCCCTCAAATCCCGGCGCGTCTTGGGGATAAAAAGTCACACTCAATGTCTCCCCCCCCACTTCTTCCGCTCCCTGCGTCGAAGCATTCATCACTCCAGGTCCACCGCCATTGACTATCGTAAACCCCTCCTCTGCCAGGATTTTGGCCGTTTCAAACGCGTCTCTATATTCATCACTATCCTCTGCTACATCCGCATCTCCAAAAAATGCCACATTCTTAATCAAAGGCCTCACGACCGCTACTTTATCTTTTGTTCGATCCTGGCTCATTATTTCCTCACTTTCTCCCCCAACTTATCCTAGATTTTCTAACTTAGCAATAGCCTTCTCTAAGTTTTTTGCCTGCCACAAGTAACTCGTCACGCTAAACTCATCCGCGCCTGCCCTCACACACGCTCTTATCGTTTCCGGTTTCATCCCCCCATCGACTTGAATCGCCCCCGCAAACCCTTCTCGTCTCAATTCTTCAATTTTCCCCAGCACTCGCTCATCAAACTCTTGCCCCGAAAACCCAGCCTTCACGCTCATCAAAAGAATTCCATCCAATCTTCCCCAAAGCTGCCTTTCTATTGCTTCCACCGGCGTAAACAAGTCCAGCGCCAGCCCAACTTCCATCTCCATATCGTTAGCTACCTCTACAAACTCTTCCTGTCGGCCCATCCGCTCCACCTGACCAAACACACGCACCACACCAGCAGTATGTAGTGCCCCCAATAAATCCGACGGATACTCAGTCATCAACTGCACCTCTACTTTCAATTCTCCAAAATCTACATCTCTCAAATCTTCTGCCTGCACCGTCAGGTTATCCGCATACACCCCATCAATAATATCTATCCCCACCACCTCACTTATTCCTTTCAACTTATCTACTTTCTCCTGAACCGCTTCTACTCTCTCCTCCAAAATTGCCGGCACTATTTTTATTCTCATTTACCACCCATCCTTTCCAATTCACTTACTCGCCTCTCATGCCGCTCCTCTTCCGAAAACTCAGTCGTCAAAAAAGCTTTCACCACTCTCTTGGCTTCGGCTTCACTTATCCAATCCCCAGCCAAAGAAATCACATTGGCATCATTATCCTTCCGGGCATGCTCCACTGCCCTCACATTCTCAGCATAAACCGCCCTCACTCGCCGATACCTGTTCGCCCCAATCACCATCCCTCCTCCAGACCGGCACAACAATATTCCCTTAACTTGCCTCTTCCAGTTTTCTTCTCGGTTACTTTCTGCCTGCACTCTCTCCGCCACTCGCCTCACATATACATTGTAATCATCTCCCTTGTCATATTCCCAAGCCCCCAAATCCTCAAACCCTTCCCCCCACTCCTCGAGCCAGACTTTTATCTTCTCCTTTAATTCAAATCCGCCATGATCTGCTCCCAAATAAATCATGCTCTCACTCTAACCCCTCTCTCTAAAAAACTCAATTCTTTATTGCCTTACCTTGAAATATATTTATTTCTCCTCTTGATTAATCCTTCTGTTAAACTCGGAAAATCACTATCATCCAATTGGCTTAATATACTTATAATTCGTTCTGTCTTCACCCCATCCATTTTATCCAAACTGTGACCAATTTTCCCTTTATTCTCTCCCTCAGGAAAACGAATGATTATTTCCTCAAAAGGCCTAAGAGCTTGACCAGCAGTTACTCCACTACTACTAAATCTTGTAATACGATATTCAGTTGCCCCGTTTATACTAGGCACACTTTCTAAGTCGATTAACTCCCCCTGTTTACCTTCAACTATTACACTTTTTTCAACAAAAGGGCTCTCTCCTTCAGGCTCATACAAATATGAGTCAATTCTTCTAGCTAACTCCTCTATTATTTGATCCGAAGCCAGAGATATATACTCCTTTAATCCATCAATGTATGAATTGGTCTCCACGTTATTAGAAGTAATCATTCTCTTCCTCCTTCTACAAAAAAGCCCACCACACGTGGCAGGCTTTTTACTTTTATTTTAGAGCTATTCTACCACTAAAATTCCCTTCATCCCCAGTTGTCTATGATTACCTACACTACAATAATATTCCCAGCTTCCCGTATCCCAAGCAGTAAATTCGACAGTTTGCGATTCGCCCTCGGGAATAATTCCGCTATTTACTTCCAACTCATCAATTACAAAATCGTGTGTGCCTTGAGTATTATTTATAGTAATCCGTACCGTCTCACCTTCTTTTACCCGGATTTCATCTTGTCCAAACGTAAAATTGCTGGCATCCAATTCTATTTCTGTCACTTCCACCTCTGGTACCATACTTTCTTGGTTTTCCCCTTCATTTAAGGCGTTCTCCACTTGGTTTCCGGCCTCCTCAATTGCTTCACTTGTCTCATCCATAACTTCACCCTCAGGAGTTTGGGTCGAATTACAGCCAGCTAAAAGCAAAAATGTTAAGCCAATCATCCACTTTTTCATAATGTTTCCCCCCGCTTTTATTTGATTATATTCGCTTATTGTAACAGATCACTTGGCTGCCATCCCCAACCATAGGCAGCCTCATAAATCTTGGCATTAAGGCCATTCCAAGTAATCCCCCATCCACCAACATCCACGGAATTGTTCCACATCAAAAACCCAAACCCCAGTAGCATCAAGCCAGTTATACCCATCAATTTTTGACTTACCCTGGCCATACTTTTAAGCTTCTTTTGCGATTTAGCCAGCGTCACCATCATCAGCATAAACGGCAGGGATATCCCCAAACTATAAACCAGTAACAAACTAGCCCCTTTGGCTACACTGGCACCGGCTGCCGCCAGAGTCAATATCGAGCCCAGTATCGGTCCCACACACGGCGTCCAAGCAGTGGCAAATACCATCCCCAACACTACCGCTCTCACATATCCCCACTTCTCCACCACCTTAGGAATTTTTAACCTAAACTCTCTCCCTCCACCCGGCAATCGGCCACCCCAAAGTATTTCAATGGCCATCGCCACGATTATTAGTCCCCCAATTTGCTCCATGGTGTCTTTTTGCACTCTCAATATTTTTGATAATGCCGCCGCACTACTTCCCAAAATCACAAAGATTACACTAAATCCCACCACATACCACCATCCCAACCACCAAATTCTTCTATTATGTTCACCTTTGTCACCACTCAGCTCTTTCCACGATTCCCCACTCATATAAGCAAAGTATGCCGGCAACAGTGGCAACACACACGGCGCAAAAAAACTCACCACTCCCGACCCAAACGCTACCAGATAAGAAACTTCCATTCCTTCACTATACTATACTCACCTATTATACTCCACCCCAGTATAATCCTAGTCATATCCAAATTTGGCTTTCAACTCATCACTCATCATGTCCGCCACCCAAGGTGGATCAAAAGTCAGTTCAACCTCAACGTCCTCATCTCTCAATCCTTCAATTTCACCAAGAGCCTGTCTCACCATCACATTAAAAGTCCCGGCCAAAGGGCACCCGGGTGTCGTCAACGTCATCAGTACGTACACACTCATCGCCGTCTCACTCTTTTCCTTCACCGGCTTAACTCTCACTTCATATACCAGCCCTAAACTGACAATATCTACATTCAATTCTGGATCAATCACCCTTTTCAAGGCTTGCCACACTTGTTCTTCTGTTACCATGTCGCTATCTTACCTGTCTATTTCCTTTTTTCAAACACAATCAATCCCACACGTCTGTGCAGAATTGATTGGTCATGTATTGTTCGCTTTATTGAGCTTTCTTCAAAACGGGCATGCCGGTTCTTTGAGTTTCTACCACTTCATAGCCAGCAGGCACGCTATCCAAAGCACCGTCTCGTACTTCACGAGCGAAAAAGTAAATGGTTTGTTGACGTCCGTTTTTCAAGGTCACGTCTTTTTTGTGAAGGTAATAGGTTTGACCTTTTGAGTTTGTGTATGAATATGCCATTTGTCTGTCTCACCCCCTTTTCTCGGGCAAGTATAATTCTTTATTTCTTCCAGAGGAAGCCAGAGTAAATCTTCCTCACTATATCAACCTCGAGGTGAAATTGCAACACCTCTGGAGGTTATTTATTCTTCGGCTTCAGCCTCAGTTGTCATAAAAGCCCCCTCCAGCAGGACCTCCTCGACTTGCTCATCATCAACTTTTTCTCGAGTTACTTTTACATTCGGGTACTCTTGTGCAGAAGCTTCAGTTAAAGTCTCCAGAATAAACCCCCCCTTAGCTTCTCTTAATCTTCCTAAATAAATATCCTCAAGTTCTTCATTCGGGCTAGACAGGTAGGCCGCGTAAAATTCTCCGGAAACTGGTTCTGGCAAGGCTGCCAATACCCTTATTTCCCTTTCTCCCTCTTCTCGGGATCGTGTCACTACCCCCGCCGCCCCGCTCTCACCTACTTCTCTCAAATTCACTCTATCCACGTCTTCTGGCAACTCTACATTAAGTTGTTGCAGCAATTCGTTGGCTCTTTCCTCCGCCACAATATCCTCACTTTCCACTACTGGACCTTCCTCTACTTCTTGGCCTTGTCTAAACAAAAAGTACCCCAATCCTCCAATTACCAAAACGATTGCCGCTATTGTTAACCACTGTTGTTTACTATCCTCCACCTCTATTCACCTCCTCTCAATTTCTGCGCAAAAGCTAGTTTCGCAGTTAAGTTTGTATTTCTTGTAGGCAGGAAATTATTCAATTCTCTTTTACAGTTTTTGACTAAGCACATTAGCCAAATCGTTGGCATTAATTTTTTCTCCATCAACAAAAAAAGTAGGTGTGGCATCAACCCCCAAACTCACTCCAGCCGTCCAATCCGCCTGCACTTTATCTGCCCAACTTTCATCTTCTAATCTTGACATATATGCCTCTCTATCAACTCCCAATTCCTGGGCATAGACAGCCAACAAACTATCCAGATCTTCACTTGCCGCCCACGCCTCCTGCCTCTCAAATAACAGATCATGATACTCCCAAAACTTACCCTCTTCTGCCATTATTTCACTCGCCACCGCTGCTCTTCTGGCATTAGGATGAATTTGATCTAAAGGAAAGTGACGGTACACTAACCCCACCCTGCCTCGATATTCCTCCATTAATTGCTCCACCAACGGTTGGACTTGTTTACAGGCTGGACACTGAAAATCACTAAACTCTACTACCAATAGTTCCGGCTCCAGCTCGCTCACTTCTGCAGATTCACTTGCATCACTTGCTTCTCCCACCTCAGCAGGCAACATTCTCACGTGAGGTTCTTCTCCTATTACCGTTTGTGCATCAAATAATTCCGGCTCACTCTCCTGAGAAAACAAAAACGCCACTCCAAATACCAGCACCAAAGTCCCTAAAATTACCCCTGCCAATAACTTCACGTTTTGCATATCGCCACTCTACCATGACAATTTCCCCGATGCAAGAGAAAATATCCTTTTATTTCAGAGGTGATGAAAAAACCATTTCTCTCCCGTCTTTTCCTCATAAACCTTTTTTCGTTTACTTCGGCCAAACCTTCTCTCCAGTTACTCTATCAATCACCTCTATCGCCGCTGTCGGACAACTTTGGGCTGCCAGCAGCTTGTCCTCATCGTTGTCCTCATCCGCTGTAGGCAAAACTATGGCCTTATTCTCATTGTCCAGTTCAAAAGTTTTCATCGCCACTGCCACACACGAACCGGCTCCAATACACTTGTCTCGAATAACCCTCACTTCATATCTACTTTGATTTTGGTCACCAGTGTCAGCCATTCTCTTCTCCCCCAACTACTAATAAATTAATAAAACTTTTCGTAATGAATTTTGTCTTCTTGTACTCCCTGATCCAAAAGTAAAGTTTTTGTGTCCTCAATCATTCCCTGGCTTCCACATAAATAAAACCGTGTCCCTTCAAAATTATCTCCATGTCCTCTCAAGCAATCAGTCACTCGACCACTACACAATTTCCACTCAGGCAACCTTGGCCGCGACAGCACAATATCCAGCCCAAAATTCTCATGCTCTTCAGTCAACTGGTACCATTCTTCTTCCCAGAACAAATCCTCTACATACCTTAAACCCCAGTGTAGTTTCATCTCACGCCTATCTCGCTTACTCACCAGTAAATCCACAATCATACTTTTAAAAGGTGTAATACCCGAACCTGTAGCCACAAACACTAGCTTCTCTTCTTGACTTTCCTCCGCCACCACAAACCGACCGACCGGCGCCATAAACTTCACTTCATCCCCCGGTTTCATTGCCCGAAAATATGCACTTCCAGGTCCGTCTGGAGTTATGTCTGCCACCAACTCAATCGCGTGGTTCATCTCAGGCAAAGAAGCTATCGAATAATTTCTCTTCGCTTCTATACCAGGCACATCCATAATTACATATTGCCCCGCCTTAAACTCAATCCGATGAGGATCTACCAATTCTAGTTTTACTCCCAAAAACTTAGCGTTGTACTCAATTTTCTCGGCTACCTTAGCCACATATTTTGTCAGTGCCACGCTTCCTCTTCTTATTACTATTTAAACCCCTGCCTATTGTACTTGAATCTCTCCTTGCCGCAACACCGTCAACCTCTCACCTACTACTTCTACCACACTCGAGGCCTCTTTTCCTCCGGCTTCTCCAGCCACATACCCATCCACTTTTTCCAAAAACTCCTCTTCAATCTCTTCAAATCTTTTCGGACTCATCCCCCCTCCCACATTTGCACTCGATGCCACCAAGCCTTCCCCCAACCTTTCTATCAACTCCACTATTTCATGATCCGGCACTCGTAACCCCACTTTTCCCTTTTCACCAGTTATTTCCTCAGGCACTAACTCTGTTCTTTCTACCACTATTGTCAATCCTCCCGGCCAGTACACCTCAACCAACTCTTCCGCCCTTCGGTTCAATTTGCCATATCTCTCAGCCATCTCCCGAGAGCCGACCAACACCGCTGTCGCTTTTTTCCCCTCCCTTTCCATAACCTTATATAGTTTCTCTATCCCTTCTTTGCTAGAAATGGCCGCTCCCACTCCCCACACCGTATCCGTCGGAAACACAATCACTCCCCCTCGTCTTAGTTCTTCCACTGCCTCCTCAATACTTAACTTTCTCATCGCCTATCCTCAAGCTCTTTTATCGCTTTCTGTAGCGCCCTCAACCCCAAGTTCATACATTTTCTTCTGGTTGGGTTCACTTTTATCCCCAATAATTCTTCCAAATCCTCATCCTTCATTTTCTCTATGGTTTCCCTTCCCCATTTCTCCTTCTCCATCTTCTCCAGTAACATGCTCGTACTCGCCACACTAATAGCGCACCCCACTCCTCTAAACTTTACCTCTCGCTTGTCCCCATATTTAGCCGAAACTTCAATCATGTCGCCACACGAAGCGTTACTTTCCCTTACCTTTACCTGAGCCCCTTCCACCTCTCCAAAGTGTCTTGGATTTTTGTAGTGATCAATTATCTGTTCTTTATATAGATCATCCATGCTTTTACCTAAATACTTGTTTCACTTTATCTAACGCCTCAACCAAAACCTCAATATCTTCCTTATCATTATAAATTCCAAAACTCGCTCTGGTTGTCGCCACCAACTTCATCTTTTCATGAAACGGCATCGTGCAATGATGTCCGCTTCGAACTGCCACTCCTTGGCTATCCAACACTTGAGCTACATCATGAGCGTGCACTCCTTCATAAGTAAACGCCACCGACCCCAAACGTTTGTCGGCTTGTGGTCCTACCAGCCTTACTTCTTTTACTTTTTTAAGCCTTTCCAGGCCGTAAGCTACCATTTCCCGATCGTGTCTCTCCACCTCGTTCATATCTAACTTTTCTAAATACTCGACAGCCGCTGCCAGTCCCACGGCTCCGGCCACATCCGGCGTTCCCGCCTCATACTTCTCCGGCACTTCTCCAAAGCTTGTCCCTAGAAGATGCACTTCATCTATCATTCCTCCCCCCACCAAAAACGGCCCCATTTCTTCAAATCTCTCCTGCTTTACCAAAAGCCCCCCAATCCCCATTGGCCCATACATCTTGTGTCCGCTAAACGCCAAAAAATCTACTCCCAATCTATCAAACTCTACTCTCTTGTGTGGCACTGCCTGTGCCCCATCCAGTAACACTCTCGCCCCTTTTGCCCGCTTTTTCACTATCTCCATCACTTTTTCTGTTGGCAATTCCGCTCCAGTAGCATTACTCACCATGGTCAACGCCACCAATCTCACCTGATCTCCTATCTCATCCAATAACATTGCCAATTCCTCAATATCAATCTCGCCTTCGCCATTGACTCTGACATACACCACCCCAGCTCCCGTTGCTTTCGCCACCTCCTGCCAAGTCACCAAATTACTATGATGCTCCAGCTCACTCGTCACGATCACTTCACCCGCTTTTAAATTCTCCCGTGCCCAAGCATAAGCCACCAAATTAATTGCCTCGGTTGTATTTCTCACCCACACTAATTCATTGCTCTTGGCACCCAAAAAAGAAGCCACCTTCTCTTTTGCTTCATGAAACACTCTCGTGCTCTCATCTCCCAACGTGTGAATTCCCCGGTGCACATTGGCATTGTGTTTCTGATAATACTCCACTATTGCATCAATCACTTGCCTGGGCTTCTGACTCGTCGCCGCATTATCCAAATACACCAACCTCTTGCCGTTAATCTTTCTTGCCAAAATCGGAAAATCTTTCTTTATCTCTTCCACCCTCATAGCCTCGTATTCTACCAGACTATTTGACAACCCAGTTCAAATAACTCTAAAATTAGCCCATGTCAGATGAACAGGAGCCTTTATATACCGGGGAACCCGACAAACCCAATCCAGAAGATGAAAGTGATAGTTCAACCTTTTGGGGTGAACTACTGGATGGACTAGACAATGAACCCATCCCCCTTCCTTTTGCCGAATTCAATTGGCAACAATTGCAAGTGATCGAGAATAAATTCAAGAGTGCAAAATCCGACGCAAGACTCATGGCGTCTTTAGGTGTTTCGCCAAACCAAACCACACCTCCCAAGCTAAGTCATTTCGTCGAAGGTTTGCTCGAAGAAAAAGGGCAACAATTCTCCATTTTAATACCAGCCGTAGTTCTTTCATCAGAACAACTTGGAGACAACAATGCCCAAGCAAGAGCCTTAATCCTTAATTTTCAACAAAATATTCTATTACAAGATATCTTAGATCTTCCTTCAATCCCCTCTGTTAATATGGTAGATAAACACATTACCTGCACAGTATCACCCCCTGAAGATCGAAGGAGTTCTAAAGCAACCTTAAAATATAGTATGGATCTTTCACGTCGCCTGGATTTACCTGTTTTAATCACTCCTCAATTAGCTAAAGATTTATTTCCAAATGATGATATCCCTGATCAGTTTAGTGTGAGACTCACTGAAATTGGAACAAGACCAGAAGACATTCGCGGAATTAATTGGAAACTTTAACCAACTTATCCAAAACCTACTACCCCTCCAAAAACCCCTCTACTATCACTCTCTCCGCCAGTTCTCTCCCAATTCCCCGGCTCATCAGATAAAACACCTGCCCCTCGTCTAAATTCGAAATCGTCGCCGCGTGCGAGCACTTCACGTCATCGCTCTCTATCTCCAAGTCAGGTACCGCCTCCGCCCGCGCCTCCGGCGACAATAGTAATATCTTCTCCGTCAAAAACGAGTTGGTGTCCGGGCAATTCTTCTCCACAATAATTCTACCCTCAAATCTTAATTTCCCCTTCTCTCTCGCTACTCCTTTCAGAGTCGTTTGTGCCCTGGTATGGGCGGCTTTGTGCACGAGGGTTATCTTCACCTCTTTCTCCTCTACTCCACTGGCCTCAAATATTCCCACCACCTCCACTTCTGCCCCCTCTCCTACCAGTTCCACCACATACTCACCCGGTTTTTCCAACTGAATTTCCCTTTTTTCGTTTCTTTTAATTTGAAATTTTGACATCTGAGTTATTTAGAAATTAGAAATTGGCCATCTGCATCATTACCCTATACTGCCCTCCATCTCATGATCAATCAACCGGTTCATCTCAACGGCATATTCCAAAGGCAACTTTCTCACCAAATCATCAATAAATCCATTCACTACCATTTTTCGTGCATCCTCTTCGCTAATCCCTCGGCTCATCAAATAAAACAACTGATCTTCCCCAATCTTAGACACACTCGCCTCATGCTGGATACTAACTTGATTGTTCAAGATTTGATCCGTCGGATACGTATCCGATCGAGATTTATCGTCCAAAAGTAGTGCATCACAAATCACCACATTTTTACTGCCATATGCCTTCGGCGACACCATCACTTTCCCCCTGTAACTAGTTCTGCCTCCGTCCTTACTAATCGACTTGGAAATAATTGTGGAACTCGTGTGTGGCGCCAAGTGTATCGCCTTACTGCCAGTATCTTGGTGTTGTCCCGCTCCAGCCAAAGCCATACTCAAAGTCTCTCCTCTTGCGCCTCTTCCTGCCAAGATAAACGACGGATACTTCATGGTTACTTTCGATCCCATATTAAAGTCCGTCCACACCATCTCCCCCTCTTCCTCTACCCAAGCCCTTTTGGTCACCAGGTTATAAATATTTTTGTACCAATTCTGCACTGTAGTGTACTGGCATCTTGCCCCTTTTTTGACAAATATTTCCACCACTGCGCTATGAAGCGAGCTCTCCGCAAACACCGGTGCCGTACACCCCTCCACGTAATGCACTCTCGCCCCCTCATCCACGATTATCAGTGTCCGTTCAAACTGCCCCATATTGCTGGCATTAATTCGAAAATATGCTTGAAGCGGCATAGTTACATCCACTCCAGGCGGTACATACACAAAGCTCCCACCACTCCACACTGCTGTATTCAAAGCTGCAAACTTGTTGTCCCCAGCCGGAATTACTCTCTCAAAATACTCCCGCACCAAATCCGGATACTCTGCCAATCCTTCATCCATCGACAAAAACACCACCCCTTGTTTTTCCAAAGCCTTCTGTACCGATCCATACACCACCTCACTGTCATACTGGGCTTTCACCCCAGCCAGCACTTCCCGTTCCGCCTCCGG
>CAYNMS010000005.1:0-19366 GCA_964398525.1 uncultured Pseudomonadales bacterium | reverse complement strand
TTATTTCTTATATCCTTTCCTCTCCAATCTCTCTGCCACTTCCACTCCTCCGCTTTCCACCACCACTCCATCCCTCATTACGTGCACAAACTCAGGCTTCAAATATTTTAAAATCCGCTGATAATGAGTAATCACCAATATTCCTGTATTAAATTTTTCCACCACCCTCTTTACCCCACCAGCCACCGCTTTAATCGCATCGATATCCAGTCCCGAATCCGTCTCATCCAAAACGGCATACTTGGGCTCCAATACCGCCATTTGCAGTATTTCTAATCTCTTCTTCTCTCCCCCGGAAAACCCTTCATTTAGTCCCCGCTTAATCAGTTCCGGTTTCACCTCGAGCTCTAAAGCTATTTCCTCCAAATATTGGTTAAACAAAAGTACCGACTCAAACTTCCGCTCCTCTCCAAATCTTTCCTCATAAGCCAATCTCAAAAACTTACTCACTCTCACCCCAGGTACTTCCACTGGATACTGAAATGCCAAAAACAACCCCACTTTTGCTCTTTCATCCGGACTCATCTCTAAAATTTCCAGGCTTTCACCTTCTTCTTCCAACCACACTCTCCCACCACTCACTTCATAACTTGGGTGCCCTGCCAAAGTGTGAGCCAGTGTACTTTTGCCCGATCCGTTCGGCCCCATCACCGCATGGATTTCCCCAGGTTTAACTTCCAGGTTAATTCCCTTCAATATCTCATTTCCCTCAATCCCGGCTCTCAAATCCTTAATTACCAACATTATTCACTCCTCCCACAACCGCATTTTCCCCCACAACAACCAAATTCTTCCTCATTTAATTCATTTTCCCTTTCTACCACTTCTTCATCTGTCTTTTTGGGCTTTGCCACTTTTGACTTTTTTGGCTCTGTTTTCATTTCACTCCATACTAACCTACTAATTCGAGGGCTTATTATAACTTACCTTCTGTCTCATCCAAGCCTTGCCTCACACCAAACTCATCTGTAGTCCCAACGCCTCTGCCGGTTTCTTATAATCAAAATCTATTTCCGCTTCAATAATCTCATTCCACTTATTCTTAAACTTTAGTTTTCTCTTTATCCTGCCCCAATCATAAATATCTCGAGTAATTTCCACGTCTTTCATGCAGTAAGCCGCTAACTTTTCCAACTCCCCATTCTTGTAATAGGCAATCGCATCCAGTCCATTCCCGCTTTTGCCCGTTCCCAACGTTTGGGTCGCAATCGCATCCAAAGCTATCCTATGCCCCAGCTTCTCCTTAAACCTCACCATCAGATCCAAAGTCGGAAACTGCCTGATATCCCCTCGGTAATATGGCCTTATTGCTGCCATATCAAATCCATCCAAATTAAACCCTACTACCAAATCCATCTGTTCCAAAAGTCTAAACAATTTGTCCATGTCATACTCATAAATTTCATGTCTCCTCTCCACCACTTTCTCACCCCACACACTTGGCAAACTCTCCCGTTCAATCACTCCCACAAACGACACTCCCAGCTTCTCCGGAAAATACCCTCCTACCTCGTCAAAGCTTTTTATTGTCTCTACATCTAAAATTGCATGGCGCATAAACCCCCTCATCTGAATCTCTCAAGACATTTAATCTATCAAGTCTGGCTCAATTTTTCTACCCTAACCCCTCTCGATAGCCTCCTCAAATCTTTTCTCTACCTCCTGCCAATTCACAATTTTCCAAAAAGCTTCAACGTATTTTGCCCTATCATTTTGGTATTTCAGGTAGTATGCATGTTCCCACACATCCAAGCCTAAAACCGGAATATTGCCCTGCATTAGCGGCGTGTCTTGATTTGGTGTGGAACAGACATGCAATTTCCCCTCCTCAACCGTCAGCCACGCCCAACCACTGCCAAACCGTCCCAAAGCTTCCTTTCCAAATTCCTCCTTAAATTTCTCCAGACTTCCCCATTCTTCATTGATTGCAGTCGACAATTTCCCTGTCGGCTTACCTCCCTCTGGTGACATTACCTCCCAAAACAAACTATGATTGGCGTGCCCCCCCCCATTGTTCCTTACCGCTGTGGCAATCTCCATCGGCAAACTGTCAATATCACTCAACAATTCTTCCAAACTTTTTATCTCCAGCTCCTCATGTCCCTCAAGAGCAGCATTCAATTTCGCTACATAACCGCCATGATGCTTTTGATGGTGAATCCGCATCGTCTTCTCATCAATCACTTCTGCTAATGCCTGGTAATCATAAGGTAAATCTGGCAACTTAAAAGCCATAAACCCCTCCTTTTCTACTTATTATTTTTGTTAGTTTTCCACTGATAAATTAACCCTGCCACTCTCGGCCACAAAAAGAACGCATTCATCAGTTCCGGCTCAACCTCCATCTCCAAAAGTATCGCCGCCATCGCCCCATCCACATTTACTGGTAATTTCTTACCTTTTTGTCTGGTTAGTTCTGTCTCCATCTCCACCACTCGCTCCACATAATTTCCCCAAAAACCCAACTCCGCTGCTCGCTGAAACAAATACACCGTTCTCGGGTCTGTATCTTTGTAAAGTCTATGCCCAAATCCAGGCAGTCTCTTTCCGCCATCCAAGTACTCAGCCACAATTTCTCCTACTCCCCTTTTGTCATGTTTCAAAATTCGGCCCAATCCCCCAATCGCTCCGCCATGCTTTTCATTAAGCTCTCCCACGCCCAACTCTACACTTCGTATCACATCCCTACCATCTTTTGCTGCCGCAATCGTTGCTTGTGCTGATGGTGAGTCAGGCCCATGATCAATCACTGTAGTCATCATCTCTCCCACCATCTCTCTCTCATTCTCCGTTGGCCATTTTCCCATCCACAGCTTCCACACCACTTCCACCATCCATTTTTCCCCTGCCCACTCAATCAGTTGATTTTCCTTTTTAGTATCCATCCTCTCCTTGTACCAAATAAATATCAAAACTTAGTAAGAAACCTCAAATCCCATTTTCTCCACACCCTTCTTTCCACCAAAACCAAGCCCGTTATTCCCAACCCCAGTCCCAACCCAAACATCACTTCCTCAATCGTATCCATTCTACCTCTCCAAATATCTGCTATAAATCTTAAAATCAACGGATGTACTAAATAAATCATATAGGCATATGTCCCCAGCCAAGCAAATTTTTTCATCCCCGTCTGCCAAGCTTTCCACTTTTGCGACCAAACCAACGCCAAACTAATCACTCCTGTGGCCATTATCAAAACCGGCAACCTCGTAAACCTGGTAGCCGTTATCACATTGGCACCTCCCTCTAATCTGTCTATGGCTGCCATCACTGCCCATATCCAGCCACCCAAAACCATCACTAAAAAAAATCTTCCCACTCCCGCTTTTTTCAGCTTCCCTCCCCATCTGGCTAGAACCATTCCCAGCACAAAATAAAACCCCCAGGACAATGCATATATATACTGTTGCTGATCCGATTCCACCAATTCTCCCACTCTACCCAACATTTCCTGTTTCCCAAACAACCAATACACCAACCCCTGCCCCACCAAACTCGATCCCAATATCCAATAACCCCATCTTTCAATTAACCACCACAAAATTGGAAACACCAAATAAAGCTGCATCAACATCGGCACAAAATACAAATGATAATCTGCCCTCCCGGCCAGTAATTGCCACCAGCTATACTCCGCCAGTTGACTTCCCCACCCACTCACCGAACCTATCACCACCACACTAAAAAGACTCCACCACCAAAAACCCGGTAACAAACTGACAATTCTTTTTTTCCAAAACTTACTCGCCTCTATTTTCTTACCCTGATTTTTTTCCATCAACAAATATCCACTCACCGCTACAAACAATGGCACACAAAACCTCAAAGCTTGATTAACTCCTATCCACAAAAGTCTTGTCCCTCCATCGGTCAAATCGTACCACCCACTCATCCCATGTAAGCCAACTACGGCTAGAATTGCCACTCCTCTGAGTGCATCCACTTCAAGTTTTCGCTCCACTTTCTCCTCCTTTCCACACCGGGATGTTACCACTCTCCTCTTAATCTAACAACGCCAACACCTCATCCAATCGTCTTGCCACTCTTGCTCCAGCTTTTTCCAATTTACTAAGTTTAGCTCCCCTCGTATCTGCCTCACCTTGAATGATCGCCCCGGCATGCCCAAGTGGCACTTGCTGGGGCAGGCTCTCGACAAACGCTCCTGCCATCATCACAATAACAGGTTTAGTTATTCTTCCCGACCCCAACTCATCCGCCACCTCTCGTTCATATCCTCCCCCCACCTCACCAATCAATATCACTTGTTTCGTCCGAGGATCAACCTCCATCTCTCTCAACACTTCAGCCGGGGAATACCCCACCAAATAATCTCCCCCCACATGCACTACCATTGATTGCCCCCTCCCTTTACGCGTTAACATTTCCGCCATTTCCGAACTCATTCCACCAGAACGGGAAATTATTCCAATCTCCCCGGGTGTGTAAGCTGAATTATCTTCTCCCCCCAACGAACCAACTTTAAATTCCCCCGGACGTATCATTCCGAGTGAAGCCGGCCCCAGTATCTTTGCCCCACTTTCTTTTGCCAATTCCAACAAATATGCACTGTCCAATACCGGCACCCCTTCCCCAATTATATGTAGCATTTTCACTCCCGCCTCCAGTGCTTCGATAGCCGCTCCTTTTACTGCCACAGGTGGTACGTATACACAAGAGACCTCTACCTTCCCCACCGCTTCCACCGCCTCTGACACGCTGTTAAAAACCGGCACCCCCAACACCTTTTCGCCTCCCTTTCCCGGTCTCACCCCCGCCACTACTTTCACCCCATAATCAAGCATAAACCCCGCCACCCTCTCGCCCTCCTTGCCGGTTATTCCTTGAATTATTACTTTTGTCTTTTTGTTTAATTCCCTAAGCAATTTATCTCCAAAATAAGTATTTCATTAACCTCATCATTTCCTTCTTTATCATCTCTCCCCTCACTTTCCAAATCCAACCCTCTCCCAAGCTCTCTCATGAGCGTAATAAAACCCAATCTTCAATATCAAATCAAAAAACCCTGCTCCCAGACCTAACTCCATGCTTCCTGTCATCAAATACACAATTACCATCGTAGTCGAGGTTGCCACCACTCGCCAAGTTATCGCTTTTAGTAGGCTTCTTAATCTTTGATCTTTTTTAGTTTTACTCTTTTTTGCCATCAACCATCTCCTTTAATTTTTGTACCGCTTCTCCTATCGAAATTCTCGCATCATAGACTTCCATTCTCCACCCTCGCTCTTTAGCTCTTTTCTCCAACAATTCTTTTGCTTCCTTCATTCTTGGTCCATCCCGTCGCACCACTAAAGGATATTTTGGATTAATCTTTTCTACCGCCTCCAAAAAGCCCGACAAAGTCTCATATTGATCCGTAAAATTCGCTTTCCCTCCAATCAATATCGCTCCTTTCAAACCCTTCTTACCCAAAACTATTTCCGTTAGTTTGGCAATTTTCTCTTTTGGTGGATTGCCCGAAAACTCCGTGTAGTTGGCCGGCGCCAGCCCCCAGTCCACCAATGCATCCATTGCCACCAAACTCGCCCCGCCTCCAGCTGCCAACACTCCAATGTCCCCCTCCAAATCCAAATACACTCTTCCCACTACTCCTCGATGGTCATCAGCATCTATTTTCTCCGCTGCCATTTCTGCTTTAGTCTTTGTCCTTCCCATCATATTTCTCTCCGGCAAATCCCACTTTTGCCGATAAAAAGCCGCCTCATCGGCCACCAGCTTTGCATCCAGAGCCATCCAACCTCCCTTAGTTGTCAAACCTAATGGATTTATCTCCACTAAAAATAAGTCCTTTTCTATTGTGAGTTTTATTAGTCTTTCTACTACTACCCTCAACTCATCCGACTTCCTCAACCACTCATTTTCTTTCAAGTAGTCAAATTCTGTTTTTCCATTTTTCGTCCAAATCTTAATGGGAGTCTCCATCACTCTTCTGTCAGCCTCAACTTCCATACCTCCCTCACCAATCAACAAAACCAGTCCTCTTCTTTTAGTTGAATAAGTCACTGCCACAAACAATTCTTGATCAATCTCAACTGCCTCCTCTACCAAGACCTGCCCTACTACCTCATTGTCAAAGTTTTTTCCCAGCACTCGATCCAAAAACCTCAACAAATCAGCCTCTGTTTCCACCTTCTTTACCAAACCTCTCTTTCCTCTCTTGCCACTCAAAACTTGGGCTTTAACCACCACCGGATAGTCAAAACCAGGCACTTCATCCTTATCCAAATTTTCATCCAAAAGTGCCAACCTCTTTGGCACTTTTATCCCAAAAATTCTTAGCAGCTCTTTCCCCTCATGTTCAAACAACTTCATTGACTGTTACTACCCCTTTCCCTACCTCCCAACATCTCCTGCACAATCCGATTAACTCGTTTTCCTTCTGCCTTACCTCCCGTCAACCCCATCACTCTCTTCATCATCTCTCCAAATTCTTTGACACCTTCAACTTGCACTTGTCGCACCAACTCCGCAATTTCTTCATCACCCAACTGTTCCATCATAAATTCCTTGAGTACCGCCAACTTTGCTTCCTCTTCTCTCACACCATCTTGCCTGCCAGCTTTCTCTAACTGTTCCACCCCCTCTTCTCTTTTTTTCACTTCCTTTTTTACCAACCTCTCCACCTCTTCATCGCTCAACTCACTCTTCTTATCAATCTCTGCGTTTCTAATTTCACTCCACATGTATCTCAGTGCAGCCAATCTAACCTCGCTCCTATTCTTCATTGCGACTATCATTTCCTCTTGGATTTTGTCTCTTAACATCTTTAATTCTCCTTGTTTTTACTCCAATAATTTTATCATAGCCTTCCCATTTACCTCTTATCCAGCCTACCTATTTCCAAGCAGTACTTGCCAAGCGGCCTATTAACTCTTTATTATAAGTTTAGTTCTCTAATATAACATTAGCTTTTAACTCATATGAAATTCATCCTTCCTATTTTTGCTCTGTTCCTTTCTGCCATGGTTTTAGCCCCCTCTGCCCTTGCTCTTCAGCTTATGACCATTGGCAGCAGCACCGTTAGTAGTCAAACCCTGTCTGAATGGTGGTACACCAGCCCCAACCCCACTCTCACCGGTACCGCCGCCGCCAGCTCTATCGTTACCATCACCATCGATGGCACTCCGAGCACAGTAACCGCCGACGCTTCAGGCAATTGGACTTACCAACCCACTCTGCTAACTACTGGAGACCATCAGGTCACCATTGTTGGTGACGGCCAAACCCTCACTTTTACCATCCACATCGGCCAAACCGTCCCCTCTACTACCACCACTGCCAGTAGCTCAGCTACTCTTCCGGTTTCCGGCTCAGGCACTCAAACACTCCTTCTCTTGGGAGTGGGTGGACTTGTCCTTGTCACTGGCCTCAAACTCCGAACCCAAACTCGCTAATCCTGACTTGATCTCCCCAACATTCCATTAATCTTCTCTACCAGCTCTGTTGGATTCAATTGGGCCTTGTCCATGTAAGAAGTTGCTCCCAAACTCATCGCCTCTCTCACCACCTTCTCATCCCCAATACTAGTCAACATCACAATCGGCCCATTCTCCTTCTTGGCTGGACTGTTTTTCAAACCACTCAACACTCCCAAACCCGTCATCTGTGGCATGCGAATATCCAATAATATTAAATCAAACCCCCCTGCTTGTGCTTTTGCCAAAGCTGCTAATCCATCAAAAGCCGTTTCTACTTCAAAATCCTCACTTTTAAGCACTGCCTCATACATTCGACTTATGTCAGGTTGGTCTTCGGCCAGCAGTATTCTCACCTTTCGATCCGCCATAACTAGATCCTAAATGATCTCAATCATCCTCGCAAGCCTCAACTTAGGATTATTTTGCTTCTCTGTGAATCCAAGCATAAACTATCTCCTCCGTCTTCAACCAATATTTCTCTCCTCCGGCATCTATCACAATCACTCCTTCACCAAAACTGGTGTTGTGAAGATGCAGTTCAAACGTTTCCCCGTCACTCATTTTTATCATCAACTCACCGTTTTCTTTTAACATTTTTTCTAGATTTAACATCTTTCCTCCTTTTTTCTAAGTATATACCTTTCCCATAACCACCAATAAGAAACCAGTACCAACTCAGTAATAATTTAGTAAGGAAGGCTTTTTTCCTCAATTTCTGCATTATAATTGGCACACCAGATATGCTTCAAACCATAAAAGTCAACCAACCTTCAACCCCAGACAACCAGTCAGCCCAAGAATTGGTTGAGACAAATCAATCTCTCATGACTATTAGATCCGTTTTTCCCTTCCAACTATTCCCTGATGAACTTCACATCCAAACCCATAAAATCGACATCATTTACCGTCAATTCTTCCTGCAAAAACAAGTTTTTAGTGCCCTTATCCCCGATTTTAAAACTGCTCGAATAGAACTTGGACCTTTGTTTGCCACCATCACCTTTGAACTTACCGGCTTTGAACAAAACCCTCATCCTATTAGTCATTTGCCTAGGTCCCAAGCTCAAGAAGCCTACGATCTGATTTTAGGCCTCATTGCCGCCCAAAAGCATCAAGTTGATCTTCCTTCTAGCCGTCAACAGCTTATTTCAACTCTCAAAGATTTAAGTCGCAATCGTTCCTAGCTTTTTAAAAATAATAACTAGGTTATAATATCCCTATGAATTCGACAATACTCGTCATTGAAGACGATCAAGACCTGCTTGAATTTCTCGAAGATCTCTTTACCGAAAACCAATTAACCGTCTACACTTCTCAGCGAGGCTCTCAAGCCATGAGTCTGGTCAAAAAAACCAGCCCGGATGTAGTCCTACTTGATCTAGGTCTTCCTGACATCGACGGCGAAACCATCTGTAGCCAAATTAAAAAAGAATACCCCCAAATCCCCGTCATTATTCTCACCGCCCGCGATCGCACCGAATCTGTTGTCCAAGGTTTCCAAAAAGGCGCCGACGACTATGTCACCAAACCCTTTGCCAGCGAAGAACTTTTAGCCCGAATCAAAGCCCGCCTCCGAGCCAACAAAAACCCCGATCCAATTCTCACCGTCGGCGACCTCACTCTCAATACCGAAACCTTAGAAGTCTTTCGCGACCAAGAACTTGTAAGCCTAACCCAAACCGAATTCCAACTTCTTCATTATCTTATGACCAATAAAAATCGCGTTCTTACTCGGGAAATGATCCTCTCCCACGTCTGGTCACAAGACCCCGATGTCGAAACTCGTGTCGTCGACGTTTACATTGGCTATCTCAGGAAAAAAATCGAAACTCCCAAATCAACCAAACTCATTCACTCTGTCAGAGGCTTTGGTTACACCATCAAAGAACCTGAAACCTCCTCCTAAACTCTTACGCTTTGTCTTGGATATCCGGATCGTGTGTCAACAATGCCACTAAGTCTCCCGCCAAATTTACCGCATTCTCCATTATTGTCGTTATCATGGGCAGCCTCTTACTAACTTATAACTGCTTCCACTCTATTGCTTCCCTTTAACAAAACGACAAGAAACCCGTAAGAAAACAGTAAATTACTCTATCCAAGCCTCAGTTCTATTACTCTATTTTTTCTCACCCAATCTCCTCCCATTTTCTCCACTATCAATTTGCATAACCACACCTCAATTTCCACACCCACTTCCTCATCTAATCGTTTCTGCCACTTATTCCTTTCTTTCTCTTCCAGTCGATTCACCCACCACCACCGCTTGCCTCGCTTCTCCCACACCCCAGTCCCTAAATACATTTCTAACCTTCCCCATCCCCTCAAATTAACTTTCACCCTTTCCCCTTTCACTTCCACTTCCCCATCCAAATCCACCTTTCCTTGTAAGCTCCACTCTATCAAATCGGCAATGATATTAATCATCTCCTCCAAATCTTTACCTCTTTCTCTCAATTTCTCTACATACCCTCGCTCTTTTTCTCCCACCCTCCTCTCCAGCATTTGCCCCATCGCCATCATTACAGTCAATTGGTTCAAGACATCATGCCTCAAATCCCGTACCAGTTTAATCTTGTTTACCTTACTCAACTTATTTGCACTCATCTCCCCTCGAGTATACCACCATTTCAACTCTTACTTGGCTCTTACCCCTCTCCCACCAGCTTCACACCCCACGCTCCTAAACTAAGCATAATAGTTAATTTAAGACAAATAGAAAGGTGGTGAAAACAAGAAATGAATATCTTACTTTGGGTCCTCTTGGGATTAATTGCCGGCTGGGTCGCTTCAGTCATCATGAAGACTAACGACGCTCAAGGCGTACTAATGGATATTGTCTTAGGTGTTCTCGGTGCAGTTGTTGGTGGTTTACTAATGAATTTCTTCGGCGCTACTGGTATCACCGGCTTCAATATTTACTCCCTCTTTGTTGCCACACTAGGAGCCGTCCTCCTTATATGGCTCAGAAGAGCTTTTGTTCGCTAATTTCAAATCCAACAACTTAAAACCGACCCACCGTTAGGGTCGGTTTTTTTTGGTTTGATAGTTAATTTTCTTGCCTCAAATCCGCTTGGGCTTGCTCTAAAACCTCCGCCAAAGTTCCCAACGCTTCTGCACTTCCTTCTCTCACTTGGTCACCCAAAACCTCTAACTTTACCCTCATTTGTGCCCACCCCTCACTAGCTCCTTCCCCAACCTCTCGGTAAGCTCGTTCCAAGTTTGCTGTCAAGTCATCAACACCTCTCTCCAGTTGCGTCCGATCAATTCCTCCCTCAATATTTTGCCCCAAAGCTTCTATCTGACTCTCAATTTCTTCAGCGGGTGATTGTTCCACCACTTCTTCCCCCATCCTCACTTCCTCCATTTGCAGGTTTTCTACATTAACCTTGTTTGACAAACTCATTACCAAGGCCACCGCACTCAGTCCTAAAGCCGCCCAAGAAACCCAAATGCTCGTCTTTTTGTCACTCATTTTCCTCCTCTCTATTTTTCCATGGTAATTTCTATCAGTTCCACCAAACCTCGGGCAATCAGTGAATACACCATCATCGCCACTAGTATTGACGGTTCAATTACACTTCCACCTGTTGTAGCGTTCTCAAAAATTCCCCTAAATGGTACGAGCAAAACATTTGTCAGGGAATAAATTAGTGTCACCAAGGGATTAGCGCTATTTGCCCCAAAAGCTTTAAATATCAACCTAAAAAGTAGCAACACGTTTACCACTCCCAGCAAGTAATATATCAGCTCCTGGGTTTTATCCACTCCATCCGTGGTAGATTCCTTCGCCATCTTGTCTCCTTTCTGGGCAGATTATTTTTCACTCCATTCACCACTTTCTGACTTTTTGTATTTATTTTTGACTGCCGCCCACGCCACTTTAGCCGCCGTTTCTTCCTCACCATACTCGGACAAGGCAGAGTTGTACGCCTCCATCCAAATCTCCTGTGCCTGTCGCGGCAAGTTATCCTTTATTTGATCGGGTAAGTCATCTAGTCTGTCAAATGGCACATACCCTCTAAACTTCAAAACTTGTTAATGCCCTAACTCCATGACCTGCCAATATGCGGTTTACGTCCACTTCATCCTCATCGTCTACCTCCACTGCCACCAGCACTTCACCTTTTCTAACATGTTCTTCAAACATCTTGGCATTTTCTTCAGGTATCCCTACATCCACCAAAGCTCCCACCATTCCTCCAGTCAACGCTCCAGCCGCTGCCCCAGCCACCGACCAGGTTGCAGCCAATGGACCGCCTACAACCAACAACCCCAGCCCTGGCACTGCCACACTCGATAAGCCCAAAATCAAACCGGTCAAAGCCCCAATAATTCCTCCTGTTGCTGCCCCAGCCGCGGTCCCTTCACCCACATCTTCTTTAATCTGATGAGTCGAAACTTCCCCCTCTTCATCTTTTGCTATTAAAGAAACTGAATCTGTCTGGTTGTTTTCCTTGAGTTCAGCCACCGCCTCCCCAGCCTTTTGGCTGTTTTCAAATAGACCTACAATTAGCTTTTGCATATTTCTCTCCTCTAACGAATTAATCCCCGTCATTCTCATCAATTGCTTTAAGACCAGCATCAAACTCCTGTAATAATCCAGTAAGAACTTATCTCGCCTTGCAATTGCCTGCAATTCTCCTTTATAACTAAACTAAACTGTTATGCCTAAACTCCATCTGCCCCTCGGTACCAAACCTCTCCCTCCCGCCCTCCCTTTAAGGAAACTCATCGGTCCCAGTTTCATCATTCTTGGTCTGGGCTTAGGCAGCGGCGAAGTCATCCTTTGGCCCTATCTCACTAGCAATCACGGTCTTGGTCTGGTCTGGGGCATCCTTGTCGGCATTACCATGCAATTTGTCATCAATATGGAAGTCGAACGTTACGCCCTCATCTACGGTGAGAGCATTTTTGTCGGCTTTGCTCGCCTTTCCCGTTGGCTTCCACTCTGGTTTATCCTCTCTACCTTCCTTGGTTTCGGTTGGCCGGGAATTGGTCTAGCTGGAGCTACTCTTCTGTCTCAATCTCTTGGCATTACTCAAACTCGTGTCATCGGCGTTATCCTCTTCCTCACCATTGGTGCTATTCTTTCTTTAGGTAAAGTCCTCTATCAAACCGTCGAGTCTCTAGAAAAATGGATCATCGGCCTTGGTGTCCCTTTCATTATCATCCTCACTTTCTATCTTGCCGGACCCTCAGACTTTGTCGCCCTCGGCCGTGGTTTGCTCGGTCAAGGAACTAATTTCTCTTTTTTACCAGCCGGTATCGCCTTAGGTTCTTTCCTCGGAGCTCTCGCTTACTCAGGCGCTGGTGGCAACCTTAACCTCACCCAATCCATGTACGTCAGAGACAAAGGTTACGGCATGGGTGCTTACGCCAGTAAAATTAAAAGCCTTCTTACCAAGGAAAAGCTTTCCGCAACCAACCTAGCTGGCAACACCTTTCCCATCAATGATACCAACCTAACTCGCTTTCAAGCCTGGTGGAAAGCCATCAACCTCGAACATTTCCTTATTTTTTGGCTTCTTGGTCTCATCACCATGCTCACCCTCTCCCTTCTTGCCTACACCACCTCATACGGCCTCCCTGGTAACGCCGAAGGTATCACCTTCGTTCTCAACGAAGCCAAAGTTATCGGTCTTCAAACCCTCCCCTTTATTGGCACCCTCTTTCTCATCATCACCGGCATCATGCTCTCCTCCACCCAACTTACCGTCCTCGAATCTACCAGCCGCATCATGACTGAAAACGTCCTCCTCTTCAAAGACGCTGCCACCGCCAACACCTCAAAAGTCTTCTACGCCATCCTCTGGTTACAAATCATCTTTGGTATCACTGTCTTTCTTGCCGGCTTCGACCAGCCACTCACCTTAATCACTCTGGGTGCTGTCATTAACGCCTTCACCATGTTTGTCTACACCGGCATCATTCTTTTCCTCAACAATCGAATCCTCCCTCAGCCACTGAGACCTAGCTTCCTTAGAAACTTCCTTCTTCTAGCTACTTTTGTCTTCCTCGGCGTTTTCTGCACTATGACTGTTGTCTCCCATCTCTAGGACTTACTCAAGCACCACTTCCCTCTCAAGCCCGTTTACGATCAATCGATATTTGCCCTCATCCCAATCCTCCACCCCAATACTCACCACTTCTTCAAATGTTTTTTCCTCCAATTCACATACCGCGTCAGCCGGCTTAAATCCTCTCACTTGAATATAAATTTCTCTCTCCTGTTTCCTCACTTCTGGTTCCTGTACCATTGCACACGCATCCCCAAGTCTTCCTCTAATAATTATCTCTATCGTTTCTGGTTCAATCCCCGGCACTATCGTCTCTACTTCCTCCACTACCGCGTTGCTTAATATCAATTCTCCCCTGCTCAATCCAACAGTCGGCTCATTTTCCCTGTTATCTCTACTCCACCAAATCATCATTCCCACTCCAACTAATACTAAAATCCACCCCCACTTATTTATTTTCATTTCCCTCATCATATCAAACTACCTTTTTTTATTCCGTTTCTTACCTTCCTTTTACACACTTACGCTAAATCTCACCCTATAATTATTTTCCAGATGCCAACCATTAACCCCAATCTAATCATCCGCCAACACCAGGCTGTTGCTTCACTCAGTCAGCTCGCCCTCACCAACACTTCCCTCATTTCCCTGTTTGAAAGAGCTGCTAATCTTCTCGCCAAACTCTTAAATGTTGAATTCACCAAAATTCTCCGCCACCTCCCGGATCAAAACGATTTTCTTCTAGTCGCTGGTCACGGTTGGCGATCAGACATTGTCCCGGGAAAAACAATCATTCCAGGAGGAAAAGAATCCCAAGCTGGCTACACTTTTAATAGCAATCATCCCATAGTGGTCTCTGATCTTACTCAAGAGTCCCGTTTTTCTGGACCCGAACTTCTTCTTGATCACCAGGTCAAAAGTGGTATCAGCGTCATCGTTGCTTCTAAACCCCAACCTTTTGGCGTCCTTGGTGTCCACTCCACTCAAATTCAACGCTTCAGCAAAGACGATATTCACTTTGTCCAAGCTATAGCCAATGTCCTCGGTTTGGCAATTCAACAATTCCACACTCGTCAACAACTCGATGAAAGTCATCAACAATACGAAGAACTCTTCAATCTTGCCCCCGATGTTGTCTATGCCATTAACCGTCAAGGCCTCATCACTTCTTTAAGCCCCTCATTTAGAGACATCACTGGTTGGGATACCTCCACTTGGCACAACAAATCGTTTTCCAACCTCATCCATCCTGACGACTCTGACACAGCCCATCATTATTTTAATCTCTCCCTTTCTGGTCAAAAATCCAAGCCTTACCAGCTTCGTATCCGCACCAAATCCGGTAGCTACATCTCAGGAGAATTTCGCTCCCAACCCCATTATCGACATGGCCAAATTGTCGGCAAAATCGGTATCGCCCGTGACGTCACTCAAAGAAATCTAATGGAGGCAGAACTCAGACGGTCCCGTGATCAACTTGATATCATTTTTCAAGGTGTCGCCGATGGCATTACTGTCCAGAACAAGTCTGGCCGGATTATCTATGCCAACCAAGCTGCTGCCCAATCTATGGGTTATGACTCCCCCCAGCAGTTAATTTCCACTCCTTCCAGCACCTACATTAAAAGATATCGCCTAACCGACGAGCAGGGCAAACCCTTTTCTTGGCAACATCTTCCTGGTCAACGTGCCCTTAAAGGTGAATTAAAACCCGAAGCCACCATCTTCTATTTCGACCGGGACACTCAAGAAAGTCGCTGGGTCAATATCAAAGCCCGGCCAATTTTTGATTCCAAAGGCAAAGTTCAACTCGCCATCAATTTAATTCACGACATCACCCATCACATCCAAGCGGAAAAACAAAAAGATGCTTTTTTGGGCGTTGTTAGTCACGAACTTAAAACCCCAGTTGCCAGCCTTAAAATGTATGCCCAGACTCTTGAAAAACAACTCTCTTCCGCTCACCATCCTGCCGCTAAACATCTCAATAAAATTGACCAACAACTAAATAAATTAACTCTTCTTATCAACGACCTCCTCGATACTACACAACTCCAACAAGGCCAGCTCAAACTCCATCAAGACAACTTTGACATCAATCAACTGATCGAGGAAGTCGTCGAAGATATTCAACGCACCACCACCAAGCATCAAATTATCATCCAGGCCTCAGAATCTATAGAAGTCTTTGCGGATCGCGAACGCACCTCCCAAGTCCTTGTCAATCTCCTCACCAATGCGATTAAATACTCTCCTCAAACAGGTAGTATTCTCCTTCACCTTCGTCGCCATCTGGATCATCTGGAAGTCAGCATTACCGACGCAGGTGTCGGCATTCCCTTAAGCCAACAACCCCAGCTTTTTCAACGCTTCTATCGAGTCAGTGGCGCTAACCGCCGCTCTTATCCAGGCCTTGGTCTTGGTCTTTACATCTCCGCCCAAATTATAAAACGTCAAGGTGGTCGTATCTGGGTTAACAGTCGCCCCGGCCATGGTTCCACCTTCTACTTCACCCTGCCTCTAAAAGCATCTTCAGATAATTCTCCTAGCTAAGCTCCACCATTACCAAACTCTTACTCTATTTTCACGCCCCCCTCGACTCTTTTAGCTATTCTAAATACCAATCATCATTTAACAATATAATTTTATGGGCATTCTCGAACTCATTATTGGCCTAGTTCTTTTCTTTTTCCTTTTAAACCTAGCTTTTGCTTTCATCCCTATTCCCCGGGGTATCGGTGGTCTTCTAATCGCCCTCCTCATTATTTTGCTTATTTGGCGCCTCGTCTTTTAGTCTGTAATCAAGTTTTTCTTTCTACTTTTACCCATTTCCCCCCGGTAGCTTTAATCTTTCTGTTGGTTTAGTAACTGAAAAAATAGCAATACCGTTTACCACCTTCACCAAACTCTTTTTTGTACCTTCTTAGCTCCTCAGGCTTAATTCGCCTTTAACTCATTGCCGGTGTGATATAACCTCCTAAAGCTAATTTTCATCATTGATTTTATGCTCCTAATCTACTAAAACGCCCCTATGGCTCACCTAATCTCTCCCCAGTATTACACCAAACTCTACCAGGAGTCGATCAAAGACCCAGCAAAATTTTGGGAAAGATTTGCTCAAAGCCAACTCTCTTGGTCCCGCCAATGGAACCAACCAGTCAAACATCATCGTTTAGCTTCTACTTGGTTCCCGGGCGCCCGTGGCAACATCACCATCGACTGTCTTGACCGTCACGTCAATTCTGGTCTAGCCAACCGCATTGCCTATCATCATCTCAATGAATCCGGTCAACTCACTTCCATCACTTACGGTCAACTTCTAGAATTAGTCACTCGCTTTGCCCATCTTCTCGCCACCCTCAACGTCAAACCCGGCGATACTGTCACCATCTATCTTCCCTTATGCATCGAACAAATTGCCGCCATGCTTGCCTGTGCCCGTCTGGGAGCTGTCCACTCAGTCGTATACGCCGGCTTTAGTTCCCAAGCCCTCAGTACTCGAATAAAAGCCGCCGGTAGCCAAATTCTTATTACTGCCGATCTCACTCATCGCCGCGGCAAAACCCTTCACCTACTCGAAACAGCCCGAGCCGCCGCTGGCTCTTCTTCAGATCAAAAACTCCTTGTCCTAAAACGTAGTTCATCTACCAAACTCAGTTCCTCCGAAATCGATCTTGTCCCCGCCCTTAATCAAACCACTGCCGAATTCACTCCAGAAATTGTCGATGCCACCCACCCCCTCTTCATCCTCTACACTTCTGGCACCACCGCCTCACCCAAAGGCATTGTTCACAGTTTTGCTGGCTACCATCTCTACACCCATCTCACCACCAAATTTGTCTTCGATCTTCAGCCTGACGATATTTATTGGTGCACCGCCGATTGTGGTTGGATCACTGGCCATAGCTATATCGTCTATGGTCCCCTAAGTAACGGTCTCACTTCGCTTCTTTACGAAGGCGCCCCCGACTACCCCCAACCGGATATTTTCTGGTCCCTCATCGACCGCTTCGGCGTTACTAAATTCTACACCTCCCCCACCGCCATTCGTTTATTTATGAAACTTGGATCCAAATATCCCAAACGCCACCAACTCGACTCCCTAAAAATCATCGCCTCAGTGGGTGAGCCTCTCAATCCCGAAGTTTGGCATTGGTATCATACTCATATTGGTCGCCACAAAGCTCAAGTCTTAGATACTTGGTGGCAAACCGAAACCGGCGGCCACTGTCTGGTCACTCTTCCCTCGCTTCCTCAAAAACCAGGCTTTGCTGGTCTACCATTCTTTGGCATCGAGGCTGACGTTATTGATGATAATGGCAAGCCACTCCCCCCCGGGAAAAAAGGCCAATTAGTCATTAAACAATCTTGGCCGGGAGCTCTTATCGATTGTTGGCAAGACCATCAACGCTTTCGCCAATATTGGTCAGTCAACCCCAATTATTTTGCTACCGGCGATTACGCCATCAAAGATCAAGACGGTTACTTTCAAATCCTCGGCCGGCTCGACGACATCCTCAGTGTCTCGGGTCATCGTATCGGCTCAGCCGAAGTGGAAAACGCCTTGATCGCTCACCCTGCAGTTGTCGAAGCCGCTGTAGTTAGCATCCCTGACGACCTCACAGGCCAGGCTATTCATGCCTTTGTTGTCCTCAATTCCTCCCAAAAGCCCTCCGACTCCCTCCGACAAGATCTCATTAATTTTGTTAAATCCCACTACGCCCGTCACGCCGCTCCCAAAACCATCGAATTCATCCCATCACTTCCAAAAACTCGATCGGGAAAGATCATGCGCCGCCTTCTTCGAAACCAACTTCTCGGCCAAGATCTAGGTGATACTTCCACCCTAGAGGATTAATCAGAGTTCAAGTCCACTCTAATTATTTTCTCTTTGACATTTTCCGGCATTCCCGATGGGTTTGCCGCCACTACTACTATTTCTCCCGGTCCATCTCTATCTATCTCAAATTCAACTTCTCCCTCAAACGCTACCAACTCTTCACTCATCCAATCTTCAGTTGCCTCTAGCACCGCCTCCCCCACCACTACACCATTAACATCCCTAACTTCTACTCCCATACTCGTTTCAAAAAACCAACTTCCCCTTGCCTCGCCTGTTACTCTAACCGGACTTGTCACTTGATCTCCTTCGCTAGGATCATCTATTACGATATCCTTTTCACCTCCATCTCCAAACATTGTTTCAGTTGGATTGTCAACTTTTCCATCCATTTCCGGAGTTATCTCAGGGCCTAAATCTTGTTCTATGTTTTCATCTAATCTCACTTCTTCATTTTGACCCCAACTTGACCACCACCGGCTCCCTACACTTGGGGTAAAAACTAAGATCAAAGCCAGTGCTCCCAACCCCACTACAAACCAAATCCCACTATATCCTCTATTATTCATCTCTCCAGTCTATCCAAATCTTCCTTTCTTTCCAATCAAAATCAAGTAAGCTTTCTGTAACAAAACCCAACCCCTCTCAAAAATCTCCCTCAAACTTTCTTTTAATACCTCAGTTTAATCACATACTAACACCCTCTAACTTCCCCCTTTTCTGCCTTAATGCTACAATTAACTAAATTAATCTGGACAATCTCATGACTGACAAAACTTCAAATCTCACCATTACCCCTCCAAACCCTGTATCCCCCCCTCCTCCTCCCTCATTTGACCCTCCCTCCCCAGATTCCCCTCCTGCTTCTCCCCCGCCCTCCTCTTCAACCACACCCCTAGTAGACCAAATCCCTACCCCCAACCCATCTTCCACCCCTCCACCGCTTCCTTCATTCTCCCCTCCTACAACCCCAACCAACCAGGATCCCCCCTTAACTTCCCCCACAACAGTCACAACCACATCCATTACACAAACAGCACCGCACCACCCCCCCCCCCCCCCCCCCCCCC
>CAYNMS010000004.1:40060-51064 GCA_964398525.1 uncultured Pseudomonadales bacterium | reverse complement strand
ACTTGATCGCCAAATCCTTTTAGATAACTTTTTCCTCCTCACCCCCGATCTAACCGGCGACCTCAATTCTGACGCCATCGTCGATGTCCTTGACTACAGTCTCTTAATTCAACAATGGGGGCAAAACAACCTATGCAACTAACCAAGCACCACCACGCCATCCTCATGATTATCCTTATGGTCATACTCACTCTAGGTTTGGCCGTCTCTCTCTATCTGTCCCAAAAACCTCAAGATATTCGACAACAAGCCGCCTCACCCCAAGGCACTGCTCAAATCAGTCTATCCCCCACCCACCCTTTCTTAGAACCCAACACTACAAAATCAGTCAACCTCATCTACTCAAATACAGGACAGGCAGATGGCATCCAAGTCATTGTCGACATCTTTGGCGAAATTCCCAATGACATTACCCTTACACCTCTAACACCTCCGAGAGCCACTTTAGTCACCTCTTCTCTCATCCCTATTGAGGCTGGTCACCAAAGGCTCACCCTAGTCTTCGTCTCCACCGACCCAATCCAACCTATTCCACCGACTACATTTACCACTTCCATTGGTAAACTAGACTTTACCGCCCCTCAATCAGGTATTATGACACTCAGCTTTAATCAAGCTTTATCACGAATTGCCCTTCACAATACCGGTACAGACATCTTGTCTGTTCCCGATAATCGCCACTTTTACTTTCGCAACATACCAACAGAACCAGTCACCATCAATACCGATAATTTTTCTCTCTCCACCTCTGGTGCATATCTTGAAGTCAACGGCCAAATCCTCACTTTTCAACCCGACCCCGGTACCACACCAGAAACTATATTTTTCTATGATGGAAAAGGTAATCTCATTCATCGCTGGATAGAAAATTCCATTTCCCACCAATTAGTCTTTCAAATTTCCCTATCCTCCACCTCATGGAAATTAGGAAGTCTACACTATCATTCAGGTGCTTTAGGTTCCTTTGAATTTAACAGCAATTATGTCGATTTTATCCCTTTCGGACAATCACTAAATGAAGCAAATATTTACTCCTCCACTGTTGACAACCAAGGTCATCTCTCCACCGTTTCTCTACCGTTCTTGACCGTCACCCAAACCCCAGATGTTACTCCAACTCCCTCCCCCTCTCCTGGTACCACCATTTCGGTCGCTAATCTTGACCTTGATATCAAAATCCAAGGCCTCAACTCCGACATCGGCCCAGTCGTTGCTGCAGTCAAATTAGGCATGGGCTTATCCGACCAACCTTTAGTCACGCTCGATACCCCATTCGTTTACAACCCTGACTCCCAAACCTACACCGCCACTCTAGATCTTACCCATTTAGAACTAGACCCAACCGGACCATACTGGTTGGCCATCAAAGGCGAGAAACATCTGGCTCGTGTTTTCCGTCAACTCGACTTCAGCTCCCCCTTTATCGACCTTACTTCCAAGCCCTTAGAACCTGGAGATATGCCTGGAGATGAAGGCCAAGACGGTCGTATTGACCAAAACGACATCAACCAAGTCATTTCCATCCTCGCCAAACCCGGCAACCCCACCCTCGAAGAACTCCGCCGCGGAGACGTCAACTACGACGGTGTCGTCAACGCCTTCGACATTGGCCAAATATTTGCCACTCTTTCCAGTAAACCAGACGAATCACTCCAATGATCCGTTTTATCCTGCCCTTACTATCCCTTTTCACCCTTGCTGCCCTTCTGCCTGCCCCATTGCAAGCGGCTACCTTTACCTGGCCTAATGCATCCCAGCAACTTGAGGTCAACCAAGAAGCTCTCGTCACGCTCAATCTCAACACTCAAGGCCAAAGTATCAACGCCGCCGACGTCGTTTTAAATTTTAATTCTGCTTTAATTGAGATCATCTCCATCACCTTCAATAGTCCATTCGACCAAGATGTTCTCAAAAACCAAGACGCCGGGATCCTCAAAACTAGTAGCTTCTTTCTTTCCCCCTCAAGCTCCTACACCGGTTCAACCACCTACGCCCAAATCCGTCTCAAAGCCCTTGCTGCAGGTAACACTCAACTCGCTTTTGCCTGTCAACCTGGTAACACTACCGATACCAACCTCGCTCAAGTCGGCAGTTGGAATGATCTAGCCGATTGTGCCAGCCTCTCCCCCTTTTCCATAACCATCACTACCCCCACTCCTCCTGTCAATAACGATCCAGATGATGATCAAGATACAGACAACTCTTCTGGCCAACCCACCAACACCAACTCCTACCAACCTGCCAATTGTCCCGTTCCTCCCTCAGCCCCCACCAATCTTCGTGCCACTCCATACACCACCTCAAGTGTTCTTCTTGTTTGGGATCACTCTTCCAACGCCAGCCAATACACTCTCCTCTATGGCCTTAAACCAAACCAATATGCCTACGGCGTCAGCAACTTGGGCTATACCAATATTTTCTTAGTCGAGCGTCTCCAGCCAGCCACTACCTATTATTTCGCCGTTGCCGGCAGTAATGGTTGTTCCCATTCCGCCACCATCACGGCCGCCACTTCCACTCTTGGTAACTCCAAGCCAGCCACAGGCACTACCCAAACCACTCGTCCCCCCATAGCTCAACTTCCCACCCCCACCCCTTTTATCGCCCCCACCCCCCTACCCACTCAAATTCCTACCATCACCACCCCTTTTGCGTCCCAAATCACTCCTCCCATCGCTCGCCTCGACGAGCAACTTACCCCCACCCCCAAGCCAACTACTATTGCCGAGCCAACCCCCAGTCCTGAGCCTGGACAAAAACCTGTCCTAGTTCGACTCTTTTTAGCCATCTTCCCCTTTATCATTGTCCTAGGCATCCTTCTTGCAGGTGCTTGGTTTGTCCGCAGCCTGCTCATCTACCAATCTCACCATCGCCGCCCAGTTCGACCCCAACCTCCAAAAGCGCATCCTTCCCCCAAATCAGGGGACCATTTAAGCAAACCCATCCCCCACGCCCTCCAACTTCATCCGCTCAAAGACTCATCTACAAAATTAAACGACGATTTTTAAACTAGCCTTAAATTCCTCCACCTACATCAAATTCTCTTAACCTCAAGTTAAACTTTACTAGCCAGTCTACCTCTTGCATTTTGGTTAAAAAGTCTATTACTATGATAGTAGTCAGTTGTGCTATTAAGTTATTTGATAAACATATGAACCTATCTTCCCTTAAATCTCATTACCGCCGCTTATTTCATGGTCGTTACGGGCTTCATACAGCAATAGGTCTAGCCCTTGTGTCTCTAGGTTTGCTTTCTGTCGTAATTCTAGTCAGCCAATCTCAAGAACTCCGCCGCTCTGCCGCCGGCCTCAATGGTCCCGTCGTTCTCACTTTTCTCCCCGCCTCAAATTCCACCCTAACTCCTGGAAGCCAAGCTGAAATCAAGGTAATTGCCAATACTGGCAATAATTCTGTCAGAGGGATTCAGTTTTCTTTCAATGTCGAGGGCAACATCCCCAGCGACTTAGCCTTCGTCAACAGCCAGCCAGAAGGTCTAGCCCTTCTGGGTAACCAAGTTGGCTCAGTTGGCAGTAATCACAACTTATTCGTGTCATTTATAGCCAATATTTTAAGCGGGGAACTATCTTACACTTCCTCAAATCAATCTGTTGAATTAGGCGCTATTAAATTTACTGTCCCCTCGACAGGCAGTATCACCTTCACCACCGTCGAAGCCGAAACTAAATCCGAATCAGTTGAAGATGCTTCAAATCTTATCGGCATTCCTTCCAGTTTAAGCTATCAATTTGCCCAGCCTACTCCTACCATGACTAGCAGTCCGGCACCTTCCCCCTCAACTTCACCTACTCCTTCCCCCACCCCAGCCACCGGCCAAAACGTCAGCGGATTTAATCTCAAAGTGACCTTCCCTGGCGTAACTTCCAATCGCGGCCCAATTAACGCCAACGTGAGTGTTGGTCAACTTGGCTCCTCCTCTACCTTATCTTCCTCCAATGTTACCTTCAGCTATCAAAACGGCGCCTACCAATCCAACGTTGCCTTAACCAGCCCCGTCCCTTCCAATAGTAATTACTGGGTTGCCGTCAAAGGTGAAAAACATACCCAAAGAGTCTTTACCGACGTCACCCTAATCCAAAACACCCTCCTCGACCTCACTTCCAAACCCATCGAGCCTGGTGACCTTCCTCCCCAGGATGGGGTTGTCAACAGCTCCGACATTTCCAAACTCTCCACCATCTTTGCCAAACCCCAACCATCAGCCGCCGAAATCCAAACTGCTGATCTCAACTACGACGGTCAAATCAATTCCATCGATTTCGGGTTGATTCTCTCCACTCTTAGTAATAAGCCGGACGAAATTATCTTCTAAAGTATGACTCAACGCGCCCGACTCGTTCTGCTCATTTTGCTTTCAATATTTATCACTTCCCTGAAGTTTCCTCAGGTCTTTGCCGGTTATTTCTCTACTTCCCCTACTAGTGCCAACTTAAACACTGGCGCCTCCACCACCTTTACCCTCACCCTCAATACTGCCGGCAAGCAAATCACCGGTACCGACTTAATCCTCAGCTACAACCCTTCCGTCATCCAAATCACCCAAGCCACCCCCAATGCCAGTCTTTTTGATCTCTCTCATGCCTTTATCGATTCTACTCAAGGCAGACTACGTATTTCCGCCACTATGACCAGTGTCGAAAAATCCTTTAACGGCAGCGGCACCTTAGCTACCATCACCGTTCAAGCCCTCGCTGGAGGCACGGCCAACTTAAGCTTCGTGTGTAGTCCCGGCTCAACCACTGACTCCAATATGTCGGAATATTCAACTGGTAACGATGTTATCAATTGTTCTCTTCTCCAAGGCGCCAGTATCACTATCTCTGGGCCTCCCCCTTCACCCACCCCTACCCCAGTTCCCTCCCCTACCCCGACACCCCCTCCCTCCCCTACCCCGACACCCCCTCCCTCCCCTACACCCACCCCTCCCCCCTCTACTTCTCCCACACCTTCCCCCACCCCCTCTGGTACCCCTCTTCCCTCTTACCTTCAAACCATCAATTTTTCTACTCGCTTTGCCGGTGTCACCACCGACATTGGGCCAATCCTTACCAATGTCCAACTAGGTGTCATGGGATCAACCACACCCACCATCGAACAAACCCTACCTTTTACTTTTTCCTCAGGCAACTATATCGTTTCCCTCAACAATCTAAACACGCATAGTCTTTCCACTTCCAATAAATATTGGGTTTCCCTCAAAGGGCAAAAACACCTACGCCGTGTGGTACGCGATCTAGACCTTGCTAACATATCCAATTTAGACTTTACTGGACTAACTCAATTGGTAGGAGACCTCCCTCCCCAAAACGGTTTCATTAACACCAACGATATCAACCTCATCCTTGCTCAAGTTCAACGAACTACAGCCACAGTTGATCAGCTCCACCAAACTGATCTAAACTATGATGGCGCCGTCAACTCTATCGACATGAGCCTTATCCTCCAATCACTCTCAACCAGACCTGACGAACTAAACTAATGAAACATCTAATCCTGCCCATCATCGCCTTCTTGCTCTCTGTTACCTCCATCCAGGCTCAGTCTACTCCTCGTTTCTATTTCTCCACTAACAATCTAAATCTCAAGCCCGGTCAAAGCCAAACTGTCACCCTCTACCTCGACACCGCTGGTCGAGAAACCACTGGAGTGGATGCTGTTTTTACTCTCGATCCCAATGTTGTCCGTGTTACCCAAGTGGTTTTCAAGCCCGACGTTTACACTAAAAGTTTCTTCGTCCAACCAGATAGTTTCACTCCCCTTCGCCTTACCAGCTCATTCATTGACGCTAGTGGTTCCTACTCCGGCTCAGGCGAATATGCTTATGTTACCCTTCAGGCAGTTACCGTTGGCTCCACCCAACTCAAATTTAGTTGTACCCCCAACTCCACCAACGACACCAATATTGCCGAACGTTTCACTGCCCTGGATGTAGTCGACTGTAACTCCCTCTCCTCACTCAACCTAACTGTCAGCTCCACCACCAGTGGCAGTGGTGATGACGATGACGATGACAATGACACCGGCGGCACCTCAACCCCAACCGACCCCAGCTGTTCCGTTCCTGGCACTCCCAGCAACCTCAAAGCTTACGCCATTGATCATGACTCCATTCTTCTTCGCTGGGACAAAGCCTCAGGCGCCAACAATTACGCCCTAATGTTCGGCACCCAACCTGGCCAGTATCAATTTGGTGCCAGTCAAATCGGCAACACCGATCAGCTCATGGTCAACTTCCTCTCTCCCGCTGTTACTTACTACTTCGCCCTTGCCGGCACCAACGACTGTACTATCAGTTCCTTTATCAATACCTCCGGCCGTACTCTCTCAGGCGGTTCTGGCCGCACCACCACTTCCACCACCACTACTCCCCCCACCAACTATCCCACTTTCGCCCCTACTAATACTTCTCAACCTTTCGGCTCCCCCCAACCTACCCCTGAAATCTTTCTCACCCCAGAGGAGCTAGATCAAATCCCCTCCCTGGATGCCCCGCTCCCCCCCGTGGATGACACCTCTGGCCAAGATGCTCTCGCCACCGACGAACCTATCGTCGAAGAATCTTCCAGAAGTCCCCTAGTCTACGTCGCCCTCTTCATCATCTTCCTCATCATTCTGCTCATCATCTTCCTCATCCTCAAACGCCGTCGCCAAGACGATGATGACTATTCCTCCAACCTCTCCTAATAAACCTTGCTTGCTTACCCTTTTTGCCTGAGATATAATCACCCTTGTCCTAAGACAGCGTGCCACTTTAGTCCTCAAATAGACCAAAGGAATAAGTCACGCCGAGGAGAAACTCATCCCGCAGTCCATGCAGGCTTCTCTTCGAGAAGTCTTTTTCATTTCAGACCCTAATTAGGGTCAATCAAATTAATTATTATTCACCCTTACTTTCATGCCAAACCAAAAAAACTTAAACCAAGTCGACCAAATTAAATCCAAGCTTCCCGACATCAAATCTATCGTAGTCGCCGATTACTCCGGCCTAGATGTCGCCTCCCAAAACGATCTTCGCCAAAAAATCTCTGAAGCTGGTGGTGAATTCTCTGTTATCAAAAACCGACTTTTCAAAATTGCCGTCTCTGATTCTCTCACTTCTGGACAAGACGAACTCCAAGCCGCTCTCAACGGCCAAAACGGTTTTCTCTTCTCTCTCCAAGACGCTGTAAGTGCCCTAAAAGTCCTTTTCGAGTTTGCCAAGGACCATGAGAACCTTGAAATTAAAATCGGTATTCTCGATGGCAAAGTTCTCTCCTTTGATGAAACCGAAGCCCTCTCCAAACTCCCCAGCAAACCCGAGCTTATTGTCCAACTTATCTCTCGCGTTCAATCCCCCGCTTACGGTCTGGTCAATGTCCTTTCCGGCAACACCAGAAACCTCCTCTACGCTCTAAATGCTATCAAAGAAAAAAAAGCTAACTAATATTACTAATCACCTATTGAGGTCACATGGCAGATGAAGCCAAAAAGGAAGAAGTCAAAGATCTTCCCAAAAAATTACAAACCATTGTTGATGAAATCGAAAAACTCTCCCTTATGGAAGTTGCCGATCTTGTCAAAGCTCTCGAAGACAAATTCGGAGTTTCCGCTGCTGCTCCTATGGCAGTTGCCGGTCCCGCTGCGGCAGGTGCTGCTGAAGCTGTCGAAGAAAAAGACGAGTTTGATGTTGTGTTAACCAGTGCTGGTAGCAACAAAATTGCTGTCATCAAGGCAGTCCGCGAACTCAAACCTGATCTTGGTTTAGTCGAGGCCAAAGGCGTTGTCGAAAAGGCTCCCGCCACTATTCTCGAAGCCGCCAAGAAAGACGAAGCCAACGCTGCTAAAGAAAAACTCGAAGCCGCCGGCGCCCAAGTCGAACTTAAATAAAGTTTATTTTATGATTAAAGACCACCTTCGGGTGGTCTTTTTTTTGCTTCTTTCCAATTTCTTACTTGTTTGCCTCTCGCTTGCCACACTTTTGGATTCAAATCATGCCTTTGGGAGAAGCTATGCCAATCAAAGACAAACTCTTACCCTCATCCTTTATTCGTCCAATTAATCGTTCCCTCCCCTTCCCCAAGCGTCTGCTTACCGCAGCCATGGCGTTGACCATAGGTCTGGAAGCAGACCATCACCCCGCCATCCAGCTTCCCCATTTTCCCGATCAAACCCCCAATCAACTCTCTGGAGAAACAGAACCTCGTAGCTTCAAAGATCCCAATTTCTTCATCAACCGCTCCCTTCAAAACCCCCAAGAGTTTGCCACCGTTGCCGCCTATGGTACGCCAGTAACGCCAGGTTGGGGTTCACTCGCCTTTGGTCTCCACGCCGAAAACTCGGATCCTTGGCAAAACTTCCTAGAAATCTTTGAATACAACTCTTCTCTCATCTCCCCCAACCGACAAGTCCATGGTCACGCCGATTTAGTCCTATTTTATGACAATGTCTTCGTTGGCGATTCTGTTAGTTTTGCCCAAAAGCTTTTCGACCACGGCTTTACCGCTAGTTTTAACCTCCGCCCTCCTGGCAATTTTTCAATAGAAGATTTAAACCTCTTAGTCGAAAAAATTCTCACCGGTACTGCAACTTACCAAGATGGCTCTCCGGTGGTCACCAAGGAATTCCTAAGCCGCACTCGAATCCCTATCTTTTTTGACCTCGAAGAGATGCTCAGGGGTATGTACCCCGAAGGTATCCCCGCCGCAGAATTTAACCGAGTATTGGCCACCGTCGACAAACTCACTCAAGACCTTGGTTACGAATCTGTCATCGGTATCTACGATCGAGGTCGTGGCCAATCCGACATGTTTGACGACGCCTCCCAACTCATTTTGCCAGATCAAGTTTTTACAATCTTTAGCGGTTTTGTTCCCAGTGGAATTGATAACATGTCAGCCGACCAAATCAAACTACTTGGTGCCCTCGAGATTGCCGATGACTACAACGACACCAACACTGCCATTATGTTTTTCCTCCATCATTATCTTCACTCAACCACCATTGACAATTTCTCCTACGAACAAGCCAAAGCCATCGCCAATCACCCACGCGTCGGCTTCATTCTCCAACAATAACTACCGATCGTACCATTTACTCTTAGGGGATAAGTCCCATCCAAAAGTTGGCTCACTTATCTTGATATTTATCATTGCCCATTTCCATTTTAGTTTTTTCAATATTTTCTCTGTTTGTTCAAGATCAGAAAATCTAGATCTTAAATCTTTCTTCTTATTTCCATAAACCAACCGCCGAAGTGGTTGTGGCATCCCTCTCCCTTTAACCTCCATTACTTCGTTAGGCTGGGTGGACGCTTCCGGCTCTTCCCATGACCCTTCTATACTAAAAGTATTACTCAATGTATTGCTAGTTCTGTTCATTTGGTTGTCCACATTTACAGGCCTGGGTGAAATCTCACTCTCATTCTCATCACGTTCCGAATCTTTAGTCTCTTGAATAAATACAGCTCTACTTCCATCTGGACTCCCTGCTATATAGTATTCGCCAACTACTTGAGGTTCATCTGATTTTCGATTATCCAATATGGTCATCAATTGCTCAAATCCCGCATGAAATATTGCCACCAAACATCCCGAAGCCAATCCACTCCCTTCACCAGGTTCATCTTGTCTTGCTTCCCTCTCCTCGTCTGTGTCCTCTTGCCTACGCCCAAACAACCCTCTCAAAGTACCTTCTCCTAACCCCACATCTCTTCCCTCATCAATTGCACTTTCTCTCTCTGCTCTCCTTGCTTTCCAGTTTTGCACTCTTTCATTTTGATTTATTTTATTACTTATATAGAAGGAAGCTATAGTAGCCGCAATCGGGATTAGCGCTTCCGGTTGTTGTTCAAACCCATCGATTAACTCTCGCAAAAACTCAACTTGTTCTAGCTCTTCTACAACTGCATTCAATCCTTGGCCAATCATATTAACAGCGGGTACCATTAGGTGATGGTAAACCTCATTTCTAACCGTTTCATTGAGTAATGAAATGCTAAATGGAAGTTGTGCCACGCTTAATACGGTTTGCACTGGTCTGTCCCAATCATGATACCAATCTCTCAAAGCTGAAATTCCTGAACCACCCAAAAACGAACCAACTGCTATAAAAGGATACAAATCACTTTGCTCAAAACCTTCAGTCAACTCTAACAAAAAAAATGAATTTAAAAATGGTTGATCTGTTACAAAAATGTAAAACGACTCAATCAATGACATACTTTCTCGGTATTCCTCCAAATCTGGAACATCCTCAGGATAATTAGTCGCTAAAGCTTCAACTTCTTCCATGTCCCGAATTTTACCCCATTTCCAAGGTATATTCACTACACACCCATCCTTACATCTTTGCGCGCAATTTCTATATTCTCCTTCAATCTAACCGGAAATACAGCCGTTTTTAATTACGACCTCCATCTATAAGATAGTCTTTCAAAATCCCTGAATATTCCGAATTCCTCAGCTTTCGCAAAGCCCCGACCTGCAACTGACGGATCCGCTCTCGGGTTAAACCAAATTTTTTTGCCACTTCTTCTAAGGTGTGGGCTTCCTCTTCTCTCGTTCCCATCCTCAATCTCAAAATCGTAGCTTCTCGATACGTCAGCACCTTATCCAGTATATCCTCCAATTGCTCTCGAAGTTGTTCTTCCGCTACTAAATCAGGGGGAGAAGGAGCGTCGGTATCCTCAATTAACTCCTTCAACGCAGTCCCATCATCTCCAATCGTCCTGTCCAAGGAACCAACCTGTTGGGAAATGGATATTCTGAACAACCTCTCCACTTTTTCAGGGCTGATTTCACTTTTTAAAGCAATTTCTTCTATGGTTGGTTCTCGACCAAGTTCTTGCTCAAGTATCTCAGACACTCTCCGTAACCTATTCACTTGCTCGGCTTTATGAAACGGCACTCTTATAGTCTTACCCTTTTCAAAAAGTGACCGAGAGATAGTCTGCCTTATCCACCAGGTTGCATAAGTTGAAAACTTATTTCCCCGCTCTGGATCAAACTT
>CAYNMS010000004.1:0-39960 GCA_964398525.1 uncultured Pseudomonadales bacterium | reverse complement strand
TCATTTCGACTCCTTAGTTCAAAGGCCTATTATACATATCCTTATTTTCATCATTGACACCCTTCTTCCTACTTTGTTACATTGGATATCAGAGCTTTATATATCAATCAAGCTCAATCTCATATCTAATACAATTAAAGGAGCTTAAATGGCAAACACTGCTCAACCTCGACCGGTAAAAAAACTAGATATCAATCACTTACCAGACTTGCTTACCGTTCGTGAGGTTGCCGACCTCCTTCGAGTCTCGCCTCTAACTATCAAACGCTGGGGCAAACGTGGCAAACTCCCGGCTATCCGTATCAATTCCCGCGGTGACCGTCGTTACAAAAAAGAATCAGTCCTTTGGCTTTTAGGTATCAACCCCGACTCAGAAGACAATCTTTAGTCTCTTCCCACATCCCTAAAACTTAGGTACTCAAGACTTATTTATCTGCTGTTGACGTAATTAATCCCCACAATAATCAACAGGTCTGCCGCCGGACTCGCCTCCCCTGCCGGTAGTCTTCCCACTTTTCCACCCAGTTCATCAGCAATTCTCTGTGCTCTGGAAGGATTATTGCCAGCCAAATCCACCACCAAAGTATCGGTGTAATTTCTTAGTCTCGCATCTTTACTCGAGGTAATCTGCAATCTCAAATTCTCCATATCCTCCAACTGGTCTGCCACACTCCCAGCCAAACCCGTCACAAATGTGCCGTTATACACTTCCACCATGGCAACCGTTGATTCATCCACCGCTTCTGGTTCTTGCTCCTCCAACGTCCTCACACTGGCTACATCTACCACTTTATTCAAAGTTGGCCGATACAAAATCGCCTTGCCCGCATTCACAAAAATCAACACCTTATCCCCATTCTCAGCCGACTTAAAAAATCCCTGATCCGCCAATTGCTCCTTCTCTGTTACAGTAGCCAAAGTTGCCGGCTCCTCTGGCAACACCATAAATTTGCCAATTCTCCTAGTCAGATACTCGACTTCAGAAAAAGGGTTTCTCAGTTGTTCTTGGCGGTACTGATAGTAAAAAAAGGCAGCCGTTCCACTCAAACCTATCATGGCTAAAACCAACACTATTCCTAAAAATATTCTGGATTTTTTCCCAATAATGATTTTTGGCATATCTCTTTACCCTACTTATCCTACTACAATTATTCATGCTCGCCACCCCAAATGCAATATTTACGAGGCTACCAGACTGTGGCATCATGTAGTTAAGCTATGACTGCCCTAAAACTGTTAATCTTCATCTGCTTTTTTCTTTTCCCCGCCTCTCTCCACGCCCAGCTTTCTCCCGCCTACATTCGCTTAAGTAACCCTACACCTCAAGCCTCGCCTGGAGCAATTCTCATTACCGCCACTCCTTCCCAAATTGCCAGCGAAACCTCCTTAGAGTTAGCAGTTGGCTCTGCTTGGCCACTTGAAGCCCCTCTCTCAACTTTCTCAGTCTCTACCGCTGATCTGCCTTCTGATGTCACCCCTTGGCCTGGAATTGCCTCCCCCACTCACCTTGATAGTCAAACCCTCACTTTCCCCTCTTCAGACCTCACCCCCCAAACTACCTATGGCTTTTACTTAAGCGGTCTACCCAATAATCCCAACCCAGGCATCAGTTCTCCTTACCACTGGAATTTAACTACTTTCGCCTCCACTACTCCTGTCGATCAGGTCACTGTTCCAGTCTCACCCACTGCCAGCCAACTGCAAATCACTGGCGCTGTCCCCGCCAAGCCTGGTGACATCACTCTTTCCCTCACCCCTCGCCATAACGGTCCTTACGCCCAAGACACTACCATCACCTACGATCTCACCGTCACCAGTTTACTTCCTCAAGCCACTCCCGTTACCGTCCAAGTTAGCTGGGCCAATCCCACTCTCCAAGTCATTGGCTATAATCTCGGCTCAGCCCAAACCTTGAGTGGCATTCAGCCGCTTTTAAATCCCACTCAAACCACGCTTACCTGGACTGTTCCCAGTCTTGCCGCCCAATCCTCTGCCACCACCAGCTTCCGTCTAATCACCACCAAAAGACAACTCGCCTCCACTATTCCTTTCACCGTCTCCGCCAGCATCATCCACCCTTTTGTTTCTCCGGTCACCACCCTCACTGGCGCTTATCTCTACCAAACCCCTCCGCCATCACCACCCAGACAACTCTTAAGCTGCAATTCCGCCTGTTCCTCCGATTCAGATTGTGATACCGGCTTTTGTGAGCCCAATATTCACCTTTGTCGCCACCGCGACAATCCCACCGATTCATCCTGCCAGCTCCCTTCAGCTTCCTCGCCACTTCGTTTACTCGATCTCTCCCTCCCTTATCTCTCTACCGATTCCCTAGAACTCACTCTTCTTTTTAATCAACCATCAAAAGTTACTCTGGCCTACGGCACTAGTCCTTCAAACCTCAATCAAACGCTCGTCAGCCCCAATCTTGCCACCAGTCATTCCCTACTATTAAAAGACCTAAACCCTCAAACTACCTACTATCTTCAGGCCACCGCCACTACCAACACTCACACCCTCGTTTCGGATTTGTTGATCGTCACCACCACCTCCCAACCAAGTCAAGCGACTCTCGTCCTTGATCAAACCCACCTCAGTTTTCGCGGTATTCCTCTTCTCAACGCCCTCTCAGCCAATCCTCCCAACTTTATTGCTCCCCAATCCCTCCCTCTCGAACTCACCGTTTATTTTTCAGAGATTCAAACTCTTCGAGACGTCAATCTCGTCTTTTCTACCTCTCAACTCCTCGGCCTTGCCTCTCCTCAAGCCCAATTCGTAAATCAACTTTTCCCTCTCAACAATAATAGTTTCTCAGGTCGCATCTCCGTCCCCGATCAGCCCGGATTCTATTTTCTTCATCTCTACACTACCGACATCTTTGGCAATCTCACCAAATACACCCCAGCCACTGCTATGATTTCTCCACCCATCACTCTCACCGACACATCTGGGGAGCCTCTGGAAGGTGTCAGAGTCAGGCTCGAGCGTTTCCTGCCTAACAGTGGTATTTTTCTCAACTTTTTGCCTTCCACCTTCACCCCCAGCGGCTATGTCTACACTAATTCACAAGGTCAATTAGATTTGGCCCTCTCGGCTGGCCGCTACCGCCTAATCGCCGAAGACCCATCCCTTCACCCCTATTCTCACGATTTTGATCTCGACGCCCAAACCCAGACCTACCCTCAACTGTCTTTAACCAGTCAGAAACCAACCTTCATCTCCTTCCTTCGCTACCACCTCAACTCTTTAAACTTACTCAAACACCGCTTCCAACCGGAAATTACTCCTCTCTCATCTTCCCTGCGGTTTTATAATCTCACCCTCAGCCTGGGTCTTCTATTATTTGGCTTCATCACTCTCCTTTCACTCAGTTCCAAACTCCACCAACCCCTTCATCAGCTTCCCCACTTTCTCCGTCACCACCTACCCTTCAAGTCTCTACCCACTCACAAACGCCTCAGAGGTCGCCTCCTAGCCGAAAACGGCCGCCCCCTCTCTGGTGCCCGCCTCATCTTCACTGACCCCAACCACACTGTCATCGCCTCCACTAGTAGTAACCTCCTCGGCCAATTCCATCTTTCCCTTCCGCGTGAAGATCTTCACTTGCTTATCGTTGCCCCCAACCACCAAGTTTGTGAAACTCAAGTTGATAAAGACACCCAAAGCCTCCAGCTCCAACTAGAAATACCTTTATTCAAGCGTTTCACTCACCCCGTTATGCAAATTATCTCTCACCTTTTTGCCAACCTTTTCGAATTCCTTCTTTTCGCCTCTTTTGCTCTCATCATTTTCTTTCTCCCCAATCTTGGCCTCACCAAACTCTTCCCATTCATTTTTCTTACTCTAACCAACCTCACCTTTTACCTTACATATCTTTATTCTCACTCCCACCAATTCCCTCCCCCTACCACTCTTACCAAAATCGGCTCATGATCCATCCACCCCGATCAGCTCTAATTCTTCCTTTAGCCGCCATCATCACTTTGTCACTTTTAATTTCCTGGCGCTTTTTCACCCATTGGCAACCAGAGTATCAACAGTTAAAACTCATCCAAACTACCACACCTTACCTCAATTCTGTCTATCCTCAATTGTCTCAAGTCCACCTTTCCCTAATTAACCTCTCCCAACTTACTCTCTCCCCCGATCTCACCGACCAGCTCTCCCTCAACCTCTCCCAAGCCGGACTAGCCCTAGAAACACTTGCCCAAACCTCGCCACCTCCTCCAGTCAATCACCCCAAATCCCTCGCCTCTCTCGATGATCTCCACCAAGAACTAACTCTTCTCCTGCCAGAACTTGCCTATTTGCACACCAATTTAAACCAACAACTTGAGCTTCAATTTCAAGCCTTAGACTATCCTGTCACTACCGACCTTGACCCCAGTCTCACCCCCAACCAACTCTCCCAAAAAGCCCAAGCCGCCCTTGAAGGTTTCACTTCTATTCACCACCAAATTACTCACCTTACCCCTGCCTACACTCAAGCTTTTGCCTCCACCTCGGCCCAACTACAATCCTTCTCTCCCGCCAATCTTGCCCAAACCCAATCTGCAGTCACCGCCCTCCAAGCCGCCCACCTCGATCTTCTCCAGTCACCCTTAACCAATCAACAAGCCATTGATACTCTCACCCAAACTCATCGTTTACTTTTAAGTTACCAAGCCTGGCTCCAATATCTCGACTCCCTCTAAGCCTAATCTCGCACTCGCCCCTTCTCGTCAACTACCCCCAAAACCCACAAAGTCTCCAATAAACTTCCATCCTCTATTTCACCGAATTGCTCAAGTTTTGCCGCCACACTCGCTTCCTCCGCCATCTGAATCAATTGACTCAGTTCACCCACTTCTTCACTGGCCACACTCTCGCCCGAATCTAAATCATAATCAAAGAAGGCTCTACCTCCCCCTTCAATTTGACTCTGCCACCTCAGTTTATTCTCTACAAACTCTGGCTTTCTTCCGTATCCCTCTCCACTAACGTTTACTCTGCTCCCCTTCTCCAAATCATGCGCAAATACTCTCCACCCCCCATCTGTCTGTTTTTGGGTATAGGCTACCGAAGTGTCATTCACCACCACATCCTGAGCCGGTCCCTCCCCCGAAGTTATCTGTTCTCGTCTTATGCCGTCATATACCATCACTTGCCACACGCCGTCAATTTGGGCTTCCCACACCACGTATTTCCCCGATATCTGTGGATTCACATTATTCCCCCCAGTAGTCAACTGTACCTCACCTCCTCCTGGCCGATAAATCACAATCTGCCACTGTGAGCCCACCTGAACCATATACACCAATTTGCTTCCTCCCACTACCAGTCCCGCATGCGTCATTCCCTCACGACTCACTCTGATTTTGCCACCAGTCTGATCCATCCACACCTGATTCATGCCTGTCTCATCCGGCTCCAGCCAGGCTGTCAACTCCGCCGGTGTTTCTAACACCGCCGCCTCCACCCATTTATTAACTCCCCAAAACCCTAACCACCCTACTCCTATCCCCACCAACCCCAAGCCCAATTTATACCCCCACCCCCCCCACTCAAATTTCTTTACTCGCTTAGTGCCTTTAGTATTCTTCTTCAATTTAGTTTTCTTTCTTAATTTGCCCATACAAACCCTTGCTCGACTCCATTTCTAAAAAAGTTCCCATGCCTCAACAGCTCCTCATTACCTGGAGCTGTTACCAACCTGGGATAGCCATCAGCATTATATGTATCTAGCGGCGAATCATCGCTTTTGGCCATTCTAAAACAATAGCTTTTGCTCGAATCCGCTCCGTTATGCTCAACTGGCCAATCCCATTCGCTATTACTGTTTGCCGCCACCAGATTCGGGTTATTGCCACTCGGGTTTGTTTCGCTAAAGTTTCCCTCGGCTCCGCTATCCGACGTGCTTATTTGATTTACTTGAGCCACGCTATCTGCCAAACTGCTCTCATCATAAAGTCGCCACACACTCCCCGAAACCTTTGCTCCCACATCACTCCAACTACTTGCCACACTGCAATCCTCCGCTTGTGAATACTGCAGTTTAAACGCTTGAGAATCGGCACTCATATTAGCCCCACTCACCTCAACGTTTATCTGAATTCTCACCCTATCGCCTTTTCTCAAAGCCTCATTAGTCGCCGGCAATTGTAGCATCACTTCATTTTCCGCTATGTCTGCTCCCACCCCACTCGGCCAACTGTTAGACAAGCTCACACTCCCTTGAGGCACAAACCACTCAAAATCATTTTGGGTCAAATAAATTGTCACACTCGCTCCGATTTTATCCCAGCTTATCTGAAAAGGTGAACCCGTTCCTTCCGTCCACATAGCAAACGTATTTGTCGAGCCCGAGTAATTACTCGTCAAGTTGGTATTCGTCCCAGCAGTTTGCCATTCCATCTCTGTTTGCCAGTTGCCTATTGTCATGCACTCCGTCGTGTCGGTCGTAACATCACACTGACGGTAGTAAATATAGTTATTCGAGCTATCCACCCAAATTGCATAAAGATCATTTGTATCAAAATCAAAAGTTACCGTTAGATATGTGTTTGTGCTGCCGGCATCCAAGCTAATCGGACTATAGCTCCAGTCGCTTCCCCTCTGGTCAAACACAATATTACCCGAATCATTCACCCAGGCAAGATTTACTCTGCCCGAGTTATCACTAACTGCCGTCATGCCTGCCGTCAGACTTCCCGACCCCGTCCCAATCTCATCCGGACTGCCACTACCACTGACTTCAGTGATTGTTGCCGGCGGCACCGATATTGTCGCCGCTACCCAGTATTGTGAAGAATAACTCAAAGAACCTGGATCTTCACTCGAAGCCTGATTAAATCTTTCTCCAACTCGCAAACTAACTCCAGAGCTATCTAATATACCATTGTACTGCAAAAGCATTGATGAATAATTTTCTGGCAAGACTGCTTTATACTCAAATAAATCACTAATCGAGACTAACCACAAAAATTTGTTGCTTCCGCCCTCAGGAGTGTGTAATGGAGGATTCGGATTACTTAAATTTCCATTGGTCATTGTAAGAGAGGGTATTCCTGCTCTGGCTATTCTGTATACTATCCAAGAAGCTTTTTCGCTAGTACTGGTTGTCACTACTGCACTATCATCTCCATCGGCAAACTTAAAAAACACAGCTTCAGTTACATAACTATCATAACTTTCTTGTGATAATTTGGTCCAGCCATCTGAAATAGATGCAGTTGGATTACCATTTGAACTGAAGACCAATAGCAGCAACTCTCCTGGGTTAGCCTCTTCTGGTATTGATATCGAATGGTTTGTTGAATCTGATTCTTGTCTTCCCCAAGTATGATCTTTTACCAGCGGATAGACGTCCTCAATCTCAGTCTCATAGGTAATTTTGGCTAACCCCCCACCTCCTATTGTTTCTACTGACAATGATCTAACACCATTAGCGCCAATTCCTACAGCAAGTGGTGTCCCCCCGTCTGCGCCATTAGTGTTTCCGCCCATAGTTCCATTAGCATTTTCAGAATCTCCGGCTGTCCCTCCCCCCCTAGATGTGGGTGCTTGGGGTTCACTATTACCACCACCATACTTGACTGTACCCGTTCCCGAACTAGCTTGGCCTCCAGTTCCCCCATTCGCACCACTCAGACCACCTTTTGCCACAACCGTAGAACTACCAAACGAACTATCTCCGCCATCTGTATCTGCGGCAGATGTTCCCACCGTTATCGAATATTGCGTCGACGGGGTCACATTTATCACACTTCTTGAATAAGCCCCGCCTCCTCCACCCATTGCATCAGTAGAATCAATGATCGAAGACCCACCTCCCGCCCCCCACACCTCCACAGTTACCTCGGTCACATCGTCCGGTGCCGTCCAGGTTCCTGATGACGTAAAGGTGTCAATCTTCTGGTGGATGTTGGGCATTGTACTGAAATACAATCCTTCCACCTCATCAGCGCTTAAAGCATTGTTGTATATCTTCATCTCATCAATATCACCGTAAAAATTAGAGTTTAATCTTCCCCTGCCTGCCCCTATTGCAAACGTGTCGGGTGCATTTCCGGAATACGTTTCCGTCGAAGTCCCTTCAGAATTTCCATTCACATACACCGTTCTGCTGTTGTCTGCGGATTGCACTGCCACCACATGGTACCATTGTCCGGCTTCCAAAACCGTTGTGCTCTCGGCGGCATTAATACCAAGGTTTTCTGTTACAGCTTGGTCAAATATCACCTTCTGGCTAGCCTTATCAACCGCTAGAAAATTCTTTACGGTGTCAGAGTTAGAAACATATTCACCATATATTGGTAAGTAAGGATCCGCTGATACAAAAGCGTTTACTCTTACCCAAGTAGAGATCGTAAATGCACTCGATAAACCAGTACTACTTATAGACAAAAATTCACTCGATGTTGACTTTAAAATCTTCGTCAGTTCTCCGCTAGAGTATGCTCCATAGCAGTGTGTGTCATCACAGTAAATGCTATTTATGGAGCTTGTATGAGGCTGGGGAGGGTCCGATCCGCCAGTACCCCAAACCACCGTGCCGTCGGATTTGGCCACCTTGGTTATGAAACCTGAATACAGCCCACCGTAACAGAAGGTATCATCACAGATTAGACTGTACATAAAGCTTGTATGTGGTTCAGGTGGAGTAGAGCCGCCTGTTCCCCAAACAATAGAACCATCTGATTTATCCACCTTTGTCAAGTAAATACCCTGCTCTCCATAGCAGTGGGTATCATCACAGTAAATGCTGAACATTGAACTTGTATTTGGCTGAGGCGGAGTTGAGCCTCCGGTTCCCCAGACGACAGTGCCGTCTGATTTGGCCACTTTGGTCATATAGCCATTGTTGTGTGCCCCATAGCAGTAAGTGTCATCGCAGTATATTCCATTCATTGCGTTCGTATTCGGCAGGACATCAGTATCCCAAACTACTGTTCCGTCTGATTTAGTCACCTTGGTCATATATCCGGCGGCATGCGCCCCATAGCAGTGAGTGCTGTCACAATAAATACTATACATTGCGTTCGTATTCGGCCGAGGTGGACCTGAGCCACCTGTTCCCCACACTACCGTCCCGTCGCTCTTGGCCACTTTGGTCATATAGCCGCCGAAGTGCGCACCATAGCAGTGTGTGTCATCACAGTTTATTCCGTTCATTCCTAAAGAGTTAGGTTGAGGTGGAGTTGAGCCTCCGGTTCCCCACACAATTGTCCCGTCGCTCTTGGCCACTTTGGTCAGATATCCGGCGGCATGCGCCCCATAGCAGTGAGTGCTGTCACAATAAATACTATACATTGCGTTCGTATTCGGCCGAGGTGGACCTGAGCCACCTGTTCCCCACACTACCGTCCCATCGCTTTTGACTACCTTGGTCATATAGCCACTGGAGTGAGCTCCATAGCAGTATGTCTCATCACAGAAAACATTATTATTTGCATATGTACTTGGCCGGGGAGGAGTTGAGCCACCCGTTCCCCAGACAATTGTACCGTCAGACTTAGCCACCTTGACCATAGACCCATTGCTGTGCGATGCATAGCAATGGGTGTCATCACAAAAAATGCCATATAAGTAGATCGAGTTCGGTTGAGGTGGAGTTGAGCCACCTGTTCCCCAAACTACCGTGCCGTCAGCTTTTAGTACTTTGGTTATGTAACCATCATTGTGTGTAGCATAACAATGAGTGCTGTCACAAAAGAGGTTATTAATTGAACTTGTATCCGGCTGAGGTGGAGTCGATCCTCCGGTTCCCCAAACGATAGTCCCGTCGCTTTTGGCCACCTTAGTCATGTAACCGTCTGTGTGTGCCCCGTAGCAGTGAGTGTCATCGCAAAAAATTTCCAGCATTGCACTCATATCTATTGGTTGAGGCGGAGTCGACCCACCCGTTCCCCAAACGATAGTCCCATCGCTTTTGGCCACCTTGGTCATATAGCCTCCACTTACATGTGCTCCATAACAATGAGTGCTATCACAATAAATACCATACATTGCATTGGTATATGGACGAGGTGGGGTCGACCCTCCTGTTCCCCAAACGACAGTCCCGTCGCTTTTGGCGACCTTGGTCATATAGCCGTTGTTGTGTGCACCATAGCAATGAGTGTCGTCGCAGTACATATCAAAAATTGAATTCGTATCCGGTTTGGGTGGAGTTGAACCACCCGTTCCCCAAACAATCGTGCCATCGATTTTATCTACTTTGGTTATAGAGCCACTACTATCTGCCCCATAGCAGTGAGAACTGTCACAACTAATACTCGACAAAGCACTGGTACTCGGCTGAATTAAAAATGATTTATCACTTTGAATTCCCCACACCACCGGCTCACCGTTTGCCTCCAGATTAACTGCATTACTCAAAATCCCGGTCGTAGAACTCACATCTCCACTCCACGTCGCATCATTTCCACTGGAACCCTGATCCAACGACGGGCTACTCGTCTCGTCCATGGACCAATAATTGGCAAATCCGCTGGTACACGAATCCCCCACACTATTTTCCCAAGCCGAGTTACTAGAATCCCAAATACATCCTGCTATCGTGCTGCCAGAAGTAAATGTCGCGTACATGTCCCCACCACTCAAAGGTACAATATTGCCATAGGTTACTGCGTTCTCAGAAGCAGCCAAAGAATAAGCTGTCTCACTCCATGTCCAGGTCGACGGGTCACTGTCCCCAGTCTGGCTGCCGGTTCCTTCTTGGGTAGTTACCAGTTTGTACGAATAACTACCCCCATCCTCGTATCGCGCCCCTACCCAAATGTAATTATTTGAGTCTAGAGAGATATAAGGATAGCTATATGTCCCGGTATCGCTGAGGGCCGTGCTTACATCATTATCCCAAACTATACTTGTCGCCCCGACCGTGCCTTGCCGGATCTTAATATCCCCACCATCAGCTACTGCCAGCCATACATGTTCCGTCCCGCTAATCGCTGCCGTCCAAACGGAAAAATCATTAGTGTCGTAGCTAAGACTGGTATCTCCCACCCATGTCGTGCCATTATCCTGGCTATAATGGACATCGATTTGATTCCCGTCATGGTATAACCTCCAATGCGCTTCATTTCCACTAGCGGCGTTGTAAAAAGTCTTCCTCTGGAAAGAGTAACCTGTCGCCGTAGCGCTAGTGGAATCCTCCGCCAGTGGACACACCGCCTCAAATATCCAATTCGCTCCATTACCTGACACATTAGTTCCCGAATACACCGTTATCGCCGCACTTCCGCCTTGGTCCCGCACCGATACATCATACATAGTAAACGTCCCGGACCCAGTCCATGACCGTTGTATTCCACTCGATGTAGAAGTAATCGAAAGCGAGTCCGTTGTTCCACACTCTGAACCTGAACGAAAATCGATGATGCCGCTGTTGGCCACACTTCCTCCAACAATCACGTCACCAGCTGCAGTATTACTCCAAATACCATCCGTCCCTACATTCACCGCGCTTGTCCCTTCAGCTTGTACGTTATATGTCGACTGGGTAAGTTTTCCGGTTGTGATGCTTAATGTACCTACTACTTTCAAATTACCAGCCAATGTCACTGTATCCGAACTCGAGCTTTTTGCTAAAGTCAAATTATTAAAGTCCTGACTTGTACAAGCCGAAACCGTGGCACACCCCGTGGTCAAAGTTGGAGATGTGGCCGTTGCCAAATTCACCGTCCCAGAGTTGTGGTCAAAGCTATCTGAATTGGCAAATGTATTGTTAACCGTCAACTCTCCCGATGGCAAAGTTACCGACCCTCCCGTTATGGTTAAATCATGTACTGTCAAATTAATGTCGCTCAAAGTCCATTCTCCACTAGTTCCATTATCATCAAATTCCACCACATAAAGATCATCCCCATTAGTGGTGATGGTATTCCCGCTATCCTGAGCCTCGAAGGATATCGTACCATCATTATGGACAAATTCCCCATTGTTGGTAAAGTTACCTCCGACAATTAAGCTCCCCCCCGAAGCGCTAAAAGCAGCTCCTGCAGTTATAGTAAAATCCCCAGCTGTCTCAATAATTGCGCTATTAGTATCAGCATCCACACTAAATGAAGTGGCACCATCACCTATGGTAAGGTTGTTCGATTCGATCGTGCCGCTACCTTGCCAAACCGCTGTCCCACCTGAAGACGATATCACCGTCATGGTACCGCTTGTATGCGTCATTACACCTGAGTTACTGATTCCCCCCGAATTTGTACTCGTCGTCGCCCCTATCGTCACATCATTACTCCCCAAATTAATCGTTTGGTTAGCGGCCACTTCCAAGCTGTCCATCAACACACCCGACCCCGCATTTACGGTTTTACTACTTCCATTAATCACCAAGGTTCCCAAATTTGCTTTACTTGTCCGGTTGTCTGTCAAAGCCACCGGTGTGGTAGTCCCATCCATTGTCAGGCTACCTGTTCCCTTAGTGTAATTACCATTAGCCCCAATGGCAAAATCTCCGGCAATTGTTATGTCGTTAGACCCATTCATCGCAAGCGTTCCGTAATCAATCGTCAACTCTCCATCTACATCCAAAGCCGAAGACAAACTCCAAGTAGTACTTCCCGAGTTTTGGCCCAAAGTAAGATCATTAAAACTCGCCAATGTAGCACCCGAGGAATTAATCGACTCACTACCACTGGTAGCTGTCATGATTACACTCGAGGAGTCGGCTGTGAAGGTTCCCGAGTTGATCCACGAACCAGACAAGTTCAAAGTATTACTATCAGCCGTCAAAGTTCCAACAACTTGCACATCATGAGAGCTTAAATTTCCCGAAGATGAAGAATCCGGTCGATAAGTATTCCCGGCCTTGATGTAAAGCTTTTCCTGACTAGACTGTGAGGTTGCGTCAACAACTAGGTCATTATTTCCATCCACCTCAAAGAAAATATCCTCGTCCCCGGAAACCGAATTGTCATACGAAGATAGATCGGCATTAGTCAAAGTCTGGTTGTCATCACTTCCAATCGTCAAATGCTCCTCATACAAAAGTAATCCACCCAAATTAGCTCCACCCCCATTGTATTTGGCTACAGCCACCGCTTCATTAGAGTTTGGCACATCCCCCTCAGCATCTCCGTCTAAAAACACCGTAACTATAGTTCCGTTACTGGGTGTATCCAGCCCCGTAACTGTAAACGCCCCAGACAACGTTGTCGTCGTCTGTGCCTGGATCTGTGAGTCATATGCTACTTTCACTGTCCGCCCATCGGCACAATTGGTTGATTGATCATATGCCTTGCAAACCCCTGAAACATTTATTGTCGGCGGCGGCGACCACTCAAAACTGGTTATCCTACTGTCATATGTCGACGTCCCCCAATAGAACCTACCCCTGGTATACCTGCCACTCGGACCTCCACTTGCATTGGTTGTATAGTCGGTATAGTAATAAACGCTCCAGGCAGTTGCGTCCAAAGTGTATGCACCCAACTGCTCGGTCGTATAAGTAGCCTGCTCTGTCCAAGCCACCGACTCCGATCCGGTAATTTGCGCATATACCCGAACTACGATCGAGTCTGTCAACTCCAACGATGTCGATGTAGGCGTCCAAGTGTTGTTCTGCAACCCACTGCCTGCCGCGCTTCTGGTTACCTGGGCTACCGGCGTACCCGAGGTAATTTCCGTTTCCGTCCCCCCGCTGGCTCTTTTCCAAACTCTAATTCCCCATGTCACTGTATTGTTTCCCGAACTTGAAGATCCTGCTGTCTCAATCAATGTGTTTTGCGAAGTGCTCGATTGAGTTGTTTCCAAATCATATGCCGTCAGCGAATTGACCGTATGCTGATCTCCTCTCATATATCTCGTCTCAACCGCATCATTAGCCAACAGCCACACTCTTGCTTCTGTATAATCTCCAAACCTTAAACCCCCAACCTTGTATAAATTAGGCGACACATCCGGCGCGTCAAACATATATGCCAAAAAATACTCCTGTCCGGCCCGCCAATCCACTTCCCACTCTAACCTCAGGTTTTCTTCAGTTTCATTTACTCTCATACTTGCTTGAGTCACTACCCCTCCCCTTCCAAACTGTTCCAGTTCTCCCTCCTCCACCTCTCTTACTCTAAACCCCAAAGGCACTTGCTCTCGCACTATGCCCTTAAAACTACTTCCTGGCACCACCCGAATAATCATCGGGTATTCGTCTAGTGGATAAATTCTCGTCCCGCTAAATCTCTCTATCTCATAAGCTGGTTCCTCCTCAACCAGAAACCTATCTTGAATCACCTCTTCACCCTTGTCTGTAATTGCCCCCACCCTCATCCGATATTCCCCAACCTTGTCGGCACTGTATCTCGTTTCATAATCCGGCACCAAACTAGCTTGTTTTACTCCACATTGACCCGTTTCCAGAACCATCCCCTCCTCAGTACTCAGACGTACTGTTTCACCACTAGGATCGGTAATCTCCACCCAAACCGGCACTCCGCAAACAATCTCACCCAACTCATCCAACACCGCCATATCAATTTTAACTTCCTCATTAAGTTTATACACCGGCTTGTTAGTATTCACAGCCAACACTCCCCACCAAAACTCATTCCTGACTTCTTCCCCAGTTTCTTGATTTACCAAAACCAGCTCATATTTCCCCGGTGTCTCAGTCACCAAATCAAGCTCCACTTCTTTGGTGTTTACCACTTCCCATCGGCTCAACACTTCTCCCTGCCGCTCTACCCGCACCTCAAATTCGGCCGGATCACCCTTCCCCATCAGTGCCTGCATCACTTCCCACGCCCCACTTGGCGTTATTCTTTTCTCTCTGACTACGTCAAATCTAAGTTTTTGATTTATCCCAAAGCCTTGATCTACAAACACCTCGACCTGCTCAGCCTTGCTTTTAAGCACTAAAGTTTTTAACCCCTCATTTGCCTTCACTTCAAATCTAGTTACCCAAACCAGATTTAAAAGTATTATCAAAATAATTAGTTTTATGCTTTTCATTGTTTAATTGTCTGCCAAGTAATCCATAGTAATTTCCCCCACCTGCACACTGTCGTTAGTGTCTGCCGTCACCACTATCCGAATCGTCATATACGCTCCAGCCGTATAAGTTCCGGCAAAACTGCTCTCTATCGAAGTCTGGGTCCAGTTAGTCCCAGCCACCTGAGTTCCTCCGCTATTCTCCAAGGTGCCATCTGTGTCGTAAACAAATATTCTCACTTCATTGTTGGTTGCATCCGTCCGCTTCCCCCAGACCTTCATCGGATCAGTTCCTATCCATCCGGAAAAATTATCCGGCACCCGCCACCTGACATAAACCTGATAATCCTGAGCACTCGCCTCACTCGTCGTCCACTGGTAGTAATTATGCATATCTCCACTGGTGTTACACACACCTGTATTCACATCCGGTATCTCCGCGCTCGCTCCTTGCTCACAAAAGTCCGAAGTCATCGTCCCGGTATTATTACTTCCATCTCCCACTATCACCGCTCCTGCAAACTCTGGCGCTAACCCAACCTTGCGAGTTGGTCTGGCATCACCAGTGTACTCCGGTCCGGTCGCCACCGAAAATTTAAACGCCCCTCCCGCATCACTTATTTCAAAAGTTTCATCTGTGTTAATCGTAATCGTTGGCGTATCTGCCGCCCAAGTCCAGTCGCCCGAACTGGCAAAGGTCGTTACTCCACTCACAGCCCCCGCACTCAAGTTAAACGTACTCGAGGCAATCGTCAGGCCGTCATTGCTATCCCCAATCGTTATCGTATCCGCGTCAGAGTTATTCCCGATCTCAATCGTGTCACACGAGCTCGAGTTACAAATCGACACTCCTCCCCCTTGGCTGTCGATAATTACATTCCCCGCCGCCCCCACCGTCAGGTTCGCCCCATCAGTTGTCGTTAGTGACAAATCCGTTCCATCAGAAATTAGTTTAAAAAAGTTCGTTGTATCTCCACTGGGCTGAATCAACACCGCTCCAGTCGTTTCCCCCCCTAGCATTAAGTCTTGCATTTCACTCGTCTCAATTCTGTTGCCCCCAGAAAACGTCAACTTGCCCGACATACTCGCCTCTCCCGTCTCGGCAAACACCTGAAACGTCGCGCTCTCGGTTGCCGTCCCGCCAATCACCAAATCCAAGGTTGAGTTACTCGGGTGAATTACCTCAGCTGTCACCATAAACGGACCGGATTCCGTTCCCAATCCTGTGCCTATACAATCCGTCCAGCCTTCCTGGTAGCACCTAAACTTCCCCTCTGAAGCGTTATAGTACATATAACCATCAGCGCCCCCGTCTGGATCTCCACTGGTGCTTTTAACATCCAACGCCAAAAAGTCTGGTGTCGCCGAACCCGACCCACCCGCTCCTACCTTAATCACGGCCGTCGTTCCCGTTCCTCCAGCTTCAAAGCTTATATTGCCGGCAGTCGTTACAAAACTCGAGTCCGCCCGGCCTTGCAAAGCCAATCCTTCACTGCTTGCTGTATCTATATCCACATTCGCCCCCGAAAAGGTTAAACCACTCGAGCCGATGGTCTTATTGGTCAAAGTTTCAGCCCCATCCAGCGTTGCCAAAGTTCCCGTCGTGGGCAAAGTTACATTCGTGCTAGCCGAGGACACCAGCGTTACATCATAAGCTCCAGAAAATGTTATCGTCGTCGCATCCTGAACCGTTAACGTTCCGGTGGTATTGGTTACTGTCAGTCCGTTTACTTTTTGAGCGTTAAATGCATACGCACTCGCCGTCAATCTAATCCTCGGGCTCATCTCCCCATCGCTATTAAATTCAACCCCCAAATACAAACTCTCCGAGTTAAAGTCCACCGATCCCGGTAAAGCCGTCGTGTCTCCCAAATTCGTCTGAAATATGCCATCTGTCACCGCCAAGCTCTTGCTCTCCGTCCACACCGCTGTACCTAGGGTATCAACTGTATAGATTTTAAATACAAAATCATAATTTCCATCCGTCACATTTGTACCGTCATCATTCACCACTTTGCCCTGAAAACTCATTTCCGGGTTTATTCCCTGGGCATTCACTGGGAATGTTTTGAATATTACTACCCCAACAAACCCCAAAACTAACCCCATTCCTATCTGGATAAGCCTGTGTCTATTGGGCAGTAATATTTTCATATTATCTATTTCGTTACCAATTATTGCTCGAAATCCCACCTCAAAACGCTGCCAAGAAAGCAGCAATTTACCTCATGATATCTACATTACAAGGCTATTGCAATACCACTCACCTCAAGTAATCGACTACATTTATAGCTCAAATTCCGCCCCGACCTTGTCATTTTTTATCAAAAAATATCAATCCTTATCAAAACATTAACTAATGATCTTATATTACCTATCCTTGTAAAACGCTTCTCACACTCATTCATTCTCTCAAAATCCAGCCGAAGCAATTATCGTCATCACTTCCAAATAATCCCCCGCCGCTGGTGTGGTGTTGGCCGCTTTGGCTTTGACTACTATCGCCGCCCTGCCTCCTGTCACTGGTGTACCAGAGGAATCATAAATTGTTTGCGATTGTGTCCCCACAACCCCTACATTTTCGTTTACTCCATCATAAGGCGCATTCACACTCATTGGTCCTCCTACCGTTTCACTCACCGCCTCCGATCTTATTCCAAACCCTTCGTTTAACACTGACAAGTTGCCGGTCATCGACTTAATCGTATAACTTGTTGTTTGGCTGGCAAGACCAGCATTGGTTCCATAAACATAGATAAAACCTCCCCCTTCTCCATTGGTTTCTAGATCTACCCATACTTTCTCATCTCCCGTAACCACCTGTCCCGCCTCCAGCCAGCCCAAGTCCACCAAATAAGGCGGGCTACTCTCACTGTCACTTTCCCCGACATCAATATCAAAAGTTAAGTTTGGCGCCACCGTAGCCGCGCTCGCCTCTGGCCCCCACCCTGTTTCTGTATATTTTCCCTGTCGAGCCTTAATCCTTACCTTGTAGGTTGTATTTGCCTTCAAGCCCAATATCATTTCTCCGCTAGCCCCACCCCAATCCACATAAGTCCGCCAATCCGCCAGTTCCAAACTCTCTCCCACCCTATTATCTGCCTTCACATAATAACTGGTCACAAAATCATCATCACTCACCGCTACCGCAAACAACGTGTCACTCGGGTTGCTGGCAGCATCAATAATCAGCCTCAACCGGTTGTAATAATTGTTTGGATTATCAAAAGTTGTCGCAAAAGGCACATTTGTCATTTGTACATATTCAAGTCCTGGCCCTAAAGCATAATTCTCCCCGGTAAGTTGCCCCGTCGCCAATTCCCCCAACATCGCATTCATTTTATAGTTGTCACTCACTCCCTCTCCCAATCCTCCACTCCCAAACCCAAATCCACTCAACTCATAATTCTCACTTGTCGGCAACACCAACATAATTGGCACCAAGCTCCACCATACCCGTTTTCTGATCCGTTTAGTCATCGTTCTTTCATTTAATCACATCTCCACTTTTCTTTCTCTATCTACATCTGGCCTTCAACTTTACCCATCAATCTGATTTCCTTCAAAACCATATCTGCCTGATTAATTACAGTTTCATCCACCCTTGACAGTTCCACCCATGCCATCACCAGCTGCATCCCGTTCCGTCTTTCAAAAGTAATCAACTCATTTTCACTTCTAAACCTCAATGCCTCAAATCCTTGACCCGCTAACTCTAGTTCTTCATAAGTTCCCGGTCTTGCTCGACGCATTACCACTCCGCTATCCTCAGCTAAGTCCCCTTGAGCCTCCTTTACCGAAATCGTCATCACTCCCGCTGGATTCAAAGTCCTTGCCCACACAAAACAAGGTTCATAATCCACCCCCACCTTCGACTCGACCACTATCTCCGGCAAAAGCACCTCAAAACAAGGTGTCGCCACCAATCCTGACTTCTCTTCTTCACTCTCCCGCACCACCAATTGATCATTGGCTTGGCTTTCCAAAAACTCCTCTGCCCTTGGTGATAACTCACCTGTCCTGGATTCCCCCACGACTCCTCGGCTCTCCCAAAAAAGTACTACCCCCACCGCCATCAGTATCACTACAATCAACCACTTCTTCATTTCTCTTCCCCTTTCCCAACCTTGTTTCTTTTCACCAGACTCCAGATTACCCCTGCCACCACCAACAATCCCAAACCAACCAACCATTCTCTAGCAACCACCACCATCACGCTCTGATGCCCAAATGGTGTTTGTCCGCCCACACTGTTGCCGGTGACTTGAACTTTATAAGCCATTATTGGCAAAGCCGTTCTGTAACTTTTGAGGTTAACCCCCATATTTCGCTTGTTTCCAGGCAAAACCCAACTCGAAGTTTCATTTATCGCCCCTCTGGCCACCACCCTGTTAAACCAATCTCGAATCTCCACCTCTCCCCTAGGTATTAAATGCACATTCCCCTCATTACTAAACTTCAAATTTAACCTGTTAGGAACCGTCAATCTCACTCCTGCCTCCAGCCCTTCCACTAAATCCAGAGATAAGTGATATCGCTCGCCCCCTCTTTTGTGCACCAGAAGTAGTCCCGTCACTCCAGGCAACACCTGCTGAAATTCCACCACATCTTGGGGTTTGGCTTGTACCACTACTGCCCCGTAATGCCCGCCCACTTCTAGATCCGCCCTGTTCATCACCTTCACCGGCACTTCCACCACTCCTCCTGGCTCAATTTGCACTTCCGTCTGATCCAACTCCAGATACTCAGCCAATCGATACTGGCTGTCAATTCGGTCCATCAGCGCCACCGCTCCCGTTTCATCAGTTTGTACAAAATCCACCGCCATCAACTCCAAATCAAGCGTCAAATCGGACTGGTTAAATAGCCTGATAGCCGTCACCACTTCTTCTTGGCCTTCTTCCACTACCACCTCCTGAAACGCCGGTTCCAAGGTAATTCCCGCGGCCATTACCGGCTTCACCCACACCAAAGCCAATACTATCAACCATCCATACTTTCTCATGCCTTAGAGGATATCACTTCTTCCTGTTTCTTCGCCACACTCGTCTCAGTATAGGTCTTAGTAGTGACCCTATTCCAGCCAAGACCAATAGTCCAATCGCCACTATTGCTGCCAGAATTCTCCAGGGTATTACCCAAAATGCCACCTGAGATTCAATCGGCACATCTCTCTCACCGTTGTCATATACCAACAACAGGTTGGCCTTATACCTCCCCCACCTCATCTTATCAATCTGAGAAAAATCCCATTCCAATTCATAAACACTCTCCCCGGCTTCATTTTTCACCTCAGCTCCATCCTCGGTCTTTACTTTATATACTGGAAATCCTTCCTCCCAGATAGCCGCATACTCACGCGATGTGTCTGGCAACACATATCCCCCGCCCTTGTTAAAACTCAAGATCGCTATATCTTTCTTTCCACCTCCATCAATAAACACATTCCCTGTGGGCGCCAAAAACACGTTGCCACTATTCTTCACTTTCACTTTAAATCTCACTGGCAAAAACTCAAACACCATCTTGGGTACACTAAACTCCTCCAACTGCAATTCCGCTCGGCTTTGTGGCGATACCACGTTTGCCAGCACCAATACCGCCGGCGCTCCGGTCAAACTGGTTGTGGTTCCCGGATCAACCTCCCTTTGCCGACGAAACATTATCGTATAAAAATAATTAAGTCCGGCCTCGCTACTGGGTTCAAAAGTAAAATTAACGCTCTTCCATTCGCCCGGCTCCACCACAAATTCTTGTTCATCAAATCTTATCCAGTTTTGCCACACCTCGCTGTCTTCAAACTCTCTAATCACCGGTTCTCCCTCCACTCCACTTGCCTCAAACTTAGCCAAATCTGCCACTAAATATTCTGGCTCTATTCCATTGTTTCGAATCTTAACCGTACTTCTTACCATCTCACCTGGGCTCGTTTCCAAAACAACACTAATTGGCGACACGCTTAAATTAATGTTTCCGCTGGGCACAGGCACAACTCTATTTGTCTCAGTCTCTGGAGATTCTTCTTGAGCCCAAACTGAACTAGGGCCTGCCAAACCTAATACTAAACAAACTAGGAAAATTCGCCACATAAAGCTATTATAATCTACTTTTGCTTACTTGTAGTCAACCAAACCATTCCCCTAAAATCTACCCGCCCCCACCACCGTCAAGGTATCAGCGTAATCTGTAGCCGCTGGAGTTTGTCCGGCGATGGTAGCTCGGGGAATTAAAGTAATTACATCTCCATTCCCTGTCCCATCGGCACTAGCAATCTGTTGAAAGGTGGTCGCCAAAGTTCCTCCAGCACTTGTCGATCCGCCGTCATATTCACCCGCAATCGCCACAGTTCCGCCTCCTCCTGCATCAGTTGTCAAATCCACATCCAAAACATATCCTTCTGTTCCCCCGGAAATAGTGGTCGGCGATCCGTCTATAGAACCCGCCGTATCAATCGTGTAGCTCAAAGCCGCAGATGATAATGCCGCATTTGCCGACAATGCCCATGCATACCAACCATTAGTTGCATTGGTTGTAATGGTAATTGCGTTTCCTGAGCCCGAATTCACACTTGCGGTCGACATAGTACCCAAATCATCACTGTTGCCCCCAAAAACAAACGTAAATGACGGCGGCACTGCTGCTTGGATTGAAATCTGATCGTCACTAATTGTTGGCGATGCTACTTGAATCTCGTCAATGGTCGCGTCCCCGCTCGTTGTCGAAAACAAATCATGAATAATTGAGGTCGAAGCCGCGGGGTTTTCCGTCAAGCCCCCCGTAATAATAAACGCATACTCTGTACTGGCATCCAGAGCTCCTGTCAGACCAAATGTTACCGTGTTGCCCGTAACGTCTGTCGCATTTGAACCGCTTAATGGCATGGCCGTGCTTGAACCGGGAATTCCGGTTACAGTAAACGTCCAATTGGTATTCGTACTCGAAAAGTTGGTGTCACTCACCCACTCGCTATCCAAAGTGATCTTAAATTTGCCTTCAGTCTGAGCTTCACTGGAAGTTGTAAACACTACCAAAGTGTCCCCAGGATCTTCTCCTGCCATCATTCGGGAAAACCTCAAATAGCTTTCTCCGGCCTGGGCCGCGTTAACACTTGGCACCAAAGGCCAAGCATAAGAAGCCACCAAAGCCAAAAGCGAAACCAAGACAATTGATTTTTTCAGGGGCAGCCTTTTCATAAATTTAAGGTTTATTAATGACTATAAATAGATTGACTCAATTTCTAGCAATTGTCAAATCCTACCTACCTCTAGAATTATCTCAATGCCTCTCACTCCCCAACGCTCTTGGCCAAACTTAGCCTTATCCAATTGTCATGTATCCTCATAGACAATTTTTCTCAAATCTTTCTCTGCCCTTCTTTAGTTAATCTTCTTGTCGACACTACAACTCAAATATCAGCCAACTTCCCTAATTCATCGCCAAAATCGATGTATCAAACCATTAACTTATATCTCAATCCATAAACTAAACTATCACCTTCTTACCTTCCTTGCTTCAAAACCAAACCCACAAATTCCAAAAGTCTAAGTTGCCGCCTCCATCGCCACGGCTCCAAAATTAGTCTCCACAACCACTCTCCTCCAACGCTTCTTACCAACTTTGGCGCCCTATCCACTTCACCCGCCCAATAATCTACCGCGCCCCCGACCACCATCGCCACCCTAACCTCCAGCTGTTCCAATTCGTCTCTATGCTTCCAAATCCACTTCTCCTGTTTCGGTGCTCCAAACGCCACCAGTAACACTTTTGGCTGCCACTTAAGTAGGGCTTTCTTCACTTCCAACCATTCCTCTTCAGTTTCATTAACCACGTTCATACTACCTTCCACACCATTTATCTTCAATTTTCTCTTACCTGCCCTTATTTTGCTCTTCAATCTTTTGCTCGCTTTTCTAGCCTGCCCCGCTTTGCCTCCGATCAACATTACTTTCCAGCCTTGGTTGGCACTTTCTTTCATCAAGGTCTCAGCCAAGTCTACCCCCGTAATCCTTTCTTTCAAACTCTGGTTGACTTTTCCTCTGCTTTTTAGCCAAGCACTCGCCCATAATAGGCCAATACCATCTGGTACCGTCCACGTAGACTCATTCAAAATATGACAAAGACTATCATCACGATTCGCTTGTACTACCTGTTCGGGATTGGGTGTCGTTACCATTGCCATCTTTTTACCATCAATTGCCTTCCCCAAGTGGCTTAGCACTTCTACTTGCGAATTGCTAGAGACTAATACTTTGCCAATTCGTATTCCCGAATCCGTCCTTTTTAGCATTTGATCTCCTGATTTGACCAATTAACCTTACCGAATTTAAACCGAATCCTAAGCCTCCTCTTCCCAACCGTGTAATTAACTATTGCTTAAGATTATAACTCTTGTCAATTTCAACCGCTCCAATACACCGTTTACCCAAACATATACCAAAACTTAAGCACTCCACACCTACCCTATATAATTATCTATCTAGATATTAAACCCATTCTTGCACTTTTTCCAAAGTTTATCTTTTCCCTTTAACTTTCCTCTTTTTCATTTCAACCAACTAGTATCGCTTTTTACTAAATTGAATACACTTTGTCTATCGAAAATCCCAAGATATATACAATAAAATAGCTCTTTAAACCTCTACTCTCAGCTACATTTTTGCTTAAAACATCACTCATCAACCTAGCCATATTCACACTATCCTAAAACCAAATCAAACCCGTAATTACCAAAAAACCTCTTTCACTTACGTCCAAAACACCGCCATCCCAATAACTTTAATTATCTTCTTTGTCTCATGCTCCGTTTGTACAAAGGCAAATTCTCCAAAGCCACTCCTATCCCCCTTATCACACACTTAATTGGCTCCTCAGCTACACTTGCAGGTACCCCCGTATTCTCTCGAATCAGTTGATCCAAATTAGTCAACTGGCTCGTTCCCCCAGTCATCACAATCCCTTTATCGATAATATCACTGGCCAACTCAGGCGGAACTTCCTCCAACACTTCCTTAACAATCTTGACGATCTTACTCAGTGGCAAACTCATCGCCTCATTCACATCTCTGGCCGTCAGCTCTATTTCTCTAGGAAGCCCAGTCGCCACATCTCGCCCTTTTACCGACATCTTCTTCTCTTCCTTAAGTCTCACCGCGCTACCAATCGAGATCTTAATCTTCTCCGCCGTCTGGTCTCCGATTATCAAATTGTACCTTCGCCTTATGTGCTTACCGATAGCCTCATCTAGAGCGTTTCCTCCTACTCGAGCCGATTTATGCACCACCACTCCACCCAAGGAAATCACTGCCGCCTCTGCCGCCCCACCTCCAATATCCAGTACCATATTGCCGCTCGCCTCGGCTATCGGAATATTGGCGCCTATCGCTGCCGCCAGTGGCTCATCGATTAAATATGCATTCCTTGCTCCAGCCGACAACGTGGCATCCAACACCGCTCGCCTCTCCACTTGAGTGCAGCCTGCTGGCACGCAAATCATTACTTCAGGTTTAAACAAAAACGCCTTCCCAATAACTCTCGAGATAAAGGTTCTAAGCATCGCTTCGGTAATAAAATAGTCCGCAATCACTCCGTCTCTCATTGGCCTCGACGCCGCGATATTTACCGGAGTTCGTCCCAACATCTCCTTGGCTTCATTGCCTACAGCTACCACTTTACTGTCATTGAGAGACACCGCCACCACCGTCGGCTCGTCCATCACAATCCCTTGGCCTTCCAACCACACCAGTGAGTTGGCCGTGCCCAGGTCTATTCCAATTCGTTTACTCAAATTAAACATTTTTAAAAGACTTTCTCCGCTGTTAACTCTACCAGACAATTATAACCGCTCCTCACTCGTTCTCTCTACCAGTTTCTCTAACATTATCTTAAAGTAACAATCTACATCATTTACCATATCATTCCGCATCATTTACATCCTTAGCTTTCCCCACTCCACCCTTCTTGTCATCTTTGCCGGATTTTTTTAAGATTCAATTCACCTTCTTCCCCCACCCCCAAAAACCAATATAATAGGACAATGAAATTAAAACAGTTCGTTCGTCGTAACCAACGCCTCCTCTTTACCCTCGGCTCCCTCATTTTCATCATTGTCGGTACTTCTTTAGCCATCATGTTTGCCAAAGGTTATCGCCCGACCCGCTCCGGTATCATCGAAGGCACTGGACTTTTGGCTGTAATCAGTAACCCCCCAGGCGCTCGTGTCTACATCGATGGCAAGCTCGCCAGCAAAGTCACTGACGACACCCTGAGTCTCTACCCTGGTGAATATCAAATTGAAATTAAACAAGACGGCTTTACCTCCTGGCAAAAACTCCTCACTGTCGAACCAGAATTAGTCACTACTGCCGACGCCCATCTTTTCCGCACCGTTCCCACCCTTGCCCCCCTTACTTTCTCTGGCGCTCGCAATCTCAACCCCTCCCCAGACGGCCAAAAAATTGCCTTTTCCATCGCCTCCCCCTCAGCCCAATTCAAAGACGGGCTCTACATTATCGAACTCTCCGACCGCCCCGCCCTATTCTCCAAAGGCCCCAAACTCATCGCCGAAACTCCTTTAAATGCCAACTACGCCGATGCCCAAATCCTCTGGTCCCCAGACTCCAATCAAATCGTGGCCTCTTTCCCCAATGCCACTTACCTCCTCCCGATCAACACCCTCACTAGACGCACCAGCCTCTCCGACGCCACCGTCCAACTCTCCCTTCTTCTCAATTCCTGGGAAGATGAAATCATCCAACGCGAAAAACAACTCCTCCTCCAACTTCCAGACGAACTGCTCCCTGTTGCCACCGCCAGCGCCCAGAACATCTACTTCTCCCCCAACGGCGAAAAAATGCTCTACACAGCCACTCAAGAGATTACCCTTCCTGACAATCTTATCCCGCCCTTGCCCGCTAGCAATTCTCAACCTCAAACCCGTACCCTCACTCCTGGTAACACTTATGTTTACGACCTCAAAGAAGATAAAAACTTCCTGCTTTTTGAAAACCCAGCAGATCCAGAAGCTTTCATCAAACCACAACTCATTACCGACCTTACCGAAACTTCCATTTTCTCCCCCGAAGCCACCGCCTCAGCCCGACCTCGACTTCAAGACCCAATCAGCCTTGCCCAAACCATCACTAACTTCAAAACCCAATATTCATCCTTTCCCTTTCTGCCTTACCAGTGGTACCCCACCGGCCAACACCTCCTTTACACCCAAAACGGCTCTATCAACCTAATAGAATACGATGCCACCAACCCCTTAACTCTATTCTCTGGCGGCTTCGAAGAAGACTTCGTCTATCCCTGGCCCAACGGCAGCAAACTAATCATTCTCACCAACCTCACCCAAAATCCCATCCTCCCTCCAAACCTCTACACCATCAACCTTAAATAGTCCCCTTAATCCTCCGAAGCCTTAGCGAAGGAGGACACATCAACCTTAAGTAACCTTGTGTGCCCCCACCAGGAATCGAACCTGGATCTAGCGCTTAGGAGGCGCTCGTTCTATCCATTGAACTATGAGGGCTCCCCCAAATTATACCCCACAGTCCTCGTTTAGATGTTAAAATCATTCACACATCGGAGTGTAGCGCAGTGGTAGCGCGCGCCGTTCGGGTCGGCGAGGTCGGCGGTTCAAATCCGCCCACTCCGACACTCTTTTTTAGTACCCTAACCTCTACCGTTCAAATAACTTCCATTCCGTTCTTGATCTCTAAAACCCACCATTACCGACTTCACAATTTCTCTTCTTCTCATCAAATCATTGTATTCTTCAGACCTACTTGGTCTCTCTCTCAATTCCGATAAACGCGAATTAATCCTATTTACCTCAACAACACAAACTGAACTAATACAGCATTTGCTCTGATTCATTCGGTAAACCAAATCTGAGCAAGTTTCAATTCTTAAACTAGCTGCTTCTACAAACAGTCTTAAACTTCTCTCTTCTGAGACCTCTAAATTATTTGACAACTTCCCTTTTTCAATTTTACCGTTATAATTGGCAATTTTTCTATTGTCTTCTCCTATCATGTTATTTAGATAATCAATTCCTCTCTGACATTCCTGATCAAAACAATTGCCTGTCTCTAAACTCATATTCCCTCCCTTTCTTATAGCGCCGCCACTCTACATCCAATACACACTAAAAGCAATGCCCCTAATCAACTTGTACCTTTTCTCTCTAGTCAAACCTGAGAATTATCACATTTTCCATATTTTTTCCAAATTCTTTTCTTAAAGCCATTTTCTTTTTATAAATTCCGTTAACCAATCTTCCCCAATTTTTCTCTTTCCACTTTCTCATCCCACTTTGCCTGTAATTTTGGATTACCAAAACCCTTAAACATCAGTGGCTTACCACAATGGTTACAACAACCCACAGCCGCCGTAACCATCGCCCTTGACCCTGGCAATTCTTGCCCATCCGGTAACCTCACAAATCTAACATCTTGTTTTCGACCCCCCCCTACACAATCTCCTGATTGATGTCTTACAATTATCGTGGCAAACCAGCTCTTTTCCCTTAAACCCATCGACTTCTTCAACTTCTCCATCTGACTTCTTACCTCTTCTAACGAAACCCCTTTCTCCACTCCAATCTGATTACAAATATCTTCCATCACTTTCGCTTTAACTCTTTCCAATGCTTTCCCTGTTGCCCTGCTTCCTGCCAATTTCAAAGCCGCTGCCAACTCAATCTCATGGAGTTCGCCATAAGTCATCTCACCAATTCTTAAAAGCTTCTTAGTCTCTGTTTCAGCTCTACTTTCTTCCATTACTCAAGCTTTACTCTCTCACCCGAAACTTTTCAATGCCCGTCAACAAAATAAGCATCAAACGACATGACTCTTCACTTGTTCAACTGTTCAGTCACCAATCAAATGCGAAAGTTTTGTAGCAAATTTTCCTTAACATCAGCTTGAGGAATTCCTGTATTATCTACTCCTCCCAATACGTGCATTATTCTTTCATTTTCTTGAAAACTCAACCTTTCTTCTCCCAACCAATCCGTGTGAGACAAAGTTCCTTTTCCTATGTTCAACGCTAATACTTGATCGATATTGCTTTTTTCAAATCCATACTTTTCAATTCCCTCAGCAAACAATTGTCTGGCAAAAACTTTAAAATCCTCTCCTTTCCACAAACCACTTCGATGTGCCTCTTCTATCATCCCAGCCCATGCACCACTAAATTCCAGCATATTCGCAAACTTCCTCTGCCTAGGTGTCATTTTATCAATATCCACATCTATCGGTGCCCAATTCCCTCCAATAATTGGCTTACCGGTTACAGTGTCATATTCAATATTCGCCATGCCGCCACGATATAAATGGTTTAAATCCCAATGATAAAAAGCTTCTCTGTTCAATTTACCTAACAACTCAAATATATCCAAACAAAAATTACCAAACCTCTTCCTTCTTTCGTCTTCTCTTAGTCCTGGTTCTTCACTCAACATCTCTCTAGGGCTCAGTGTCAAATTTGACATCGTCACCATTATCTCTTGACCATTCTCTCTCCTATAGCGAGCCAAAAACGTACGTGTGTATCCTGGCCCAACAATTACATCAATTTTTGCCATCCTTCTCAAATTATTATCAACCGCCTCCGCCGCCATACCGCCAATTCCTTCCTGCAAATCTATTCTCTCATATCCTGGAAGCCCGCCATCACCTCCCCAAATTCTTTTAGATTGGAATTGTCCAGAAGATCTGTCTTCAGGCGGATAATAGACTGCAATTTTCTCACCTGATAGTATATGCTCTACTACTTCCACATTTCCAAATCCTATAATTAAACCTTGCTTTTTGCCTAGCTCTGAAGATTTAATTCTAATTTTTCTTTTACTTACTCTACCCTCACTTCCTGGCAAGCTTCCTCCAGAACCATAAGGTATTACTTTCACCCCTTCAAAAGCTTCTCTCACTCCTTCTAATATTCCGGTAATCCTCTTTTGTAAACCTCTTGAATTTGCAAATTCCTCACTCATTTCCACTAATACAGGTCTTTCAGCTCTGCTATCTTGTCTTTCATACCAGTCCAAACCCTTCTGCAACAACCAATCTGCCTCTAAATTTACTAGTCTTCTCTCACCTTCCACATGTCTTCCCATACTCCTCCTTTTGATTTCCGCCAAATCTACCTTATTAGCCAGTTAAAATCAATGATTTTCAACAAACATCCTTACCGGCTCTCCACACCAGCCCCCACCCTTGCACCTCAACTCTTACCCACCTCTTACCCCTGTTTCACCTCCCCCTCAAGACTAAAAGTTACCATTCAACCATCAGAATTTAATCAAACTTATGAACCTTATTCTCTTCCTCCTTATTGGCCTCTTCATGGGCTGGGTCGCCGGCCATCTTTCAAGTAACGAAAAAAGCCTCGGCTTTTTTGGCAACCTCATCGTCGGTGTCATTGGCGCCTTTGCCGGCGGCATGACCTTAAACCTCCTCTCCCCCAGTCTCGGCTTATTCGCCTCGATAATCATGGCCGCTTTCGGCTCCATCTTTCTCATCTGGATTCTCTCCGCCTTCGACACCAAATAATTTTGTTATACTAAGAACCAATCATGCCAAAGACTCTTCTTCATTTGAGTCCTGTCCCCCTTCCCTGTGTGTCTTTCCGTTGTTTATCTATCTTAATTACCATTTATTCTTGCTCTAGTTTATGGATCAATTCTCGCTAGACACGCTCAAAAGCCTTCTTCAAAACCAAAAACCCAGACTCTCTCTTTATCTCCCTACTTTTCCCACCGCCCCCAATTCACACCAAAACCCCATTCGTTTCAAAGGCTTAATCAAACAAGCCCAAGATCAACTCCAAAACTCCAGCCCCACTTCTAAAGCCCTCACCAAATCCCTTGCCCACGCTGCTGCCAAAATCGATGACGAAATCTTCTGGCAACACCAATCCTTTGGCTTGGCTGTCTTTATCGACGAAAACCATCAACATTTCTTTCGCCTCCCTCTTTCCTTTGAAGAAGACATCCAACTCGGTCTCCACTACAATTTCAAACCGCTTCTTCCCCTCCTCACCACCAACGGCAAATTCTTCATCCTCACTCTCTCCCAAAAAGACGTCAAGCTTTATCAAGCCACTCGCACTACCATTGGCAAAGTTTTTCTTGGCGACATTCCCCGCTCTATCCAAGACGTTATTTTTGTCGAAGATCTTCAGAAAAATCTTCAATTTCATACTCAACCTTCCTGTCATCCTGGCGGCAGACCTGGCGTCTTCCACGGCCAGGGTGGAGCTAGCGACAAAAACGTCAAGGGTGAAATAGACAAATTCATTCGCCAAGTAGAAAACGGCATTACCGATATCCTGGAAGCCGTCCGACCTGCTCCTCTCATCCTGGCTGGCGTTGACTATCTTACTGCCATCTATCGCCGCCACAACCGTTATCAACCGGTTCTAGACCAAGAAATCAACGGCAATCTCGAAACCCTAACCAAACCACAAGTTCACCAACAAGCTTGGCAAATAATTCGTCCTTACTTCAAACAAGCCGAACTAAAGTCTATGGATCGCTTCCGCGCCAAAGTCGCCACCGGTATTACCAGTAACTACATCCAGGACGTTCTTCCTGCAGCTGTAGGCGGTCGCGTCGACACTCTCTTTGTTCTGCGCGACGCCTCCATTTGGGGCCAATACCATTCAGACACCGCCAAAGTCGAGACCCACGATGACCGCCAACCCCAAGACGAAGATCTTCTCGATGCGGCTATCTTCCACACGCTTCTAAACGACGGCACTGTTTACTCTCTCAAACCGACAGAAATGGATTCACTTGGGCCCGACCTCCACCTCGCCGCCCTCTACCGCTACTAGCTTAAATCTCGTCAACTTTCAATCGAATTAACTAGTGTCTCGTTGGTTTTTTTCGACCGAACCTTCACTCTCCTCTTCGCCTCCTGGGAATCAATCCCCACAGTGCACGCTTAGATCCTCCTTTTTCTTTAGTCACTCTCTGTTTCCTCAAGGTTTCTGTTCTCTCTTTCCTTCTTGTGATCCTCTCCGGATCTACCAAATTTGCCAACCCCACTAAAGTGTCATAATCGGCGTACATTGCATAAGCAGCTACTTGCAGTCTTAATTCCGATTTGCTCTTAACTTCTTCAAGTTGTTTATTTCGATTTGAACCTTCCCTTCTTAAACCCTTTTCAAGTCTCTGTAATACCACAAGATAATCCAGCATTACACTTTCTAGAATCTGCTTCTCTTGATTAAGATCTATGTTGGATTTCTTAAAATGTCGATCTGCATAATAAATAAATCTATTCAACATCTCATCCCCCACTGCATAATCGTAGATTTCTTGATATGTATCGTGAGATCTCAAACAAGCAAGAATCTCATTCTTAACCCTTAAAATTAAATAATTGCCAAATTCAAGGTCGCCAAACTCTCGAGCCAATCTAGTTTCATCTGGAAAAACCAGCTTTGCCTTATTTGTGTGCCTATCCACGACTCGATTCATGGAATGTTGTATCTCATGAAATTTTACTCTATGCCACTGATCTCCACTTGGTGGTAACAATGTCGTCGGCACTGCTACGGCCTGTTCCGGAAGTGATAAACTTGGCAAAATTAACTCCTGGGAAAACAATGCAATTTCGCCTCTGGTAAGTTCATGTAAATCCCTCTCATTTTCACATTCAAGCTTAACAAACACTGGTGGTCGTCCCAATCTTCCCGACACTCTTCCTTTAGGCTCTTGATAGTGAGAATTTCCAATACTATCAGCAAACAATTGAAACAGTCTTTTACCAGTAGCTACCTCATCTAGTTTTCCTTGCTCATCCATTCTTGCAATCTGAGTACTGAAAAAATACCTTATCTTCGTTGCGCTTCTAGTCGCTTGCCAAAAAGCTTCAACAGCTCTTTCAGGCAACAATCCTCTTTTAAGCCCATGACTGTACATCACTTCCTTAATATCTCTTCTAACCTCAAATTCATATTTAGTTAGCCAACTTTCCCAATTCCTGGGCTCAGAGTTACCTAATTCGGAGTTTAACTCATTCGAAACTTCTTCTACCAAAGCCCACGCATCTAACCATCCCTTGAAAAATGCACCCGCTTCCTTTATCAATCTCTCCTTCACTCTGCCCACCGCCTCCGCCTCAAACAATCTCATCTCTCCATATTCCTGGGCATGTTCACTCTTTACTCTTTCAAGCCTGGTTTTTCTCTCCACTCCCTCAATGCCCTGAGCCTCCATCTCTTCCACTGCTCTCCAGTAATTTGGCGCCAACTTTTTTCTGCTTTTTTTAATCCTGCTCATCATCCTGCCTACATCCAACTCCTCTTCACCGAAACATTTTCTATCCACCCAGTCCGAATATCTGCCCTGCTTTAGCAACTCACCGGGTTCCACATCCTTAGGTATACCAATTTCCGCCTGATTATCCATTAACCAATTGTACCCCAAACCAAGTGTTTTCTTTCTCCTCTCTTCACTATTATGCCGACAACAACCAACCCCTCACACTCATTCCACATCCAAATATCTAATCCCCCACCAGCCCCAAAACTTGATCAGCTATTTCCAAATTAGCCCGAGACTCAGTGACACTATTTTCCAAGTAGTAGTTCGGCATTTTAAGAACCCCTCTGTAGCTATCATACATTCCAGGAACTTGAGCCAAACTAGCCATCTCATCTACATCTACCCAAACAAATGGATTCGTTATTAACCCTCCACCACCCAGGCTTACCTCTTGGGCTTGGTCTTCAATAATTCCTTGGCTATCTAAATCCAAATTTCCACCCCAAAACACTAATGGTCTTACCGACAACGCCCCTCCATTCCTCACACTCAACTGCGGATCTCGAACATAAATTCCGGGTTCACTTGTTAGATTCATCTTTATATTTGGACAAGCATTAAAAGTTAAATTCCAACCTTGTCGAACATGTTCAGCAAATTTTTCCAAATCCTCACCTCCCAGTTCTTCCCACGCCTCTTGATGCGCAGTTCTCCTAATATCAACTACCCCTCCCCCTATTCCCTCTTTGCCTAACAATCTCAAGCCTACTTCCACTAAACAATTTGTTGGCACGTCCTCTATTCGCGCTTCCTCAATCTGCTCCAAGTTACCTATTCCCAAATCTGCTCTAGTTATCACCCTGCCTTCCCCAAACATTCCCGCCCCTCCTACAAATTTGTAGCAGGCAGTCGGACTCTCCCCTTTCAACCCGGACCTACCCAACATCAACAATACTTGTCCTTCTCTCATCTCTCTCTCTATAACCAACAACACCCCCACACTTACTCTTGTTTCTTCAATTCCTAATAATTGCAAACCATTACTCAACCTTTCCAACGAAGCTCTATAATAATCCCCCGTTCTCCTGGGAATTTCCAAACCACCATCTGCTCTAAATGTTTCCGCTTGAGTCAATTTTCACCTCTATAGCTTATTTCTTCTTCCTCTCATCCAGCGCGTAAATATGCACTTCCAAATCCTTGTCATAATCAAATATCTCTGCCTCTTCAAATATCAAGGATCTCTCTTTAGAAGCATTCTCGGGCGAGTCGGAAGCATGGATCAAGTTTTGTTGTTGACTCATAGCCAAATCACCTCGGATCGAACCCGCATCCGCACTCCTGGCTTTGGTCGCCCCGGTAATAATCCTCACGCTCTCAATACACTCTACCCCCTCCCACAACATCGCTACAATCGGCGAACTCTTCATAAAATCTTTAAGACCTCCAAAGAATGGCTTGCCCAAATGATGGCTATACCACTCATCCAACACTTCATCAGTCAGTAACATCATTTTCAGCCCAATCAATTTCAGCCCTTTCTGCTCAAACCTTGCTGTTATCTCACCCACTAGTCCTCTTTGTAATCCATCCGGCTTAACCAGTACCACTGCTTGTTCAATATCTGCCATACTCACTCCTTGTAACCTTTAATTGCTATCTTCCTCTCCCGATTATAACACCAGACTTAAGACTCTTATCTACATCCTTCTCATTAGTTTCTTAAATATTTATCTGAATTCCTAACCAGTCATTTACATTTTCTCTAAACTTCACCTTCTTAAACAACCAACACCAGAAAGTCAATATCCTCTTTACCCCTCCAATCTATTCGACTTCACTCCTCCCTCTCCATCTACTCCACCATTTCTTTTTACGTTTCTCACCACCCCATTTTCTCTTACTTTTCCCTTTTCCTCTAACATCTCTCAACAAAGTTTTAGCCCACTCAAGATTTTCAAGCCTATTATACTTGCCCATACTCTCTTTGTTCGAAATAGATCTGTCATGAAACGTATTCGAATCAGAATCTCGATATGCAGCAAATAAATCTTCCGGCCTCACCCCCAATGCCAGTTGAGTAATAAAAATTTCTTCCATCTTTTGTTGATTCGGCATCATATCAAAAAGCATTTTCAATAAATTCCCATCTAATGGTTGATTTTTCCATAAATAATCAACTACATCGTCTTGATCATGAAGCATCAGTGCCAGCTGTAACTCCCCACTTAGTTTAGCTTTATTCCTTCGAGCCTCCTCTAAATCTGCTCTGATTTGATCGGGATTATCTTCCCAAACTCGTGGCCACTTATCTCCAAATAGGTGTATCCAGTCTTGTTTTGGATCTTCAGAATCTTCCACTCCCATTACTCCTTGACTAAAAATCTCCCTTTCCAGTTCAGATTCACCTGGCTCCACTCCTGACCATTCTAGTCTTGAGAACTCGGACATCAATAACACAAGTCTCATGTTGGTGGAATATGGTCCGTTTCGACTCTGCATTCTGTCCATCATTTCGGCATAATTGTCTGGGGAATATGATTTTATTCTCTTTTTTTCTCTCAGTACCTTTCTAGCCCCCATCAATAAACTGCTAACAATTTGATTATCAGTCAAACGAAATTGTAAAGCCACCGCCCTTGCTGAGTTAAAAGAACTTAACAAAGCCACATCCAATAGCTCATTACTTAACTGTGCATTTCTTTTATTCGCTGTCTCAACATCCTGTGTCACTTGCCATTCACTCGACCAACTTTTTGGTACTTTTCCTCTAGCAACTCGCAGCCACAATTTTTTTTCTAAATTATAGAGATCGACTCCCGTTTCCCTATCATGTCGATCATGGTCAACCCTACTGTTATTTGGAAATCTTGAAACTAATGCTTCAATAGCTTGGTCCACCTCTTCCCAACTAATTTCTGGTACTCCTTCAGTTAATTCTCCATCAGCAAACAAACCTTGTTCAAATTTTGAAAAAGAACTTCTATCTCGTGTCCTAGCATTTGGCAAACCTTTTTCTGTTTCGCCTCTGTAAGTCATACCCTTATTTTACCAAAAACCATGTCCAATCCCCCTACACAATTGCCTCACTTCACTATTACCCTCTTTCATAACTATACCTTCAAATTTTTCTTTCAACTTCTCCTTAGCCAACTTGATTGAATATTTGCTACATTTAAATTATGAACAAACTCGCCCTGGCCTCTGTCGTCTGCCTCTCACTTCTCTTTTCTTTTGTCGCCTTTGTCGTCATTCTCGTTCTTCTCTACATTGACTTTGTCTCCCTCCCCCTAGCCATTCTCTTGACCGTCACCCTAAATCTTATCTTTTGGTTAGTCGGACCCACCATCACCGACTTTATCAATCGCAATTTCTACAAAGTCCAGTTTTTCTCCCAAGAGGAAGTACAAACTCAATACCCCTACCTCTACCAAATTATTACCCAAATATCCCAAGCTAATCACTTTCCCTTCCCCAAAATTGGCGTTATTCCCGACCAAAACCCCACCGCCTTTACCTACGGCTCCCACCAAGGCAATGCCCGCATCGTCTTCACCCAAGGCATCCCCCACTTCTTGTCCCATGAGGAGCAACAAGCCGTTATCGCCCACGAGTTAGGCCACGTCAGAAACCGTGACTTCATTGTCATGATGGTTGCCAGCACTCTCCTTCAAATCCTCTACGAAATCTACGCCGTCCTCATTCGCGTCAAAGGCAAAAAATCAGGAGTTCCTCGGGCTATCGCCATCATCTCTTTTGTGCTTTATCAAATTGGCATCTTTATCATCTACTACTTAAGCCGCACTCGAGAATACCTGGCCGACAATTTTTCCGCCCAGTATACCTCTCCCAACCACTTGAGTAATGCCCTTATCAAAATCGCCTACGGCATCGTCGCCGTCGAAGACACCAGCTCCACCGACCGTCTGCTCAAAAGCACTCGCCACCTGGGCATCCTCGACATCAAAAACGCCAAACATACCGGTGCCATTTCCTACATCACCCACAACAACCCCGAGACCATCACCCAAGTTGCCATGTTTGATCTCAAAAACCCCTGGGCCAAAGTCCTCGAATTAACCTCGACTCACCCTCTGACTGGCAAACGTCTGGAGAACCTAAATCGCCTGGCCACCAAACAACACCAAACCCCCCTTTACAATTTTGATTCCACCCTTGCCGGCATCTCTCTCGACCAAGGTCGGCTTTACTCCAATTTCTTTACCGATATCTTGGTTATTATCTCTCCCTACTTAATAGCCATTTTTTGTTACCTTTTCCTCTCTCCGATATTAGCTCCCATTCTCTGGGCTATAGCCTATATCCTTACTCTCTTCTACCGCTTCCCCAGTTCCTCTGAACCCTCTACCATCCTCGCTTTAATGACCGACCCCTACGCTTCCCCCTATCGAGGCCGCCGCGTTGACCTCAATGGCCAACCGATAGGCAAAGGTTTACCCGGTTACATATTCTCCGACGACATCATGTTTCAAGACAACACCGGCTTAATCTTTGTAGATTATCAGTCTGTTTGGGGAGTCCTAGGCAACCTCCTCTTCGCCCTCAAAAAAGTTAAAAATCTCCTCGGCCAAACTGCTACCATCAATGGTTGGTTTTATCGAGGCCTCAGTGGTCATCTCAAACTTCGCCACCTTCACTCAAACGATCAATCCATCAATTCCTACCCTTACTTAAAGGGCGTTTTCGAAGCCATCTTCTTTCTCATCCTCTTCCTAGTCCTGTCATTTCTCCTCATCTAAATATTCTGTTGCTCTTGGCCTCCCTCCTCACTTAAACATCAGCAGTTTCTCAAATCTCCCCCCGTCATCCACCGGTCCCACCAGCGAAAACACCATCTTTCCCGGATCAATAATTTCTCGAGCTACTCGCACCACATCCTCGTGTTTCACTGCCCGCACCCTCTTCAACACTTCTTCAGGACTAATTACTTCATCCCCTAGCACTTCCTTCATCGCCCAGTACTGAGCCGTATTTCGCGAGCCTTCCATCGACAACACCAAACTCCCACTCAAATATTCCTTAGCTCTTTTCAATTCCTCCTGACTCACTCCATTCTGTCCGTCGCGAGCCACGTCACTAAACACTTTCATCGTCACTTCTACCGCCTCGTCCACTCGGTTAATATCCACACCCTCAGCCGCCGCCAACGCCCCAGTGTCTTGATAGCGGTCCACATCCACTCTCGCGTAATACGCTAAGCCTCGCTTTTCTCTTACTTCTGTAAATAGTCTCGAACTCATATTCCCCCCCAGTATCGTCCCCAACACACTCAACACGTATCTGTCTGGATGATGCATCGAAAACGCCGGAAAACCCATCACCAAATGTGCCTGATCGCTTTCTTTTGTGTGCACCGCCACCTGCACTTCGCCATGTTCTTCAAACCCTACCTTTTTCTCCTCGGTCGTCTCTCCGTAGCTTTCCCCCTTAGAAGTATATTTCTCGATCAACTTCAAGATCTTGCCGTTCTCTACCACCTCTCCATCTCCTGCCACCACAAAGCAAGTATTGTCCAATCCATACCAAGTCTCCAAGTGCTTCTTAAAATCCGCCCGGTTAAATCCCAACACTGCTTCTTTGTCCCCGTCAATTCTTCTACCCAAACCCACATCTCCATACATTGCCTGATCAAACAAATCCCCAACCTTACGTTGAGGCAAATCGTTATACATGTTTATCTCTTCCACAATCACACCCTTTTCCCGCTCAATGTCACTGCTTCTTAATTTCGGCGTGTATAACATATCGGTTAACACATCCAGTGCCAACTCCACATGTCTACTGGCAGCCTTCACATAAAACCCTGTATATTCCTTGCCGGTAAAAGCATTAAAGTCTGCCCCAATCCCATCCACTGTCTGAGACAAATCCAAAGCCTGAGGCCACTTAGCCGAACCCTTAAACACCATGTGCTCCAGAAAATGACTTATGCCGCTATACTTCTTTTCTTCATATCTCGAACCCACTCCCACCATCGCCAACACTGTCAAACTTTTAACTCCCTCCATCGGTACCAACACCGTTCTCAATCCATTAGCCAAAGTTTGTCGCTTTACTTTACTGTTTTTCATAAATACCCCACTTATTTTTTATCTCCAAGCCCAACTTGAATCTTGCCCATTCTACCAAACCCTTTCCCTCTTGAAAGCTATTTATCTATTTCCAACCCTTGTCGATTGCAAATTCGACAACCTGTCCTTCAAAAACTTCTAGATCCGTTGTCTGAGAAAAAATTTCCCAATCCTGGGGAAGCATTTTTTTAATATACCTTCCATACTCTCTAGGCTCTTTTGGATTCTTCCAATCAGTCACTAAAACTACTCCTTTTCTCGTCCACCACAAGCTACCTCGATCAAACACAATTAATTCACGGCCTTGTTCTCTCCCACAATCAAGGGTACCTACCCAGTTTGGATCATCTGCTGAATCTAAATCTCCTAACCCACTCTTGTCCTCATATGCCATATTCGTCTCAATCACATCCAATATTGTCTTTAGTCTCTCAAACTTTTCATCCAAACTTCGCTCCAAGCTCCTACTTCTATCACCATTTCTTCTTTCAACGTTATCAATTCCCATATCCCCTCCTTAAATAAAAAGCATTTTTATCAAATGTTTCTCAATAATTTTTAATTACCACCAAAAAAGCCGTCCCTCTTGGGGTCTAAGTCACACAAAAAACTGACTTAAAAATCCTCAACTACACTTTTATCTCGGCCCATTGTACTCCCGGCCTTTCCTCCCCACAACCCTTCAATTTTCAACTTCGCATTAACACCACGTTGTAACTAGCCCCAAACCTACTTGATTTTTCCAAAAAGTCATCCCCAAAATACGCTCCTCCCGAATCTGATAAACTCGCATATTCCCATCCATTCCACTCCACATGTGCCATGTGTCCAAAACCGGCTAGTATTACTTGAGATCCAGACATTAGTTCAGACTTGAGCTTTAGGTGTCCAACTTGATCCCTTACCAGTAAATATTCTGGTCTCTGAATTCTTTCACTCATCTCTCTGCCAATATCCGACATCCACACACTTTCCACCATCTCTTTTACAATTTCTTCATTCATCTTTCTAACCTTTACCAAATCAGTTCCGTTCTGTTGCCACTGGGTTAGCTGCCAATGTTGCTGAACTCTAGCTCTACGAATATCTTTCCCGAAAACTACCCTCCTACCAAGTACTAAACTCGTAACCGATTCAAGTGATCGAATTACACAATCCGGTTGACTATGTATGTTTTCGTAAAAGTTTCTAGACTCAACCATCCGAAAATTTTATCAACCATTTCAAGCCGTACACTCAACACTGAAAATTTATATCTAAATCTAGATGGACCTAATTCATTCTAACTAGCTTTCATCTTTCTTATTGTCGCTTTTCATACTTGGTTTTAAACTCAAATTTTCATCAACCCCTCAAGTTCATCATCTGTTCAACCGCCATCTTTTCTCTAAACTATGTTCCAACCAACAAGTAATCACTACATTCTGCACAGCCGGATCTTGTCCAAATAACTGCCACTTTTATCTGGCCCTCCCCTCCTTTATACTTAAAATATGGGCAGGCAGCAAAAAAACAAACCAAATTTATCTGCTGCCATCGCCGTTTCTCGTTTCGAATGGTTTCTTTTTTCCCTCTTTATTTTCCTCATCCCCAGCAACCTTAGCCTCCAACTCTACCGCCCGGCAGCCTATGTCAATGGCATTTTAGTCGATTATCTTATTCCCAAACTTT
>CAYNMS010000003.1:0-64838 GCA_964398525.1 uncultured Pseudomonadales bacterium | reverse complement strand
GCTAATTCTGTATCGTCGCCGACCTGAGCTCCGGTGTTACGACGGATACTGGCCAATTGAGCAGGAGCTTCATGAGTGAGCCAGTGACCAACTTGAAGGCCGACTTTAGAGCCTGACGGACAAGTGTCCGGAGATAGTTGGGAAGATTCTGTAGCCGTTGAAGGGAGGGTGGAGATTAAAGGTGTGTTGAAGGCCACTGCGTTTAGATGAAGTCGAAGGGGAAAGTAACTGATGCCAACAAGCAAGAGGAGTAAAAAGAAAATAATTTGTAAAGATTTGAGCGTGTGAGTCAAATCTTGATTCATAGTAGGAGCCGAAGGGCATCGGCTATCACTATTTGGTAATTAAGTTTGGGGTTGGCCAAACGAGGTGCAAGTTTATCGAAGGGGAAAAGAGAGTCAAGCAAAAAGATTTTGGGTGTGATTATTTTGTTGGACTGAAGAGGCAGAAATGGAGTGTGAGGGATTTCTTACCTGTCTGTTACACTTTGGCGACAAACAACTTACCAGCTGTGGCTAAAGTGAAGGAAATAACAATAAAAGGAGGTGAGAAAAATGAAACCCAAACACAGAAATACTTTCGATTGGTCAGAGGAGCTTAAAGAAGCTCATGATGATTTCGTGAGGGATTTGGCCAATGATCCAGATTTTAACCAAAAGGGAGGGGTGTCTAGTTCTGATCCTTTATTGGATTGGGAATTGGACCAGGAGAACGAAGAAGAGATTGAGCTTATTTAAATAAAATATTTGAAAGGGGGTGAGAGAAAAATGACACACGTGGACATGAATAAGTTCCTGAGGGAAGAAGATGAGGAAGTAGGAAAGAAAGGCGGAAGAGCAAGCAATTCGATACTTGGGACCGATGAAGACTCGGATATTGTTCAAGAAATTAATATTGAGGAACTGGAGGAAACCTCGAACAAGCCTTCAAAGTAGCAATATAGTTTATAAAGGGGGTGAAGGTTTGTGGCAAATAGAAGACGCGGTTGGCGGGATTACCAGGATGAAATGAATTCTTGGCAAGATCCGGAGTGGTGGGATTTTCGACCCCATGAGTGGAAGAAAGGGGGTCGGGCAAGCAAACGAGAAGATAGGAAGTTGGACGAAAAAGAGTAGGGGGAAAATCACGATTCTTGGTGTCTGAGAATCTGGCGAGGACGGCGAGGTTTGTGTTAAAGTGGTGGCAAAGGAGAGACTATGAAAAATAATGGTTTTACTTTGCTTGAATTGTTGGTAGTGATTGGAGTGATTGGAATACTGGCTGCAGTGGTGTTGGTAGCTGTTAATCCTTCTAGGCAGTTTGCTTCGGCAAGAGATGTACAGAGAAGAAGTGGGCTTTATTCTTTGACTAACGCCATTTATCAGTACGCGGCGGAAAATAATGGAGATATTCCAGATGGAATAACAACTTCGACACAGACTTTGGGGACAAGTTTTTTGAATTTAGCGGATGATTTGGTGCCTACTTATCTGCCGGAGATGCCGATTGACCCGAGTTCTGGAAGCCAGGAGGATAGCGGTTATCAAATTTATGAGGATGCTGATGGGAGAATTGTGGCGACAGCTGATTCTGAACTTAACCCAGGTGAAACAATTGAGATTCGCAGATAAATAATTATTCGAAGGAGATGAATTGGTTCGGATCGGGTTGGAGGTTGTTGTTGATAGATTCTAAGACATAATAGGTGGTGGGATCAGGGCGCAGAGTGTGGGCTTTTTGAGCTGAAAGTCGGGCAGCTTCTGAGGCACCTCGTTGAAATTGAGTTTGCGATAAAATAAGCCAGAGAGGAACGGATTGAGGATAAAGCGATAAGCCTTGTTGGGCGATTGGTTCTGCCTTTTGAAAATCTTGAAATAAGTAATACTGTGATTGAGCGAAATTTTGAAAAGTTGAATGAGTGGGAGAAAGAGTTAGAGCCTTGGAAAAGTATTTTACGGATAAATCGGAATAACCTAAATGTGCGTAAATCAGACCAAGATTGTTGAGGTTGGCAACTAAGGGACGGGCTTTGACTGAGAGAGAAGCAAAAGGCAAAGCTGACTCGTAGTCGGCTTGGTGAATATAGAGGGTGGCTTGAAGGTTGTTGAGATAAAAATTATGGGGAAAGGACTGTTTGGGTAGATCGGCTGAAATGAGAGTTTGAGTGTTTCGCCAGTCGTAAGCGCGAGTGTGGGTTTTAACAGAAAACAAAATCAAAATGCCAATGAGTAAAAGCGCTGAGGGCAAGCGAGGCAGTGATACATGGATAGAACAAAAAGCTAAAAAGGCAATTAGACTTAATGAAGAAAGATAGAACCAGCGCTCGGCTAAAGTTTGCTCCAACGGCAAGAAAAGGTGCAGGTGAACTAATGTGGCAAAAAAGAAAAGAAGTAGAAAAAATAAGGCAGGTTTGAAACTACTTGTAAGGCGAAGTCGGAGGAGAAGAAGGACACAAAAGCTGATAAAGAGAGCCAGAAAAAGTAAAGAAAAAATTAAATTAGGTAGGGGTAGCGGTGAATAAAACCAGAACTGGGCAATTGAGAGTTGGTGAGGTAGAAAAAAGTGGGTTAGATAGTGGCTGGCAATTAGGGGAGCGTGGAAAAGGCGATTTAGAAAAGCAGCCTCAGAAATAGGGGCGATGGAGGTGAAACCAAAACTGATATGAGCAATACCAAGACGAAGGAATAAGTAAGTAGTAGCAGCAATTAAAGAGGAAAATACGGCAGATTTGAAGCGGAAAGAGGCGAGAAGGTGGGCATAAATGGGGATAGCAATGACAAAAAGTATCCCTGTTTCCTTGGAAAGTAGGCTTAAAAATAACAGCAAGCTTAGGAGGGGGGTGAAGAGGTGCCGATGGGAAAGGTGGAAAAGCTTTGAAGTAAGCAAAAGGAGAGAGAAAAGGCCAAAAAGAACAAACAGATTGTCTTGGTAGTTGGCTAGGTGTAGAACGGTTTCGGAATTTAGGGGATGAATGAGGAAGAAAAGAGCGGCAATAAAGGAAGTGGAACGAGGGAGGTGGCGACTTAAGAGTGAATAGAAACATAGGCCGACACCCAAGTGCAATATTAGTTGGATTAAGTGGAAGAAGAGTGGATCGGGGCCAAATAGAGAATAAATGAATGTATAAAGACCAAGCATAAGGGGCCGATAGAAAAGACCATAATTGGTGCCAGTTTGGGAATCAAAGTAAGTGCTTGATGAGAAGTGTTTGAAGATACCAGAGGGGGATGTGACATTGGGGTGAAGAAGGATTTGATCGTAATCATCAAGGAGGAGAAAGTCGTTGGTGAGAGTGGGAAAGAAGACTAAAAAAGTAAGTAAGACTAAAATTAGGGGGAAAAGACGGGGAGAAATGGAGGAGCGATGCATGGGGCGATTATGGCAGTAGGCAAGACTGGGGGCAAGAGGAGAGGACAGAAGAGTAAAAATTGAATTGTTAAAAGTTAAGAGAGGCTTAGAAAATTATTTGTAAAATTTGAAAAGTGACACTTGAATAGCCTTTAAAGCGTAAAGTGTAAAATAGGTGAAGTATCAATATATAATTAATTTTTGAGGGATAGTGAGCGAAAGAATAATAAGGGGTGGTGAATGGGAGGCACTTCGAATAACTGATCCTAGGAGGATAATCCAAGTTATTGACTGTGCTCAGGAGGTATATGACAGGGGAGTGGGAGACAGACCTGGAATGGATTTGCGCCTTGAGAGATTGGGTTTGTATCAAATAACTGATTGGTTATTTTTGGTTTATGAAGATGCTGAAAACACAAGGGCCTGGAATTTGAGCCACAGGAGAGAAATTGGTGATAACCCTGACTATGAGGGGTTGATTGTGTTTGAATCAGAGGTTGAAGATGGAAACAGCCTTTATATTTATTGGAGTATTAGAAAAAAGGGTACTAGAGTATTTTTAAGTCATCACAGTGACGAAACTATTCGGGGCGTTGGCATAGAACTGCCAAGTACAAACGAAGGTGATCTTTTAAGTGTTTTGCAAGAATTCACAATTTCTCCAGAACAAACCTTAGTCTTGTCAGTCGATTTCGAGGTGCCATATAATTTTTCGGCCTTCTCTAGACAAACTGTGAAAGGATTTGTGATGCCTGGAGTGTAAAAGGGTTTGCCTGGTCCTTACCAGATTCTTATGGGATTGTGATGCTGGTGTGGTGGAATACGTGTCATGAAAAAGAAATGGGAGATTGATGTTTCGATAGTAGAACAGGGGGATATTTACTTTTTTTATAAACCCAGACGGAAAGTTGAAGCAACCAAAGGGTTAGATGATGTAGCGCGTTTTTTCTTAGTCATGGATCCGGAGAGTGACAATTTACCTAGATATATCGTGATGGGAGTCAAAAAACTGCCCAGAATTGACGGTGAAACAGGGAACGCTTGGGGCTTTGTCCAGATCGTGGGCGGAAGAGGATTTAAAACCTTGAGGAATCAGGTACGTAGGAAAGGAATGTCGAGGCCTGCAGGAGAAGGGATCTACGCAATGGTAGAGCACAGAGACCACATGCACTTGATGTATGCTTTGGAGTTGCCGGAACAGTTGGGAAAGGTGCAACGGGCCTTTAATATTGAAAAAGAGGGTAACTATATTTTTTTGAGCCGTTTGGCCGAGGTGGCGCCAAAGTCGGCTGAGACACCTTTCTCAAATTTTTCCAAAGCGGAACCGGAGCACCTAAACAGGCGAGGAACTGAAGTGTTGTTGGTGGGTGTGGGGGCAGATGTGGGACGGTTGGGGATAAAGGCGAATAAGGACAATGAGACGATTTCTAGTGCTGATTTGTTTTCTAGGCTGGAAGTGAGTGCTAAACGCCACCCCCTGGATTCGATCATATCAGGAGAGTGGGTTTAGGTGATTTGATTATATGTTTTTTAAAAGTAAGGGCACTTAAAGTCTTGAATTGGTAAATGTATGTATGACTTTGGTAGCGGGTAAATGTAGAAACGGGTAGAATTAACGAATGAGTGAAAGTTTGACAATAAAATGGTACGGTAGGTGTTGTTTTTTACTTGAAAGGGAAGGGAGAAGAGTGTTGTTTGATCCATATGATTTGTTTTGTATGGTAGACATTGGTTTGATTGAAGCGGATATTTTGTTAAGCAGCAGCAGTTGGCACGATCATGGACATGTAGGGGCCTCACCGGGGGCGTGGATTTACTCTTATCCAGGAAAATATGAAAACGGAGAAATATTAATAACAGGCATTGAGGCAAAAGAAGATAGGGGGACGCCAACAGTGGTTTTTAACGTAAGGTGGGGGAAGTTTTCGGTGACAAACTTTGCAGATATGGGACCGGTGGAGGATGAGTTTATTGAGAAGAACATGAGTGAAGAAGAAAGAAAAATATTAGCGACAACTAATATTGCCTTGATGCGGCCGATGATAGAGGGGAGGGAAATAGCTGACTTGAATGTTCATAATGAGAATGCGCTTAAATACTGTTCTGCCAATATTGTTTTTCCGGAGCACTACTTGCCCTTGAGTTTTATTGAAGAAGAAGTCGAAGAGAACAAGAAAGATGGTTTTAGCGAGGTTTATCAAATAGTGGAGGAATTGCCTGAGGCTTTGGGTTATCCGGTTAGAAAAATTGACGATTTTCAAGTAATTGTAACTGAAGCTGATTTGAGGAATAAACAAATTTTTGAATTTGCGAGACTTCATCCACAAGTTAAGTATATGAAGGACTTAACTGTGGTACAGAAATGGTAATTTTTTAGGAGAAACAGAATGAAGATTAAGCCATTTCGGCTAGAGAGATATTTCGCCAAATATGAGTTTAAAGCACCTTATTTATTGAGTGCGTCGGATTGTGAACCCTTGACGCTAAAAGAATTGCTTGATCTGGCTGATGATGAAACAAGAGGTTCGTGGGATGAATTGTGGCTTGGTTACACAGAGTCTCAAGGTCTTCCAAAACTAAGAGAAGAGGTGACAAAACTATATAGTCAAATTGCTGCGGATGAGGTGTTGGTGGTGGTGCCTGAAGAAGGAATTTTTATTGCGATGAACACAATTCTGGAGAAAGGAGATCATGTGATTGTGACTTATCCAGGTTATCAATCTTTGTATCAATTGGCCGAATCGATCGGGTGTGAAGTGGCTAGGTGGATTCCTGAGGAAGAAAAGGGGTGGAAATTTGATATAGAAAAACTAAAGGATCTGATTAAAGCCAACACTAAGTTGTTGGTTATTAATTTTCCTCACAACCCCACCGGGGCTATGTTGGCACATGAAGAGTTGGAACAGATAATTGAATTGGCAAAAAGCAAAGATATTTATGTGTTTTCTGACGAGATGTACCGATTCCTGGAGTATCAACCCAAAGATCGATTAATTTCTGCAAGTGATACATATGAAAGGGCAGTGTCTTTATTTGGAATGTCAAAAACTTTTGCTTTGGCTGGTTTGAGAATTGGTTGGATAGTTACTCGAGATAAAGCACTTTTTAAGAAGATGATGGAGTTTAAGGATTACACGACAATATGCAGTAGTGCACCAAGTGAAGTTTTGGCTTTGATGGCTTTGAGGAGTAAGGAAAAAATTGTAGAGAGAAATTTAAATTTTATTAGTGAGAATCTACAAATTTTGGACGATTTTTTATCAAAATCACAAAAGTTTTCTTGGGTGAAACCAAAGGCTGGGACAATAGGCTTTGTAAAACTACATGAAGATATAAAGGTAGAAGATTTTTGTTTAGATCTGGTTGAATCTAAAGGTGTGATGTTGCTACCTGCGACTGAATATGGATATGAGGGAAATAACTTTAGAGTGGGGTTTGGAAGAAAGAATATGATTCAGGCGCTGGAGAGGCTAGAGGAATTCAATGGTTAATTGGTGGACGAGATAAATGGGAAAGAGTGGGTTGCCTAGACTTTACTAATGGGTTTTTCTGACTTGTAAAGTAAGACGGGTTCACTTAATATATGAATATGGGTTCATATAGTTGTTGTAATTCGTCTAGCGCAGAAGCTAGTCAGGTGGTGAGTTTGGCAAGTTTATTAAAAATAGTTGCCGAAGAAAGTCGACTAAAACTTTTGTGCATACTTAGAAAAGAAAAGGGGAGCATTGTGTACATGAGATGAGAGAGCATGTGGAAATGTCACAAAGCCTTATTTCGCACCACCTTAAAGATCTTAAGAATGCCGGAGTTGTCACGGATGAAAAAAGAGGCTTAAGAGTGTATTACTCACTAACAAGTGAAGGGGAATTCATTACAAATTTATTGTTTAAACTTCCGGGTAAAGAAACACAAATATGAAAATCCAAGTATTAGGATCTGGTTGTCCTACCTGCAAAAAAATTTATGAATTGACACAGAAAGCTGTGAATGAACTTAATTTGGGAGAAGAGGTTGAGTACATAACTGATGTTTCAAAAATTATTGAAATGGGAGTAATGAGCAGTCCGGTATTGGCAATTGATGGAAAACCGGTAATGACAGGATTTGTACCAGATATAGGAAAAGTTAAAAGCCTATTAAAGGCAGCTAAGAACTAATATGGACGTATTCAGACCAGTTGAGGTCGTTGCTGACACTGTCACTTTTGGATGGTTGGGACTTGGGAATGAATCCTATCTGGGGAGTGCTATAAACTTTTTTATTTATGACACCATAAAGATAGGCATCCTCCTGATAATAATAAATTATTTGATGGCAATAACCCGGTACTATTTTCCAATGGAAAAAGTACGGGAAGTGCTGACTAAACGGAGATGGTTTGGATTGGACTATCTATTTGCTGCGGCTCTAGGAGTGATAACTCCGTTTTGTTCATGTTCTTCAATCCCGTTATTTATTGGTTTTTTGGGAGCGGGAATTCCACTTGGAGTAACTTTTGCGTTCTTGATTAGTTCGCCTTTGGTGAATGAATCGTCGTTATATTTATTTCCGGCGATGTTTGGGATGAGAGTAATGGTTTTGTATAACTTGATAGGTATTGGGGTTGCAATTTTAGGAGGCTTGTTGGTTCAAAGACTTGGCGTGGAGGAAGATGTAAAGTCCGAACTTCTGAAGTTTAAGTCCAGACGAGAAGTTGAAAAGGAGAACGGAGGAGCAAGCCTGCCATTTAGAGAATTAATAAAGTATTTTTGGAAAGACGCATGGTTAATTACCAAAGAGGTTTTTCCTTTTGTACTATTGGGAGTAGGAATAGGGGCTTTGATTCACGGTTTTGTCCCGGCTGGATTGGTAGAAAGATATTTGTCCGATAGATCGTGGTGGAGTGTACCCTTGGCAACAGGGCTCGGGTCGCCTTTGTATGCTAATTCAGTTAGTGTGATTCCAGTGATGGAGGCATTGGTTGGTAAAGGTGTGCCAATGGGCACGGCTCTGGCTTTTATGACGGCTATTGTAACGATTTCTGTTCCTCAAGCTATGATACTTAAAAAAGTGATGCACTGGCCGTTATTAGCACTGTTTTTTGGTATCACTTTTGTGGGAATAATGCTTTTGGGATACATATTTAACTTGATTTATTAAATGGAGGTGTTGGGATGAAAGTCATAAAATTTGGCGCAGTTTGGTGCTCTGGGTGTTTGGTAATGAAGCCTCGATGGGGCCAAATTGAAAAAGAACATCCTTGGCTTAAAACTGAAATGTATGATTATGACAAAGACAAAGAAATGGTTGATAAATATATGATTGATCAAAACCTACCTACATTTGTGTTTATAGACAAAGAAGGTGAAGAATTTTTAAGGCTACAGGGCGAAGTATCAAGGAAGGAACTGATTGAAGTAATTTTAAAATATAAAGATAAATAAAATGTTGAAACAATTGGCTAAACTTTTACTGGTTTTAGGGATTTTGGGAACAAGTGCTTCGTTTGCTTACGCACAAAACAATTCCGTGAATATATATTTCTTTTGGGGAGAAGGCTGTCCTCATTGTGCAACCGAAAAACCATTTTTGGATAATATCAAAGTTAAATACCCACAGGCTGAAGTTTATGAGTTTGAGGTGTGGAGCAATAGTCGAAACAGAAAGTATTTAATTGAGGTAGGGAACAGGTTAAGAGCGGATGTTTCAGGTGTGCCGTTTACGGTAATTGGTGATAAGGCTTATACGGGATTTAATAGATCTTTGACTGGGTCACAGATAGAGGAGAGGGTTAAATTCTGCAGTGAAAATGTGTGTACAGATAGTGTGGCTGAAGTGATAGGGCTGGCATTGGATTCAAAACAAACGGGTTCGGATAATCAAGATAAGCAAATTGATTCGACTGAGACACTTGAAACCAGTAAAAACGAGTCAATACCTGATAAATTAGAAATTCCCATTTTTGGGGAAATTCAGACAAAAAATTTATCGTTACCCGTGTTTACAATTGTTCTGGGTGGTTTGGATGGGTTTAATCCTTGCGCAATGTGGACCCTTTTGTTTTTAATTAGCCTTCTTTTGGGAATGAAGGATAAAAGAAGGCGTTGGATTTTGGGGACGGCATTTATTGTAGCTTCGGCTTTTGTTTACTTTTTGTTTATGGCTGCGTGGTTAAATCTAATTCTATTTATTGGGGTAATTGTTTGGGTGAGAATATTAATTGGTCTTATCGCTCTTGGTGGGGGAGCTTACAATTTAAATGAATTTTTTACCAACAAGGATAGTGGGTGTAAGGTTACAGGCGAGGAAAAAAGACGGGTGGTCTTTGAAAAGCTAAAGGAGATTACCCACGAGCGAAGGTTTGTGATTGCGTTGGGGGGAATTGTGCTTTTAGCATTTGCAGTTAATTTGGTGGAGTTAATTTGTTCAGCCGGACTTCCAGTTGTTTTCACTCAAGTGTTGGCTTTGAGTGATTTGTCAACATGGGAATATTACATGTACATGTTACTTTATATATTGATTTTCTTATTGGATGACTTAATTGTATTTTTTACGGCTATGATTACAGTGGAAATGACGGGTATTAGCACTAAGTATGGTCGGATTTCTCACCTAATTGGAGGGACTTTGATGGTGATAATTGGTGTGTTACTGATTTTTAAACCTGAATGGTTAATGTTTGGATAGGTTTGATTTGTTATCATACGGGGATATGAGTTTACAGATTGGAATTGTGGGGTTAGCCAATGTGGGTAAAAGCACCTTGTTTAATGCGCTTTTAAAGCGGCAGCAAGCGTTGGCGGCAAATTATCCGTTTGCCACGATTGAGCCAAATGTAGGAGTGGTGCCCGTGCCGGATGAGAGGCTGGCAAAATTGGCAGAGGTAATAGAAGAAACGGAAGGAGTGAAGCCGCCATTGGTGCCGGCAACGGTAGAGTTTGTGGACATTGCCGGACTGGTGGCTGGAGCGCATAAGGGAGAGGGATTGGGAAATAAGTTTCTCTCGCACGTGAGAGAAGTGGATGTAATGGCTCATGTGGTGAGGGACTTTGAGGATGGGGAGGTGGTGCGAACGGGAACTAATTTGGAAGAGGATTACCAAACAGTGATTAACGAGTTGATCTTAAAAGACTTGGAAACTTTGGAGAATGTGACATTAAGGCTTAAGAAGGAAAGAAGCAAAGAAGCTATCGCGCAAATGAGCTTAGTAGATAAATTGAGATTGGGTTTTAATGAAGGCAAGAGAGTGAGGGAAATACTGCGAGAAGATGAATTGGAAGAGATAAGGGAGTGGTTTTTGTTGACGGCCAAAAAGCAAATTGTTGTGGTAAATGTAGGGGAGGAGAGGTTGGTGGAGGCAGAGTCGGTAAGAATTGGAGCGGCAGGTAAGTTGGGGTTGGAGGCTTTGGATGTGGTGGTAATTAGCGCCAGGGTTGAGAGTGAGTTGGCAGTTTTGGATGAGGCGGATGCTAGAGCCTATTTGGATGAATTGGGAGTTAAAGAAAGCGGGTTGGAACGGCTAATTAAGGTTGCTTATGAGAGATTGGGACTAATTAGCTTTTTGACGGCTGGGGAAAAGGAAGTGAAAGCGTGGACCATAGAGAAGGGAACTAGGGCGCCTCAGGCAGCAGGAGTGATTCACACAGATTTTGAAAGGAAATTCATAAAGGCGGAAGTGATAGATTTTGAGGACTTTGTTGAATTGGGAGGAATGAAGGCAGCTCGAGAGAACGGCAAATTGAGATTGGAAGGGAGAGAGTATGAAATGAAAGAAGGAGATGTGGTGGAATTTAAGATTGGTAGCTAGATTTAACTTGAGGTAGCCCAGATTGTGAAGAGTAAGGGATTGTGGTAACATACACGGGTTAATAAAATTAGTAAGGTAGGTAAAGGTGGGTTTGTCAGAAGACGAACTCAGACCCAAACCTAAAACTACCATGAAGAGAAATTACGAGTTGACGGTGATATTTGCGCCGGTATTGAAAGAAAAAGGGTTGTCGAGCGCGATTGCCAGTGTGGAGAATTTGGTGAAAAAATACAAGGGTAAAGTGGTGGAAATGGAAGAGGAAGGCAAGCAAAAATTAGCCTATTCGATTGCAAAGTATGGTGAGGGAATTTATTTATTTTGGAAGTTGGTTTTGCCAGCAGAAAAAGTGATGGAATTTGAAACTGAACTGAGATTGCAAAAAGGCATCTTAAGACAATTATTAATCAGAGAAGAATAAGACACTGCCCACGGTAAGAACTCGCAACCGAGGCAAAGGAGGAAAACATGTCTGTTAGATCACTTAATAAAGTAATGATTTTGGGAAATTTAACTAGGGACCCTGAGTTGAGATATACACCCAGTGGAACGGCGGTGTGTACCTTTGGGATTGCTACTAATCGATCGTGGACACCCTCAGATGGGGGAGAAACCCAAGAAGAGACAGAATTTCATCGAGTTGTAGCCTGGTCTAAACTAGCAGAAATTTGTTCCCAGCTTTTGTTTAAAGGTCGAAAAGTTTATGTCGAAGGCAGACTTCAAACCAGACGATGGTCAGGTCAGGATGGTCAGGAAAGACAAGTAACTGAAATTGTTATTGAAGATATGATTGCATTGGGAGCACCCAAGTCAGCGGGTGGGTATGCACCTCAGGATAACTACAGCGCGCCGGCAGAGCAGGAAGTTTATGAGGATGAGCAAGCAGAGCCTGAGCCTGAGACAGAAAAAGCGGCTACTAAAGCGGCTGAAGCAGAGGATGACAAAGTAGACGTTGATGATATACCTTTTTAAGGAGAAAAAATGATAAAACAAAGAAAAAGAATTTTTAGAGCCAGTAATGCTAAGTGCAGTTTTTGTGAGAGAAACAGCACTCCTAGTTATAAGGAACATGAGGTTTTGTCTAATTTTGTAACTGAGAGAGGCAAGCTTTTAGGTAGAGCTCGCACGGGACTTTGTCAGAAGCACCAAAGGAGACTGGCGATAGCGGTTAAAAGAGCTCGTCATCTGGCCAGATTGCCATTTATTGCGGTCTTGGGCTAAAAATACTTGGATGAAATTGTAATTTAGTTCGGGTATAGTATAGGGCATGCGTTTTCGCCTAAAACTAAGACATTTGAGAAATTTTTTTCTGGCCGGTAGCTTGGTGGCGACAGGTTTGGGAGTGGGTTATTGGTTTGGTAAAGGTGAATTGAGCTTGGAGAGTGAAACCAAGACTCCTAAAATTGTGGTAAACACAGAAGTACCTCAGGAATACAGTGAAATTGATTTTTCTCTGTTCTGGGATGTTTGGCGTAAATTAGAAAAAGATTATTTGGATAGCGAAAAATTGGATAGTGAAATGATGGTTTATGGGGCAATTGAGGGCATGGTGTCGGCGGTGGGGGACCCGTATACAGTGTTTTTGCCACCTGAGGAACAACAGAGATCGAATGAAGACTTATCTGGATCTTTTGAAGGGGTAGGGATTCAACTAGGGTATAGAAAGAATCAATTGGCGGTGGTGGCACCTTTAAAGGGAATGCCGGCAGAGGCGGCGGGGATACAAGCGGGAGACTATATTTTGCGAATAGTGGATAAGAATAAGGGCATTGACACAGATACAACTGGAATGAGCCTGCCAGAGGCGGTGTCGATAATTAGAGGGGATCATGGAAACAAGGTGCTTCTGACTATGTTTAGAGAAAATAACGGTGGCCAACCTTTTGATGTGGAACTGGCTCGCGAAACAATTGTGATTCCATCGGTCGAGCTTGAATATGTAACTAACAATCAAGGCGAAGAGGTGGCACATCTGACTTTGTCACGTTTTGGAGGCAGAACTGAGGAAGAATGGAACGAGGCGGTAAGTGATATTGTGGCACGAAAAGATAATTTGGCGGGAGTGCTATTGGATATGAGGAATAATCCTGGTGGTTACCTAAACGGGGCGATATTTATAGCCAGTGAATTTATTGATTCGGGGGTAGTGGTTAAACAGCAGGGTAAGTACATGACTGAAACATACAGTGTTAATCGACAAGGCCGATTAAACGATGTACCGGTAGTGGTATTAATAAACCGAGGAAGCGCATCGGCGAGTGAGATTGTGGCGGGGGCACTACGAGACAGATTGGGAGCAACATTAGTAGGAGAGAGAAGTTTTGGAAAAGGAACAGTACAGAATGCTGAGGAATTGAGAAACGGAACAGGTATTCACATCACTACAGCACGATGGTTGCTGCCTAAGGGAGATTGGATTCATGAGGATGGACTAGAACCGGACATTGAAGCAAGTATTTCAGGTACTTTGGAGGCTGACGCACCGGACCCAGTAGTGGTGAGAGCGATGGAGGCGTTGTAGAGGTTGAAGTTTTGACAAGCAATATTTAAAATGCGGACTTAATGAAACGAGCTGTTACAAGTTTGACTTTGGGACTGACATTTTTTGTATTGCTGGTTATTGCGGCTTTGACTGGGGCTGTGGCTGATAGGTTGTTTATTTTTGAGCCTTTGGAAAATTTGTTTCCCCGTCAGGGTATAGAAAGCAATGGAGGGATAACTCAGAGAATTTTAAGAGAAGAATCGGTAGTGGTAGATGTAGCGGAGAGAGTGGCACCAAGTGTGGTAACGGTCTCGATTACGCAAGAGAGACAAATTATCGATCCGTTTGCGAATCCGTTTGGTTTTTTTGGTAGAGGGGAAGGGAGGACTGAAACTATAGAGCAAGATATAGGATCTGGTTTTGTGGTGGGTGACGGCTTGGTGGTTACTAATAAGCATGTAGTGGGGGAGGCTGGTGCAGAGTATACGATTATTGACCGGGACGGTAATGAACACAGGGTGGAGCAGATTTATCGTGATCCGGCCAATGATCTAGCCATACTTCAAGTAGAGAATAATAATTTACCCTCGATCGAATTGGGGGATTCAGAAAATCTGAAGGTCGGGCAGTTTGTAATTGCGATTGGAACTGCCTTGGGTGAGTTTAGACACACAGTTACGACGGGGGTGATTTCCGGTTTAGGTCGGGGGATTCAAGCAGGTTCACAATTTGGAGGTTTTATTGAAGAACTAGACAATGTAATTCAAACAGATGCGGCTATAAATCCGGGCAACTCAGGTGGACCTTTGCTTAACAGTGCTGGTCAAGTGATAGGCATTAATACGGCAGTGAGTGCGGGGGCAGAAAACATTGGGTTTGCTATACCAATAAATATATTAAAAGAATCGCTGACTAATTTTGAGGAAACTGGCAGATTTGATAGGGCCTTTTTGGGAGTGAGTTATCAGCTGATTAGCCGTGATGTGGCGTTGATGAACGAAGTTCCAGCGGGGGCATATGTACGGGAAGTGATACCAGGATCAGCAGCGGAAACGGCCGGAATAGAGCAAGGGGATATAATTACCAAAATTGATGGGGAAAATTTGGACGAAGAGAACACTTTGGCTGAGATAATTGGGAAAAAAAGATCTGGTGAAAGGGTAGCTTTGGAACTGTGGCGTGATGGAGAGACCAGGCAAGTGGAGGTAAGTTTGTCGAGTACTCTAGAGGACGAATAGGTTACTCTGACAGGGTTTGGAGGGCCTCGAGGACATCATCTAAATTACCATCAAGTATGTTTTCCAGATTGTGCCATGATTGGTTGAGGCGATGGTCGGTTAGACGGTTTTGAGGAAAATTATAAGTGCGAATTTTTTCAGCTCTCATAGCTCGGCCTATGGCTGCGCGACGCTTTTCTTCAAGGCTTCCGAGCCGTTCTTCTTCTTGTTGTTCCCAGATTTGAGACCGAAGCATGTCTAAGGCAATTTCACGGTTTTGAGACTGGCTTCGTTCCGACGAGCAGGTTACAACTGTCCCAGTGGGGGTATGGGTGAGGCGAACCGCAGTGCTGACTTTGTTGACATTTTGGCCACCATGACCACCGGAGCGGAAAAATTGCCAATCGAGATCTTCATCGCGAATAGCAAGTTGGTTTTGGGGGATGATGGGCAGCACGGCAACTGAGGCAGTTGAGGTGTGAATTCTACCCTGAGATTCGGTGGCGGGAACTCTTTGGACCCGGTGAACACCGGATTCGTACTTAAAAGTTTGAAAAGCATTTTCGCCGCGAATTTTAAGAACCGAGACATCAAGCTGTTCGAATTTGAAAGGGTGAGTTTCGAGATAACGTGAATACATACGAATCAGGTCGTCTACCCAAATTTTTGCTTCCTCACCGCCAGCTCCAGGCCGGATTTCGAGGGTGATGTGTTTAAAAGAGGAGGTTGGTGTGGGAGATGAGGTTGAGGAGTTTTGGAGGGATTGGAGTGACTCTTGGAGGGCAGATTGTTGTAATTTGAGGTTCTCGATTTCTGCTTGGGCAAGGGGACCAAGTTCGGGATCGGTGAGGAGGGCTTGAGATTCCTGAAGCTTAGCTTCAAGAGTATTTAACTGACCTTGGAGTTGATCTATGACAGTTTGGTTCATGGAATTAGCTTAACATATGCGTTTGAGCACAGGAGGTAAGCGAAAGGTGACAGGCAAAGTTATTGGGTGGCGCTTTTGGATTTGACGTCTTCGAGCATTTCCTTGAGGGTTTTGGGAGAATCAGAATCATCTGAGACAGCTTGGTTCTTTTTCTTTTTTCCTCGAGTTTGTTGGAGAGATTGAGCTTTTTGGCGCATGGATTCAAAACGCTCAACTCGGCCTTGAGTATCAACAAATTTCATTTCTCCAGTGAAGAAGGGGTGACAATTCGAGCAAATGTCGACGTGGATGTCTTTGATGGTTGAGCCAGTGGTAAATTTATGGCCACAAGAACAGACAACCTGGGCATCGGGGTAATAAGTTGGATGAGTATTGTTTTTCATAATAAACCTTTCTAATGAAGGGTAATTTTATCAGGAAGAGTGGGTTTTGGGAAGGTCAAGTGTAAAGTCTTTTTTTTAGTTGGGCAAAATCGTGGATGATGATCTGACCGCGGTTGTAAGAAATAAGTTCTTCTTTTTTAAGTTTGCTCATTTCTCGGCTAAAAGTTTCTTTGGTGGTGCCGGCGAGAGTTGCCAGAGCTTCCTGTTTGATAGGAAGATCAATAATCGGCGAATTGGAATCAATATTACTGGAAAATCGCTTTGCCAAAATCACCAAGGCCAAAAGAGTTTTTTTGTCAGCTTCGTGAAGGTAAAAACTTTCAAGCCGATCTAGAGTGGCGTCCAGACCGATTAATAGACGACGGGTAAGATCAAAAAGCACCTCTGGTTCTTGTCTGAGAAAATCTACAACAGCATGTTTGGGAGCCCTCCAGGCTTTGATGGGAGTTAAAGTTTCAAAAAAATCGGTGTTGGGGATATCGGCAATGGCCCAGGTCATGGGGAAAAAGGTCCCTGGTTTGTAGAGATTTAGAAGAGTTTCAGCTCCGGAGGGGGAAACCGAGCACTGGCGAATGTATCCTTGAGATAGATAAAAGACACCGGTGGGGTTGTTGCCGGCAATAAGGGCTTCGTTTTTTTTACAATTAATGGGAGTGTATTTGGAGAAAAGTTTCTCAAGTTTATGGTGAATGTGCATGAATATAGATATTCTAGCTGATAGAAGCAAGTTTTAGTACTTACGATGGCTCTTTTTGCGGGTAGATGTACGAATTTGGGCGATAATGACGCCAAAAGCTATAAAAATTAAGCCAGCAGAGGAGAGTAGAGAAAATGGTTCTGAAAGCCAAACGACGGCTAAAGGTATGGCTACAAGGGGTTGAAGATACGAAAAAAGAGAAGCTTCGGAGGCTTCGATGTGGCTTAGACCGTAGATATAAAGGGAAACCGCAGCAATGGTGCCGAGGGTCCCCATGTAAAGGGAAGCAAAAAGGACGGATGGTTGGAAAAGAAGGTTGGTGTGAAAATTAAGGGCGGCAAGTGGACTTAAGGGTTGGTCTAATAACACCAAAAAGCCCAAAGCGAGGGTTGACGAGAAAAGGCCAATAGAAGTAATAAGGAGCTTGTTGATTTTGGGATAAATGCGTTTGGCCACAAGGTTGTAAAAGGTCCAGATAAGGACATACGACAGCACCAAAAGATTGCCTTGAGTGCCACCTAGTGAGAGCCGGTTTGAACTTAAATACGGTTCGAGAGTGACAATTAAAGTGCCGGCTAAAGCGATGAAAAGTCCGACAGCTTCATGTCGCTCTTCTTTTTCTTTGAGAAAAAATAATCCACCTAGAGTGATAAAAACAGGGGAAGTAATACCAATAATGGAGGCTTCAAGAGAGGTGGTTAGATCCAGCCCCAGGTAAAGTAGAGAATGGCCAATGACCATGACGAGGGATTCTAAAGCGATAATAATCAGCAGTTGACGAGGTTTGAGAGGGTGGCGTTTGATTAGATAGATAAAAAGGGGAAAGATAAAAATCGTGCCGATAAGGTAGCGATAGAAAAGATACTGATAAGGAGTAACATACTCGAGTGCGGGTTTTACAATCGGTAGAGCGGCACCCCAAATGGCAGCGTTGAGAATAAGAGCCAGATAAGCAAGGGAGCGGGAGGGTTTCACTTAAATAGGATAATGGTTAAGAGTGAAAATTGGTAGAGGTGCCAAATTAAGACTGAATAAGTTGGATGGCTTGGTCTAGTGAAAGAGTTTGCTGGTCGCCACTGTTCATGTTTTTGAGGGTAATTTGGTTTGAGGCTTGTTCGGTGTCACCAATGATGACTACCCAGGGAATAGATTTTTGGTTAGCAAGCTTAACTTGCTTACTTAATTTGTCGAGAGCAGGGTAGACTTCGGTGGAGATGCCAGCTTGACGAAGCGAGGTGGCAATATCGAGGGATTGGCTGAGGGTTTGGTCACTAAAAATTGAGACTAAGACTTGAGTGGTATTGGTGGCAGAAGGAATAAGTCCGAGAGTATCTGCTGCCTCAAGAGTTCGATCAAAGCCAAAGGCAAAACCAACAGCGGGAAGGGAGACTCCAGAGAGATCCTCGATGAGTTTATCGTATCGGCCTCCTCCACCAACTGAGCCGGAAGTAAACTGAGGGATTTGGACTTCGATGATTAAGCCGGTGTAATAATCAAGGCCTCTAGCGAGAGTAGGGGAGAATTGAAGGGAAGTGTCGGGAACACCCAGACTGACCGCGTTGTTGGTTATGGCTTGGAGAGATTTGGGTTTTGGGGTAGAAGTAATGAGATCAAGAGCCTGAGAAGCTTGTTCTGAAGTAAGACCCTTGGAAATGAGCTCTGCCTGGACTGACTCGAGGGAAAGCTTGTCGAGTTTGTCTACAGTTTGAATAAGAGAGAAAACTGAAATAGATGCAGATGAAAAAGGGGAGAGAGCATCAAAAAGAATTTGGCGATCGTTGATTTTGATAATGATTTGATCAAAGCCGATTGATTTGTATGAAGCGTAGACAGCGGCTAAGATCTCGGCGTCAGCAAGTGGATCCGAGCTGCCAAAGATGTCTAAATCGCATTGAGTGAATTCCCGGTAACGACCGGCCTGTGGCTTTTCTGATCTAAAGGTGTTTTGAATTTGGTAGCGGCGAAAATATTTGGGAAGTTGATGCTGATACTGAGCTAAAACCCGAGCAGTAGGTACGGTTTGATCGTATCGTAAACCTATTTCACGCCCTCCTCTATCAGTGAATGTATAGACTAGCTTGTCGGCTTCATCGCCGTATTTACCTAAGAGGAGGGAAGCATATTCGAGCGTGGGTGTCTCTAATGGTTCGAAGCCGTAGAGGGCAAAAACTTGAGTTAATTTGGAGGCAAGGAAGTCCCGTTTTCTTTTTTCGGTAGGGAGAAAATCACGAAAGCCTTTGAGGGTTTGGGGGGTGTTATTATTCATAAGTGTCATTTTAGCATCTCCAAAATTGGTTAGATATTAGTTCTTTTATCTCTATACACTCCATTATGGGGTGCAGTAGGCTTGAATTAGTTGTTGATAGACTTGTTGGCATTGGTTGAGGCTAGCAAGAGAGACATACTCGTTAGGATTATGAAAAGTTCCGGTAGGACCAAAATTGACAGCTGGACAATTCCAACTTCGACTGACTATAGCTGATTCAAAAAAACCAGCTTGATCAAGTTTTTGATAACTTACTTTGCCAAGCACTTGTTGTTGAACGGTTTCGAGAGTTTGCAGTTGTGATTTAGGGGTAAAGTAGGAGGGGTAGTCGAGTTTGATTTGAGCTTTTGAGACAGTAAGTTGAAAAGGTTTTGCAAGATTAATTGCCTGATCGATCACAAGATTAGCATTGATTTTTGGATTGGCTGGGCGAATGTCAAGAGTAAAATAGGCCTGATTGGGGACACAATTAGGTTGATTTATTATCTGAGAATTGACAACGAGACCTCCGTTTAAGTAGGCGAGGTTGACTGACGTTTGACCAAGATCGGATGCAGGGGATTGAGAAAAAAATTGAGTGAGTCGATTGACTAGCCGGACACTTTGAATGATAGAGTTGACGCCTTTTTCAGGCATGCTGGCGTGAGCAGTCTTGCCTTTAAGAGTAAACTCAATTTCGATAACACCACGGCAGCCATTAATTATTTTACCGTCGGTGGGTTCTGGACAAACAACTAATTGAGGTTGGAAACAATAGGATTTGAGAATTTGTTTGATCCCCTTAAAATAGGATTCTTCGTCACAGTCGAAAATCAAGGTGAGGCCTTGGGTTTTGTTGAAATTACTGACTGCAGTAAGGAGTGATGCCATACCCCCTTTCATATCAGCTGCACCAAGACCTAGAAGTTGGTCTTGACTGATCCTGGGGGTTAACATTGACTGGGTGTTACCGGATGGATATACGGTATCCATGTGACTGATAAAAATTAAATTTGGAGGATATCCATCAGAAACAATCAAATTGAAGCGGCTTGATCCTGGAAGAGGTTGTTGTTTGATGATGGTTAGCGAGGTGTATTTGCGAATGTAGTTTAGGATGAACTCCCCAAGAATGGATTCGTTGGTTTTTGGACCAACATAGGAGGGAATGCTAATTAGTTTTTGAGCCAGATCTAGGTTCTGCATTATTCCTTTGTGTATTTAGTTTGACGAATATATTGTTTTTTCCACTGATAATAATTATTAATTTCCTCGGAGCTAACCGGAGTAATAATGGGAAGGGTGGCAGCCGAGCCAAGATTTGTAAGTTGAGGTACTCGATATTCTTCCAAATTAATGAGAACAATTCTTTTTCCTTGTCTTCTGAGCTGGGCAAAAGCTAAACCTTCTGCGTAGTACATCGCGAAATAACGAATTGCAGATTGACGAAGTACTTCAGGTTTGAGGTTGATACCGAATTGATTCAAGTATTGTTGGTCACTTTTGATGGCTTGTTGCCTCAGTGTTTCTAGTTGGGGACTTTGAGTGATGAGTGTTTGGGCAAAATCAGTAAAATCAATCGGATTGGTGAACTCTCCTTGACTAGCAAGAAACTGACTCCAGGTTTGAACTTGAAATGAGGGTATGGAGCTATAAGCAAGTTGAAGCTGTTTGGTGGTATTAGATAATAGTTTAAGTCGGTCTGAGAGGGATTGAGTGTAGGACCAGATTTTGGGATCAGTTACTTCACTACTGGGAGTAAGTATGGTGAACCGAGCCGGTCCAAGTGTTAATAGGTTTTGCGCAAATTGAGTAATTTGAGGTTGAAAATAGACTGAAATTGCTGTGGAGAGATCGGAGTTAACCTCACAACTGGGGTATTGATTGTAACCGTTGTTTATCCAAGAAAACTCAAGACAATTCCAGAGGACAAAATCAACCGGTTCATCTCGCCTAAGTGCAGCTAAATCTGCCTTGAAGTTAGGTAAGGAATTTTGATCATAAAGCCATTTTTTTCCTGCACGTATCTTAAGCGATTCAATCAATTGACGGCTTAGGTAGTCGAGAGGATTAGGATCAATTGAATCGGCAATTTTACTGTCAAGATCTAAACTAGATAGGGGTGTAAGGGTGATTGGAGTATTGTTTAAAGCTATTTTCTTGATGGCATTTTTAATTCGACGCGAAGAGTTCCGGATTTTTTGTGCCGGTCCTCCGCCTGGTGGTCGGGAAAAGTAACGACCCTTTTTAATTGCCTGCTTAGGATTTGTGTTTGGAGCAGTTTGAGAAAGTCCAACTAGATAGGTTTCTGACTCTAATTCGATAGTAACTTGATTTTGGCTAATTTGTCGTTTTAATGACTCTGGAGAAAATTGGGATAAACGACTAAGCTGTTTTAGGGTAAGGACTGGAAGAGGAGCATTGGTTTGGAGCCAGGGTAGTAATTCTGATTTGATGATCTGAGCGAGTTTCTGGCTATCTGGCTCTTCAGTTGAATAAAAACAACTATATAGTTGGTTGTTGCTTAATTCTGGAAGCAACTCACGGATTTCTCTGAACGATGATCTTTGAGGTGGTTTCAGAGAAAAAATGTCCTCTAGGCGTTTCTGATTGACATCCCTTTCAGTCATTAATTTGGAAAATGTATTGGAAAAAAGAGGTCGTTCTGACATAGTTAGAAAGTTAAAGATTGAGAAGTAATAAATTGGATTGGACCATCAATACTAAGTGACTTTTGGGTTTTGCAGGAGACGTAAAGGTACTGTTGACTAGGTTGTTTTACTGGAAAGGAAAAAATTGTAGGAGTTTGATTGGACAACATAAGACCTAAAGCCGCTGAACCTGAAGCGCAAGCTGTCTCAACAAAGAAGGTTTGAATGTCGCGCACCCAGATGACGGGAACTATTTCTGCTGCTTGAACTGAGAGTCGATAAAAAATCACACCAGAGGCGGGAAGTGTTTGAAGAAAATTTAGTTGGGATAAAATAGTTTTGGCTTTGGTTTTGAAATCCTGCTTGGGTGATGTCAGAGGTACTAGAACTTGTTTAATACCATAAATATTGGCAACTTGATATTCTTTTTGGTTATAAATTGCTTGGGAGGTGTCAAATGGTATTTGTGTCCAAGCGGTGTTGAGTTTTTTAATACCTGTTTTGAGGGTGAGATTTAGATTGGGAAAAGTGAGAGTAAGTGAACCAGGGTTTCCTTTGAGAAAAAGAAAAGTGGCACTTCGTGCAGCGTTTCCACAAAATTCATCACCAGCCATTTCCAAATAGTATTTATCTTGAGCTTGGTAATAAAAACCAACCTGTTCAACCTGAGGAAATAAACTCATGATTGAACGATTTAGACGTGATTTGAATTGTTTATTGGCCGGCTTGGTTTGAACTAAAGCAGTATCGTTTCCAGCTGGTCGCAATATAGAAATTGAATAAGTCATATTAAGTATGGTGATTGTTAAATAAACACAAAAAACCTCCGAGGTGTCGGAGGTTGGTAAGTCAAAACAAAAATAAAAAATCGCTAAAATTACAACCTCCGAGATTGGAGGTGGTGATGAAGATTTGACTGAATAATGTTGGTTAAATACATTTTAGTGTGTTAGTAAGATGGCATGATTATAGCAGTAAATAACAGCGTGTCAATGCTTAGGATTAGTTTGATTTAGCTTTGGGGATAGAGGCGTTTGAGAACATTAAGATAGCCGTTACCGCCACGTTTGAATAGCCATTCGTTGACGCGAGTGACGGTGGTGGTTGAGGTACCGCATTCCTTGGCAATTTCTATGTAAGACATACCGCCTTGCCAGAGCAGAGTGGCGATATGAAACCGATTGGAGGCTTCTTTGAGTTCGGCGAGAGTGAAAAGGTCGCGAAGAAAACTTTGAATTTCTTTCTCGTTTTTAAGCAGAGAAAAGGCCTTAATTAGTTGTTGGTCTTTTTTGTCAGGAAATTTTTGCATAGTTAACTATGTTAGCATAATCGCTTAAAATAAAATTGATAATAATCATTGACTTAAAGAGGTAAATAGTAATATGCCTTACCCACATATTGATTATTTGCTTGTTTGATTACATCGGGTAGGGTAACTAGATGTTGAAAACCAAGAGAGGTGTAAAGGGAAATAGCAGGTTTGTTGGTAGAAACAACACTTAGGTGGATTGCCTCAAGTTGAGGATCGAGTCTGGCTTTTTTGATTAGATAGTTGAGGAGTTTTTTTGCGAGTCCCTGATGGCGAAAGTCGGGATGAACATAGAGTTCGTAAATCTTGGCTAAGTGCTTTTGTTTTTGAAGATACATGGGAGAAAGTTGGGCGGTGGCAATTAAGTCTGGCTGAAAAATTCCATAGAAGCCATAGCATGGGGCTTGAAGGCTTTGGTAAATTTTTTGACGAAAATAGTGCTCGGGGTACTGGGATTCATACTCGTAAGTGGATAAGAAAGCGTCTGGGTCTAATTTCAGACTTAAGAGTCTGAGGTTTCTGAGTTGTTGGTGTTGGTGTGGCTCTAGGAGGGTTGGTGTCATGCAGTCAGGTTTTGAGGTTTATCGGTTGTAGTTAGCCAGGTGTCTTCGTGACGAAAGCCGGCTTGGCGATAGTATAAACCTGGTTCAAGAGTAAAGACAATGTTGGTAGTTATGGGAAAAGGGTTTTGGTGATATAGGCTAGGAGGTTCGTGAATAGATAAACCGAGCCCATGGCCGCTGGTGTGAATGAAATATTTGGACAAGCCGGATTTTTTAAAACTGTTTCTAACTTTAAAATCGATTTGACTGAAATCAGTGGCGCCGGACAAAAGTTTACTGGCGGCTTGATAAGCTGACATTACGGCTTGTGACAGGCGAAGTTGATGGGGGGTAGGGGAGGTGGGTAGAAATGTGCGGGTCATGTCGGCACAAAAGCCATTGACTTGGGCGCCAGCGTCAATCAGAACGAGATCGTGGGGGTGGTATTTGCGGTCGGAAGAAAGGTGGTGGGCAGAGGCAGTGTGAGAGCCAAAAGCCACAATTGGTTCAAAGGCTAATGCTTGGGCGCCGAGGGAGAAAAGTTTTGTCTTAAGGGCTTGAGCTAAATCAGCCTCAGTTGGCCGGTGAATGAGTTGTTCTTTGGCCCAGTAAATGGCAGATTTAGTTATCTTACAGGCGTGACGGATGGATTTGATTTCTTGGGAAGATTTTGTAACTAAGGGCTTGGAAAGGATTTTGTCGGCTAGGGTAAGAGTTGAGGGGAGTTGTTTGGATAGGTGGTAAGGTAGGGAGGAGTGGACTCCCAGGTTTGAATACCGACTCAAGTTCTTTTTGATATTTATCAGAGTTAGAGTGACTAACTTAACGTGGGAAGGGGGAGTAAGATTGAGGAGAGGGGAGTGGAAGAGAAGAGAAGTTTTAGGGGTAACCAAAAGATAGGTGTCACCAGCAATCGGAGTAAAGGGGAGGGAAGTGTAATAGCGAATTTGAGAGGGGTCGTTTAGAAAAAAGGCATCAAGTGAGGGAGAGAAAAAGGATTTGAGCTGTTTGAGACGGCTAGCGGACATTAGCTGAAGGTGAGGCAACGGAGGCACTGATACGGTGAATGAGTTCGATTTCAAGATCAGGGGTGGCAGAGTCGCTTTGGGAATAAATGAGCAAAACTTGATCGTCTAGGTTTAAATCACGGGCCGGAAGAGGTTGAGGGGGGAAGTTGGCTGAGATGCTGGCTGTTGAGGGAAGAGTTAAGTCGAAGGTTTCACCGATCTCGGAGGTTAAGGTCAGGGCAGTGGCTCGGGGGTTAATTTCACTGATGAAGCCAGTAAGGGTTTGTTTGCTGCTTTTTTGAGGCAACTGACGAATATCGATGATTTTTGTGGCAGTGAGAATGTCTTTGTCGTCGATGGTGCCAATGGCAATGACAGCGGTACCAATTGCCAATTCTTGCAGGTCAATGTTGGTGGTGTCACGGAGAAAGATGGTGGTGTCATCGACTGAGACAAGATGAGGCATGTCACTTGAGGTAATTGTGAGAAGGTCTGAAGTGAGGGTTTGAATAGTGCCAACCCAGGCACTTTGGTCAGCTTGGTTTTGGCCAGCGATGGCACGTTGGATACGCTGCTTGAGGTTTTCTTTAATGGTTTGGTCAAGGGTTGAAGAGGGGGTGGCTGAATCCTGGGCAAATACAAAGGGCACAAGGAAAGCTTGGGTGATGAGAAATATGGTTAAAATGATAGGGCGAAAATTAGTCATCGGTGGTTTGATTATTTGCTGAAGGGGTGGCTTGGGGAGTGGGGGGTGAAAAGACCAGAAGGCGATCGAGTGAAGTGGTTTCGCCTGAAGAAACTGAAGTGAGAGTGATAAGATTGGCGCCCTGGTCTAGAGTGAAAGGAAGTAAAAATTGACCATTGGAATCGGCTTGAGTAAAACTTTCATCTGAAGTGGAAACGGCAGTAACATAGGCAAATGGAGCCGTGTTGCCAACCAGTTCGATACTGGCTGATTCAAGGACGCTATCTTTGGTGGGTGAGGTTAATTCCAATTCTAGATTTGAGGCAGAAAGCGGAGCTTGTTCTAGAGTTTGGTCTGGGTTTTGGGGCGGATTAGAGTTATTGACTTGGTATGCCTGTTGGGCTTGGTAGATGCCGAAGGTAATCAATAGACCAATACCAAAACCGATGAGTATGGCAAAAACGACTTCCTTTTTCATGTTTGGGATCTAGACGAGCAGAGTAGGTATAATGGAAAAAAATAAAGTGGACTTTCCCCTATGTTTCGATGCAGTTTAGCAAGCTATTGGCTAGATTGTCAAGATAAAATGAGATACAATGGGGACCCAATTGAAGCGGGAATAATGAGAAGTAATTAGTAGAGGCTTTCATGGACATATCTTATTTAGGCCACTCGTGTTTTAAGCTGAAAGGCAAAAATTCAAGTGTGATTACCGATCCATTTGAAAAAGAAGTGGGATTTAGTTTACCCAGATTGAGTGCGGATGTAGTCACGGTGTCGCATGACCATTTTGATCATAATAACTGGAAGGGAATAACGGGAACTGCCAGGAGAACGAACCCTTTCGTGATAGATACGCCAGGTGAATATGAGGTGTTAGGAGTGAGTGTGTTTGGCGTTAAGACATATCATGACGATAAGAAGGGGGAGGAGAGGGGTGAGAATGTGGTCTATTCAATTTTGATAGATGGTGTGAGCGTTGTTCACCTGGGAGATTTGGGGCATAAACTTTCTGAGAGCGCGGTAAGTGATTTAAACGGAGTGGATGTGTTGTTGTGTCCGGTTGGGGGAATATTCACAATAAATCCTAAAGAAGCAGTAGAAATTATTTCTGCAATTGAGCCGTCGATTGTGGTGCCGATGCATTACAAAAGTGAGAAACACGACCAAGAAAGGTTTGGCCAGCTGTCGAGCGTTGAAGAATTCCTGGCCGAACTGGGCAAGGAAGCACAAAGAAGTGACAAGCTAAGTGTCAACAAAACCAGTTTACCGGAAGAGATGGAGGTAGTGGTTTTGACGACCTCGTAAAAATATGAGTCCTAAAATTCCGCCGCACAATATCGAAGCTGAAGAAAGTGTGTTGGGTGCTTTGTTGATGGATCGCGAGGCAGTCACAGCAGTGGCAGATATGTTAAAGCCTGAGAATTTTTATAAAGAAAGTCATGGGGATATTTTTAGGGCAATGTTGGAATTGTATGAAGACCGAGAACCGATTGATTTACTGACGTTGTCGGAAAAATTAAAAAGAGCCAAAAGACTAAAAGCGATAGGTGGGTCGGCATATCTTTCGAGTTTGACAGAAAAGGTGCCCACGAGTGCGCATGTAAAACATTATGCCAAGATAATTCGGGATAGCTATACAAAACGAGAACTGGTGAGTTTGTCCTCACAGATTAATGAGTTGGCGTTTGATGAAGGGAAAGGTGTCGAAGATGTTTTGGATAACGCAGAGCACAGGATATTTAATTTGTCACAGACACATTTAAAGCAATCGTTTGTACCAATTAAAGACGCATTAGCAGACAGTTTTGAAAGATTAGATGAACTCCATAAAACCGCCGGTGGTATGAGAGGAGTGGCGACCGGTTTCGTGGATTTGGATAACACATTAAGCGGAATGCAGCCATCAAACATGATAATATTGGCGGCTAGGCCGGGAATGGGAAAGACGGCTTTTTCTCTAAACATTGCTCAACATGTGGCCGTTAGGCTGAATCAGCCGGTAGGATTTTTTAGCCTGGAAATGAGCAAAGAAGAATTGATTGACCGGTTGCTGGTAGCACAAGCGGACATCGATGCCTGGAAGTTGAAGACCGGAAGACTCGGGGAGGAAGAATATGCCAAACTTTCGGATGCGATGGGAATATTAGCGGATTGCCCGATTTATATTGATGACACTCCAGGGGCAAGCTTAATGGAGATGAGGACAAAAGCCAGGAGACTCATGAGTGAGCATGGTTTGAAATTGATTGTGGTAGATTATTTGACTCTGGTGCAACCTTCAAGGCACATGGACAATCGAGTCCAGGAAGTAGCAGAGATTTCTCAGGGGTTGAAAAATCTAGCCAGGGAATTAAAGATACCGATTTTGGTACTATCACAATTGAATCGAGCAGTGGAGCATAGAGGAAGTAGTCAGCCTCAGTTGGCAGATTTGAGAGAATCAGGGGCGATTGAGCAAGACGCAGATGTGGTGATGTTTTTGTATCGTGAGGACAGTGAAGACTTGGAAAATATGAAACTGGTGGTAGCCAAACATAGAAATGGACCGATAAGAACCATCAGTCTAAGATTCAGAGGCAACAGAATAAGGTTTTATTCAATGGAAACGCGGACCGAAAGTTAGTCAGGCAGAGTGGTGAGAGTGGGAACAATTCCAAAAGCAAGATAGATAGTGATGGCGGTTAAAATTATAAACAAAAGAAAAAAGCCAGCTTCGGCTTTGATGCGAGACTGTGATTTTCCCTTGGCTACACCGATGGCAAAAATGGTGACAAACAAAAGCCAAATGAGACCACGGATGGCGATTGACCAGATTGAGTCGACGGAAACAAGATTGACAACTGTGGCAGAGAGTTGATCCATAGGGAAAGTATGGCAGAACTAGATTGAGGGGTAAAGAGCGAGAAAGAAAAAGCCAAGACATTGCTGTGCCGCGGGTGAGAATCGAACTCACATGGAGTGTTAGCTCCATAGGTTTTTGAGACCTACGCGTCTGCCTGTTCCGCCACCGCGGCACCGGGTTGTATTTTAACACGAGCGACTGATAGAATAGCCAGCATGATTTCAGTAACTAAGCTTCGAGCCGGCACCTGTTTTGAGGAAGGCAATCTACCTTTTAAAGTAGTGGAATATAAACACACCCATTTATCCAGGGGAGGGGGAACGATTAAAGTTAAGGTGAGAAATTTAAGCGATGGAAGGCTATTGAGTAAAACTTACAAGTCGGGTGAAAAAGTAGAAGAGATTGATGTTAACAAGAAGAACTTTCAGTACTTGTATAAAGACGGGGATTCGTGGGTGTTTATGGATCCGGTCAGTTTTGAACAACTGGAAGTGGCTGATAGGGTGATTGGAGAGAGTGGCAGGTATTTAAAAGAAGGAGAAGAAGTGGCTTTGAGAATGTGGGAAGAGAAAGTCTTGGATGTGGATTTACCCTCTAAGATGGAATTTGAAGTAGCAGAGGCAGCTCCAGGAGAAAAGGGAGATAGCGCCAGTAATGTTTACAAGGAAGCCACGCTTAAAAATGGTTTTAGAGTAAAAGTACCTTTGTTTGTCAATCAGGGAGATATGGTTCGGGTGGATACGCGCACCGGCGAATACGTTGAGCGAGTGGGCTAAAACTTGGATAGGGCGACAATAGCAATTAAAAGCAAGATTTGGGGAGTGAGCCCCAAGAGGATGTTGGGAGTTGAGTGGTGGAAGCGGTTGTGAAAGCGGTTTAAGGGTTTGAGCCATGCCGGTTCTTTGCCGAGAAAGTTGCGGGGCGCCTCGAGAAAATCAGGTACCAAGGCCACAAATGCACCATACCAAGCGTGGAGGTTTAAAGTAGACGAATCTAATTGAAAAATAAGATAAACAAAAATAATGGTTATTAGAAGGTCGATGAATTCGTATTTGATCGCGTCTGACCTGGTTCTAGTGCCTGCACTCAGGCCAGTGCCGACATCCCAGTGAAGAATGTAATCCTCTAGATAATGGGAGGCCAAAATCAAGGGTGTGGAAATGAGAGGGTTGGGAACGGCGGTAGCGATAAAGGCGCCGGTAGCCGAATGGGCGAGGGATAACATAAGTTATAGTAAGGTGTATTTGAGGTTAATGGAGGCAAGGATTGATTATAGTAAAGAATAGGTGGGGGAACAACCTTTAAGGAGACAATTAAAATAAAAATGATTATCAAGAGCGGTTAAGGTAATGGTGTTTAGAAGAGTTAACAGGTAAAATCTAAGGCTATGTTGCCACTTGTACTGAGAATCGGACCAGTTTCAATTCATAGTTTTGGAGTATTGATGGTGCTGGCGTTTGTGTTGGCAACTTTTGTTTTTTGGAAGCGAGCCAGAGAGGAGTATTTTGACGAGGGTGAAGCAATTGACTTGGTGTTTACTGGAGTTTTTTGGGCTTTGTTGGTAGCCAGACTTATGTATGTTTTGGTAAATTTTGGTGATTTTGGTTTGAATGTGTTGGAGTGGTTGGCGTTTTGGCAAAAGCCAGGCTTGGTTTGGGAAGGATTGATGCTGGGGGGATTGGTGGCCGTAATAAAATTTGTTAGGCAAAAGAAATGGAATTTGTTTAAAGTTTTGGATTTGATGATGATTGGACTGGCTTTGGCACACAGTCTGCTTCACCTGGGGTTGTTTTTAAGTGGTTCAAACGTAGGGACGGCGACACAATTGCCTTGGGGTGTCAGGTTTCCCGGAGTGTTTGAGCAACGCCATCCGGTGGGAGTTTATGGATTTATGTTGTGGATGAATATGTTTTTTTTGCTGTGGTGGTTGGAAGGTAGGTACAGAAAGTTTATTTGGTATCAGCGCTCAAAAGGTGACGCCAGAGAGGGGTTTTTAACTTTCGTTTATGTAATTGCTTTGGGGGTAATTGGACTGATTCTGGAAATAGTTTCGGAGAGCAGTGTAAGAGTGGGAGGCGTGCCCGTGGATTTATTGGAGAGAATTGGATTGATTGTGGGTGGAACTCTGGGTTTGTATCTAAGGAGCGGATTGTCATTTAGTCAAGAACTTGAAGAATTTGGAATGAGTATTAGGCAACGGATTAAAGGAGATCAATGGTCAAATTCAAAGCGAAGACATTAAAGACCCTTGATCCGGCGGGATTGGGCTTAAGCTTGAGTCTGTTAACGGACAGATTGACAAAAGCCTTTACTATGTCGAAAGGTTGGGGGCAGTGGAATAAGGGGGGAGTGTTGGGGACGGGTGAGACATGGTGGTGGGAAGGTTTGATGATTATGACTTTAATTTGGTTATGGTTTTATATGAGCAAGAGTAAAGCCAGTGATAAAAAAGCTTGGGGGTGGGGATTGGTGTTGGGAGCTGGAATATCAAATTTAATTGATAGGTTGGTTTGGGGCGGGGTATGGGATTTTATTTATTATCCTTATGTTGATGTGGTGGGGAATGTAGCGGATGTGTGGCTACTAGCGGGTGCCATCCTACTGATAACTGCAAAAGAAAGAGGAGGAATGAATGCAGCCAAGAGTAGTGTTTGAAGATGAACATTTGCTTGTAATTAATAAGCCTGCGGGTGTGACGGTGAATCGAGCGGAAACGGTTGAAACTGAGACGCTTCAAGACTGGGTGGAAAAATATTTGCCTGAGATTAAAGAGTCTGAGGATAGTACTTTTAGATCCAGATCGGGAATGGTACATAGACTAGACAAAGAGACGAGCGGAATAATGATATGGGCAAAAACACCAGAATCAATGAACTTCCTCATGAGAGAATTTAAACAAAGAAGGGTCAAGAAAGGTTACATTGCTTTGGTGCATGGTCTGTTGGCAACTAGAAGTGGGCATGTAACTCTTCCCTTGGCTAGAAGTAAAAAAAACAGAATGAGGTTTGAGGTAGTTTTGGGTGGCAAAATCAGTGAGACGATGTATGAAGTAGAAAACCAGTGGCAGGAAAAAAAAGGTTTGAGTTTGGTTAAATTATCACCTAAAACGGGTAGAACCCACCAGCTGAGGGTGGTGATGAAGCATTTAGGACACCCAATAGTAGCGGATGATATTTATTTAAATGAAAGACAATATCAAGAAGATGTTGCCTGGTGTAAACGATTATTTTTACATGCACAGACTATCAGCTTTGATCATCCAGTAACACTGCGACGACTGAATTTTACACAAGAGTTGCCCAGTGAATTAATTGAGGCTTTAGATAGGGTGGCAAAAGATGTTTAGTTGGAGTCTGGAAGCCACCAGAGGACACGCCAGAAGGGGTTTGTTGGAGACTGGTAGGGGTTTGGTTAAGACGCCAGTGTTCATGCCGGTGGGAACGCTAGGGAGTGTAAAAGCGGTAGACCCGGATGATTTGAGGCAAATGGGAGCGGAGTTAATTTTGGGCAATACGTATCATCTGCATCTAAGACCTGGTGAAGAAGTGGTAGAAGCTATGGGGGGGTTGGCAAAATTTAATCTTTGGGAGGGACCTACGCTGACAGATTCCGGAGGGTTTCAGGTAAGCTCGCTGGGTTGGTTTAGGCAATCTGGGGATAACGGCAAACGCAGCGAAATTGATGAAGAGGGGGTGACGTTTTTTTCCCATTTAGATGGTTCTAGGCGAAGGTTAACACCGGAAAAGTCGATAGAAATTCAAGGAAAACTGGGAGCGGATATTATTATGGCGTTTGATGAGGCGACACCGGACATGGGGGAAAAATACGCCAAAGAAGCAATGGAGCGAACGCATAGATGGTTGGTAAGAAGCAAAAACGAGTGGCTAAAACTTAGGGAAAAAGGAAGTGAGCAAGTGATGTTTGGGATTATTCAAGGAGGGGTCTATGAAAAAATGAGGCGCGAATCTGCAGATTTTGTCAGAGGTCAGGAATTACCAGGGATAGCCATAGGAGGTGGGGATATTGGGCAAAATTGGAAGTCTAGTGAAAAACAAATGGCTTGGATTAGGCCAGAATTGGATCAGGTGACACCCAGATACATGATGGGAGTGGGGGCGAGACAAGAAGATGTGGTGGCTGCGATTCTTTCGGGAGCAGAGATGTTTGATTGTGTAGCCCCCACGAGACTAGCTCGTTGCGGATTGCTTTACACTGGCTGGCTGGGCATGGAGCAGATAGGGGATAGCGTGGTGAGCAAACTTGAGAGTCAAGATTTTGGTGACGAAGGTGACTGGCATTTGGTGGTAAGTAGTGACGATCAAAAGGGAAGAATCAACATCGCCAAGTCGGAATTTGAAAAAGATGAGAGAGTAATTTTACCTGGATGTGATTGTCAAACCTGTAAAAAAGGATATAGCCGAGCCTACCTTAGGCACCTGTTTAGAAGTAAAGAACTTTTGTATTACCGATTGGCTAGTATTCACAACTTGAGGGTGTTGATTCGAACGGTTGAGCAGATGAGGGAACTAATTTAAAGCTCAGGGAAAACTTGGATATCAAACATGCCTGAGGCGATGATTAGAGCCAAGGCAACTGCGCCGAGTTTAAAACCCAAGGTGCGGTAATATTTGTTATTAGTATGGACTCCCCACAGAATTATACCCACAGAGGTTAGAAGTAGAAGCCAGGCTATTTTAATCATAGGGAAATTATAACCTAGGGATTAAATTGAAACCAGACTTGCAACCCGGGTGGTCTCAGGTAAAAATGAATTAATGCCCAGAAAAAGAAGGAAGCTTGCTAGAGATAAGATTAGAACATCGAATCGATCAAGAAGGATTGGTTGGCTGGTGTTGGTATTGGTGTTAGGGTTGATGGCAAGTCTGGGGTGGAGTTGGCGAGGGCACAGCTGGAATGGAAAAAATCGGGCGGGGGTTTTGGTTCAGGCTACAGACGGAGGAATTGGAGTGGTAATGATTCAAGAAGGGGGGCAAGTAGGGGTAGTCCAAATTGGACCAGAAGTGATGTTACCTTTAGTAGAAGGGTTTGGATACATGCCTACAAAGACAGTGGAAAAATTGTCCCAGCAGCAAAAAGGGGATTCCTCACTGGTGGAGAGAAGTTTGGAACAGGTGTTGAGTGTAGCAATGGTGGGAGTGATTCATGAAGCAAGACCGGAAAAAATGACTGAGGCGGGATATTTAAAGAACCAAATATTGTGGGGTAGGGGAGAGTTGCATTGGTGGGATAGGTGGCGGTTGTGGCGTGTACTTACTGGGCAATTGGCACCACCCAAAATGGTAGCTTTGGAAGAAGAAGGGATGGTAATTGAGAGGTTGGCGGGGGATGGGGTGGTGGAAAAAGTGGTCGATAAAGAAAAACTTAGGATGTGGTCGTCTCAAATAATTCAAGATGCCTTCGTGATGGAGAAAACCAATCTACGCGTGGCTGTAGTGAATGCGACATCTCACCGAGGTTTGGCAAGAAGAACGGGAGAGTGGTTGGCGGTAATAGGATATGATGTGGTTAGTGCGGACGAGACAACTGAAAAATTAGAGCAGAGCAAAATTGTGGTTAAGGCTGATTTGACAGAGCAAACAGAGTATTTGTCACCGATAAATAAATTAATGCAAATGGAGATTGGGGTTGATGAGAAGACGACAGACCGCTACAGGGGGGACGTGGTGATATTTTTGGGTGAAGATTGGTGGAGATATGCAGGGGAAACGATTTAAGATTAAGAATCTTCGGAGTCTTCTTCGCCAGTGGGGGTAAAATCGATGGGAATTTCATCTAGTGGTTCGGTTTGAGGTAGGGAAGAAATTGATGCAGAAGAAGCGCCAAAAGAAGGTAGGTTGCGGCCTTTTTTGGAACGGGAAATTTCTTTGATGAAGACACTGACTGATTTGTGATTGGCGGATTTGATTATTGCCTGATAACTATAACCCAAGCCAATGAGCCGGCCAAGTTTGTGGCCGATGTCATCGGGGAGACAGCCGATATATTTGCCAGTGTCGGTTTCTACAACCACGCGGTGTTTTTTACCGGTGAGGGTAACCGGAAAGCCGGGGTTTAGAGTGAGGAGAATGTCGTGATTGGCGGGACGTACGAGAGTAATGGTCTTGGTTTTGCCGGGTTCTTCGATGAAGGTCGTAATAAATTTTTGAGGTTTGGTGTGGCCGTTGACGTGTTCGGCTTTGAATTGTTTGAGCTTTTCCAGGCTTTTGGTGGCAATGGGATTGTATTTATCAATTTCTAAAACTTGATTGTATGCATCTTTGGCTTTTTGAGTATCGCCCAGCTGCATATAGGCAAAGCCTAATCGATTCAGAGTAGGGATATCTGATTGACTGGCAAGAATTTGATGATTGATTTCGATGGCAAGAGGCCAATCTTGATTTAGGGCTGCTTTGATGGCTTGATCTTTAAGTGGATCCATGGTGAATTTTATTTAGTAATAGCTTTTGATGAACTTACACGAGATTGATCGGTAGTGTCAAGAGGTTTATAATGTGTCAGAGTTATCCTCGAGAAATGGGGAGTGAAATAGACAAGTAAAAATGAGGTAATTATGAGCGGTCACAGTAAATGGGCAACGATTAAACACAAAAAAGCAGCAGAAGATGCCAAAAGAGGTAAAGCCTTTTCACTTATCAGTAAAATGATATCAGTGGCAGTGAAGGAAGGTGGGAGTGGAGACGTAAATCAAAATCCGAGACTGAGAATGGTGTTGGAAAAAGCCAGAGAAGTAAACATGCCAAAGGCAAACGTGCAAAAGGCGATTGATAAAGGTTTGGGCAAGGGGGGTGGGGGACAAGTTGAAGAAATTTTATATGAAGGCTATGGACCAGGTGGAGTAGGAATGATGGTGAAGGTTCTGACTGATAACCGCAACCGCTCAGCGGCTGAAATTAAAGGTTTATTTGAAAAGTCTGGAGGATCTTTGGGTGGTCCGGGATCGGTAGCGTTTATGTTTGAGAGGAACGGAGAAGGTTACGATGTAAAAATAGAGGTTCCGGTTGATGATTCAACAAAGGGACAAGTGGAAAAGTTGATCGAAAAACTGGATGACCACGAAGATGTTGAAGCAGTGTTTACTAATTTACCTCGTTAATGGCAAATGAGTAAACGCCAAAAGTTTGTCTTGGCATCGCTACTTTTATCATTAGGGTTATTGTCAACTCAGCTGGTAACGGTAGAATTTCCCTGGAGATATTTGGCAATTATTGGATTGTTTGTAGCTTCTTTTTTTGTGTCAGCCTGGGCGTTGTTTGAAGACTTGAAAGGTATTGAATGGCTGGTAATCGTACCTTTTCCTGGTCTTTATGCTGTAAGTGTGGCGCTTTTTTATTTTCTATTACCGGAGGCTTGGTTGTCACGGGTAGTAATTTTGTTTTTATTTGGGTTGGGGATGTATGCATTGTATTTGACAGGCAACATATATTCAGTGGCGGCAATTCGCACGATCCAACTCTTGAGGGCGGCTCATGCGGTAGGCTTTATGATGGCATTGGTCACAAGTTTGTTTTTTTACAACACGATATATTCGTTTAAACTACCGTTTTTTTATAACGCTGTGATGGTGTTTGGAGTATCGTTTTTAGTGGTCTTGAATGGTTTGTGGTCGGTCAAGCTGGAGCCATTTTTGTCAAAGCAAGTAATTATGTATTCGGCAGTGGTGGCCTTTGTGTTGAGCGAAATGGCTTTGGCAATTTCATTTTGGCCAGTGACAGTATGGATAGCTTCCATCTTTTTGGTGACAGGCATGTATGTTCTACTGGGGATACTTCAACATCATTTACAAGAGAGATTGTTTAAAAATACGCTAAAGGAATACGCGGGGGTAGGGGTGTTTGTACTTTTGGTGATGATGATACTGACTGAGTGGAAGTAAATCCTAGAATTTCATTAGGCAAAACTGGCCTTTAACTAGTCATTCTTGGAGTAGAGCAGTATGGATATTGTGCGACATAAGGTAAAAGAGTAAAGGGGTGGAAGGAACAATGAGTATTAAAAGAAAAGAATTTTTCATAGATGGTTTAGTTTGTTGAAATATAAAGACAGGGGAGTTTAGGAAAAAAATGGGAGGTAAGGGAAAGTAGAGGAGTGGAAAAGAAAACAGCCTATAACAATTAGTTTTCACACAATCCTATAATAATTTTCACAAGCTACTGGCAAAAGGGGAGTAGGGGTGCCAAAACTAGGTCTAGTGATACATAATGATATAGTTATTTGTTTATTGGCAACGTGAGATTTATTGAGTAAATGATATAGTTTGAGAGGGTGATGGTGTGGAAAACTTACATAAATGTGTATGGGAAAGGTTGTGAAAGTAAGAAACCCGAAACAATCGATGAGAGGATGGAGCTTAAATGATTTTAGTTATTGGTCCCGGAGAAGTGGTGAATTTGCTGAAGCACAAATCTTGAAAAGTAAAGAGATTCAATCAATTTTGAATTTTATGAATTTGTTGCTAGTATTTGTCCCCAATTAACCATCGTAGGGTAGAAAAGAGGTATATTGTTTATGACGCACAATGTATCTTTTGCGACACATAATCAAGGTTTATGGAGAAGTGCTATTTATTTCGTTTTTTAAAATTTCACAAAATATTTAAATGGTTAATTTCAATAATTAAACCTAATTTTATTTTTTTTACTTCCCCACCGACAAGCAAGAAATTGAATTTTATGAATTTGTATATAAACCCGAAGATACTATTTAAATTTAAATAAAAAAAGATTTATAAAGTGTTTTAGCGGATATGAAAGGCTAATTTGGTGGACCAACTGTATAGGGAGAGACCAAAAAAACCGTTTTAGGGGCATTAGAAAGCGTCACATCTGGTAGTATCTAATTGTTTAGCCTGGAAGAGGGGCGAATATCTATTTTGACGTCCAATTGAGTCAGGAATATGATTAACTACCAAAAGACGACGACTGAGCTGGCAAGTTGGTGATAAGAATAATTTTATTCATCTCTAACGATTAAAATATTATTTTTATAATGATTAATTTTTATTTCTGACGATATTTAAACAAGGAAGATATTTATATTTGGGTTGATTTCGGTTAAGTTGTAGAGATGCCAGAGCGAGGATGGTAAGTGACATAAATTACCTGAACCGCTCCCCCGATTGTTTCCTTGGGCGGGGGATTGATAAGGGTAAAATAATTAATTCTACTCCCCTATTGGTAAGATTTATGAAGTATTGATCTGAATTCAATTTATAATTGTGAAGGTTAATTTCAATTAGATGGCTGACAGGGTTAAAAAATTAGTTTGACTCCCCCACTCTAAGTTTTTAAGTTTTTTTGTGATAAAGGAAAGTAGTTAATGTAAGGGTGATTAAATTGCTATCGATATTAAGCAAAGTTTTTTGATCTGTTTTTAGGGTCTTTTTTTAATTATTTATCTTATGTCGCACAATCTTGATTGTGTAACCCAATAAGTTTATGCTAGAAAAGTTGAAAGACCAATCGATTAACAGAGTAAAATATTTTTTACACTCCCCTACCCGATTGTCAGCTTCAGTTATGGGACACGGATTAAATTACTACATATCTAATACAGCATAATGTATCAAAATTACTCATAATTTAGCAATTAATTTGATTGATATATCGGGTAGGACCAGAGGTACACTTGGTTATCAGTTTGGTTTATTAAGTGCCAACAACCTATAATTTGGAAAGGAATGATAGGAAATAATGAACAATAAATCGTTAGATCAGTTAATTTTAGATTTTTTGGATTATATGGAGGTGGAGAAAAGTGCCAGTAGGCTAACGATTAGAAATTATCATCATTATTTGAAAAGATTTGCTGAGTGGTTTCACAAAGAAGATTCTGACAAAAAAATTGAAGAGTTGGATTTGAATACTCTCAGAGGGTATAGACTGTACCTGTCCAGATATAAGGATGAATATAATGGAAATTTAGCCAAAGTGACTCAAAGCTATCATGTGATCGCAATCAGATCTTTTTTAAAATGGTTAACTAAAAATGATGTGGAGGTGTTGGCACCTGAGAAAATTGATTTGCCAAAAACTGAGAGCCGGTCATTGTCGTTTTTGAACCGTAAACAAGTGGAATCATTGCTTAATTCCCCCAATGTTGATGAGGAAGCGGGCTTGAGGGACAGGACAATCTTAGAGGTGTTGTTTTCAACGGGACTGAGAGTGTCGGAGTTGGTTAAACTGAATCGTGACAAAATAAATTTTGAGACAAGAGAGTTTGGAATTATTGGCAAGGGAGGCAGAGCCAGAGTGGTTTTTTTGTCAGATCGTGCGGCAGGATGGCTCCGACGCTATTTTCAGGAAAGAGAGGATGATTGGCAGCCAGCATTTATTCGTTATGCCAAAAACAAGACTCCTAGGCTGCCTAAGGGTGAGGATATGAGACTGACGGCCAGAAGTGTGCAGCGGATTGTGAAAAAGTATCGGCGACTGGCTAAACTGCCAGTAGAGATAACCCCTCATGGGCTGAGACACTCGTTTGCCACTGATCTTTTGCAGCAAGGGGCTGGTTTGAGAGAAGTTCAGGAGATGCTGGGGCACAAAAATGTAGCCACAACCCAAGTGTACACTCATGTGACCAATCCTCAACTGAAAAAAGTTCATGACAGATTTCATTCGGGAAATAAGAATAGCTAGTAGCCAAAAGGTGAGAATTTGGGATAGACTGAATTTGAAAGGAGGCCAAAATGGCAAAGAAAAAAACCACGAGCCAGAAAAGCTTTAGCTGCCTCTGGTGCTGGTCGCTAGTATTAACTGGAGCTGCTGTGGGGATTCTTATGGTGAATCCGTTGGTTAATCCCCATCCAGTTCGTTGGGCAGCGACAATGATGGTGCTTGCAGTCGGGCTCTATTGGCTAGATGAGAGACGAAGTTAATTTTGATGAAGATAGAGGGTTTGGGTCGGGTAGGCAAATTGAATATCGTGCTTATTAAAAACGGCAACGGTGTTGAGGTTGATGGATTGTTGGATGTCCATGTAGGTGTTGTAATCACCAGTTGCGACATAATAGACGACTTCATAGATGAGAGCTGAATCTGCAAAAGAGGCGAAATGGACCCGATCAAGTCTGGCTTTATCCATAGATTTAAAGATGTCTTTGATGAGTTGAGGAATTTGCTTGAGTTTAGAGTGGTTGGTTTCATAAGTTACTCTAAATGAGAAAACAATCCGTCTTTCTTGCATTTTTTTGAAGTTTTGAATAGTTGTATTGGTTAGCTGCTGATTGGGCATGACAACTTCCTCTCCTTGCAGAGCACGAATGCGAGTAGTCTTGATTCCAATTTTTTCAACAACACCCATTTGGTTGCCGGTGATAATGAAATCCCCTACTTGAAAAGGTTTGTCGAAATAGATTGAAAAAGAACTAAGAAGATCAGAAAGAATGTTTTGAAGAGCCAGGGCGACGGCGATACCTCCAACTCCCAAGCCGGCCAGTAAGGAGGTGATTTCGAAGCCGAGATTGGAGAGAATGAGAAGAAAACCAAAAGTCCAGAGAATAATTTTTATAATGATTTTAATTGCTGAGATTGCAGACTTGGTGTCGTCTTGGGGTTTATGAGAAAGGAGATAATTGCCAATTAGCAGATCGACGGCAATTTGGCCGGCAGTGATGGCTTGGATGACTAAAGCGATGATTAGAAGGCCTGTCAAAAAGTTGTCAACATATGGGTGGAGCTGAAGAAATTGTGAAGCGATGAAAAAAGCGATTAGATGAAAAACAAGCGGGTGAAAGGAGCGAATAATGGTTAAGGCAGCGTCGTCAAACTGGTTACTTGATTTTTTGGCCAATGATTGGAGTTTAACTAAGATAAGGTTTTGGAGCAGCTTGATGGCAACAGTGGCTAAAAGAAAAATGGCTAAAGCTGAGAGATAGGACCGGAAATTATTGCCGAGGAAACTGAGCATTAGAAAGGGTTGTAAGGCCGAGGGAAGCCAGCCAAAAAAATCGATTTGGAGCATTTTCAAGCGCGAGTAAATTACAATTAGGCGGAATTATCAGGTAAAGTTGGTTGTGGGGAGTCTTGAGGGGGCTGAGATTCTGGTGGTGGTGATTGAGGCGGCGATTGAGTGGATGTAGCCGAGCTTGATTGAGATCTTAAAAAGGTCTCGACTAATTCGGTAGTAGGCAGAGTTTTTTGGGAAATGGCCAAAGCGGCAGTGGCATTGGCAAAACGCAGAGAATCTTCTAAAGATTTGCCAGAAAGGTGAGCTTTAATAAAGCCCGCGTTAAAGCTGTCCCCTGCCCCAACGGTGCTGATGGTAGCAACTGGATAAGCCGGCATGTAAACCGATTGGTGTTCTACTAAGCCAGTGGCTCCTCTTTCGGCTTGTTTGACCACGGTAATAGCGTTGGTAACGCTTCTAACTTTACCTAGAGCGTAGTTTAAATCTTGAGCTTGCCAGACATCGAGAAGTTCATCGAGGGAGGGCAAATATATATCTACGTCTCTAATAAGAGTAATGAGTTGGTTTCGTTCATCGCCGGTGGCAATGTTGCCGGTACGGCCGTGATCGAGAATTATCTTGGTGCCGTGTTGTTTGGCTAGGGCGACAATCTCGGTGAAGTGATTGGTAAGGTTTTTGAGTTTGAAGTAGCCGCCAAGGTAGAGAAATTTGGATTGAGGCAGGTTGGTATTTAACTGAGCAATAACTTCTTGAACGGAAAGGTCTTGATTGGCGGTGCCCACACTAGCCATTACTGTTTTGCCGGTGGTGTTGATGAAATTTAGACCAAGATTGGTTTGAACGGCTCCGGATTTGATCATTGACGGGGTAATACCACTTTTTCTGATGTAATCCTCAAGAACGCTGCCTAAGACATCGTTGCCGATTTTACCGACAAAAATAGGTTTGAGATCGAGGAAGGCGGCAACTCGAGCAAGATTCATGGCAGAGCCGCCGGGAGTGAGGATGTAGCTGCCACCGACAGTTTCGGTTTCGGAGGCGAGAGCAGTTTCGAAAGGAAAGTTGGGCGAGTTGATGTCTAAGTAAACGGTACCGATAGAGAGAACATCAAAGGGGCGATCAGTCATAAGTTGATTATCTACTGTATGTGTTTAGACGGCAAGATCTGTTTCTTCGTCTTGGGTTTGAATGGTGGCGGCAGCGGAAACCTGGTCGTTATTTTTGCCTAGGCGCATAAGGATCACTCCCTGAGTTGGTCTTTTCAGCTGAGGAATGTTTTTTAGAGGTAGTTTGATGACTTGGGCTTTGGTGGTGGTGATGACGACTTGTTCGTCTTCTTGATTAACGATTTTGGCAGTGGCAACATTGCCGGTTTTACTCGACAGAGTGGCGACTTTGACACCTTGGCCACCGCGATTTTGGAGGGGATACTGATCGGTGGGGGTGCGTTTGCCGATGCCTTTTTCGGTGATGAGGAGGAGATCTCTGAAGTATTTGCGACGTCTATCTTCCGGTTCTGGAAGCGTGGGGCGCATGGCTTCGGCGGCGATAAGATAATCACCTTTTTGAAGAGAGATGCCTCTCACACCTTGAGTGTCTCGGGCAGTTGGGCGAACATCGGATTCTTTGAAGCGAATTGACTTGCCGTGATAGGAAATCATAATCAAGTGATCGTCGCCATTGGTGAGATCACCCCATACAAGTTCGTCATCCCCTTTTAAGGTGATGGAAATAATGCCGCTACTTCTAATGTTTTGATATTCTTGGAGTGATGTGCGTTTGACTTGACCAAATTTGGTGGCAAGAGTGATAAATTTGTCGGGATTTTCTTCCAGTTTGTCTGAGGTGGTGACAATGGCTCTGACTTGCTCGTTTTGGTCGATATTAATGAGGTTGATGATAGCTTGACCTTTGGATTGGCGCGAGCCTTCGGGAACTTCATAGACTTTGAGTTTAAAGACTTTACCCGCGCTGGTGAAAATCAGCATATTGTCGTGAGTGTTGGCGGTTAAAAGATAACTTAGACTATCTTCTTCTTTGGTGGCCATGCCGGTGACGCCTTGGCCGCCACGGCGTTGGGATCGATAAGTAGATAAGGGCATGCGTTTGATATAGCCGGTTTTAGTTACGGCAATGATGTTGTCCTCTGGAGCAATTAGATCTTCTTCACTAAAGTCGCCAATTTTACTTTTAACCAGCCGGGTGCGACGGGGATCAGCATACTTTTCTTTAAGAGAGTTGAGTTCGGTTTGAATAAGGGCAAGAATTTTGGTGGTGTCGGTTAAAAGGCCAACTAAGTCTTTGATCATAGCCTGAATTTGAGCGTATTCTTCTTCGATCTTTTTACGTTCCAGAGCGGCAAGACGTCTTAGTTGCATGTCTAAAATAGCGGTGGCCTGGATTTCAGAGAGTTCGAACTTTTCCATTAAACGAGCGCGGGCAGTGTCAACATCTGGAGAATTTCTAATGGTGTTAATAACTTCATCTAGGTGGTCGAGAGCAATAAGTAGACCTTCTAAAATGTGGGCTCGAGCACGATTGACGCGCAGTTCGTTTTGGGCTCGTCTGGTGACGACGAATTGGCGGTGAACAATGTAGTGACCTAAGATGGTCTTGAGGTTCATTACTTGAGGGGCACCTTCGGGGTTGAGAGCGACAATATTGGCCGAAAAAGTGTCTTGAAGTTGAGTGTATTTGTAAAGGTTGTTTAAGACAGATTTAGGCCGAGAATCTTTTTTGAGGTCAACCACGACCCTTAGGCCTTGTCGGTCAGACTCGTCACGCAAATTGCTGATGCCGGTTATCTTTTTGTTTTTGACTAAATCGGCGATTTTGGTGATGAGTTTGGCTTTGTTGACTTGGTAAGGTAATTCGGTAACGATGATTTGGAAACGACCGGATTTGTTTTCGGTAATTTCGGCTTTAGCCCGAGTCACTACCCTACCCTTGCCGGTGGCATAGACATCTTTGATGGCAGTCCAGTCGTAAATTATGCCGCCGGTGGGGAAATCTGGGCCTTGAATGTGTTCCAATAGATCGTCAGTTGTGGCGGTAGAGGAAAACTCACCAACCAGGAGTGCGGGGTCACAGGATTCCAAAAAGGCTTCGTCTTTATTGAGGATTTTGGGTTCAGCTTGAGCTAGAGAACTTGCGGGAGAGGAGCCTTGAGAGATCATGACATTGACGGCATCGACGATTTCACCCAGATTGTGAGGTGGAATTTTGGTAGCCATACCCACGGCAATACCGTCTCCACCCATGAGAAGCAGATTGGGAAGTTTGGCTGGAAGAACGGTTGGCTCTTCCTGAGAACCATCGAAGTTTTCGATAAAATCAACAGTCTTTTTGTCCAGATCTACCAGGAGTTCCTCGGTTATCGCAGCCAAGCGAGCTTCGGTGTAGCGCATGGCAGCTGCCGAATCGCCGTCGACGGAGCCAAAGTTACCTTGGCCGTCGATTAAAGGGTAGCGCATGGAGAAATCTTGAGCTAATCGCACGAGGGCATCGTAGACAGCCGTGTCACCATGAGGGTGATATTTACCCAAAACCTCTCCGACTATACGTGCTGATTTTTTGTAAGAGGCGTTGTGGGTAATGCCCATATCTTTCATGGCAAAGAGAATGCGTCGGTGAACAGGTTTAAGTCCGTCACGCACATCAGGAAGCGCACGGGAAACAATCACGCTCATGGCATAGTCGAGGTAGGATTTCTCCAGTTCTTCAACCATGGAGGTGGGAATGATAGTACCGAAACGGTTTTGATAGATTTCGGGCAATTCCTCGACTTCGCTTTCCGGGGAAAGTTCCAGTTCTTCAGGAATGTCTTGGGGCTTATCTTTGTTGTCCATAATGACAAATAACTAAATGACTAGGCAGATAAATTGGGTAGAAAACTATTTTTTTCTGTTTTGAGCAGCCTCGATGACTTTTTGAGCGGCCTCAACAGGCTGCCAATCTTTGAGTTTGACCCACTTGCCCGGTTCGAGGTCTTTGTAGTGTTCGAAGAAGTGACGGATTTGATCTTTTCTGGCTTGAGGAACATCGTCGAGTGACTGCCAAACACCACAGACGTGATCGATTTTGGCATCGGGGACCATGACGATTTTGTGATCAATGCCGCCCTCGTCTTTCATCTCGAGCATGCCGATGGGGTGACACTTAACAACAACACCAGGAACGACTGATTGGGATAAGAAGACGATTGCATCCAGGGCGTCTCCATCGAGGCCATGAGTGCCTTGAATTAACCCGTATGAAAAGGGAAAGCGCATGGCGGTGGGCATGACTCGATCGACAGTCATTTCGCCAGTGTCTTCATCGAGCTCATATTTAATAGCTGAACTTTCGGGGATTTCGATGAGAACTTTGAAGGACATGGGTCTCCTTTAATTAAAATTAAATATCTAGAGTGGCGTATTTGGCGCGAGTGGTGATAAAGCGGCGTCTGGGTGGAACTTCATCCCCCATGAGAGTGGTGAAGGCTTGGTCGGCCTTTTGAGAGTCAAGGACGGTGATTTGCTTTAGGCGCCTGGTTTTAGGATTCATGGTTGTTTCCCAGAGCTGTTCGGGATTCATTTCTCCCAAACCTTTGTAACGTTGAAGATTGATTTTGGTGCCAGGCTTGAGAGACTTGATATATTCTTCGCGCTCAGCGTCTGAGTAAACGTAGGTTTCAGTTTTATCGTGGCTGATGCGGAAGAGTGGAGGCAGGGCAATGTAAAGATTGCCGTTTTCGACAATTTCTCTTAGATGGCGGAAGAAAAAGGTTAGACCAAGTGTGGTGATGTGTTCGCCGTCAACGTCGGCGTCGTTCATGAGAACAATGCGGTGGTAGCGAAGGCGCTTAGAATCGAAGGTTTCGCCGATACCGGTGCCAAGGGCAACTACCAAGTTTTTAAGTTCTTCGAAGGCAACAATTTTGTCGAGTCTGGAGCGTTCGGTGTTTAAAATTTTACCTCTAAGAGGAAAGATGGCTTGGAAACGGCGGTCACGACCTTGTTTGGCGCTACCACCGGCGCTATCACCCTCGACAATGAAAATTTCGCATTCGGCTGGATCTGAAAGTTGACAATCGGCGAGTTTGCCAGGAAGAGTGGCGCCATCGAGGGCACCTTTTCTGATAACCGCATCTTTGGCAGCGCGGGCTGCCATGCGGGCACGGGCGGCCAAGACTAATTTACCAACGATTTTTTTGGCTTCATTGGGGTTTTCTTCCAAGAAGGTGTCGAGATGCTCCTTGGTAACAGCATAAACAGCGGATTGAGCTTCGGAGTTATTGAGTTTGGCTTTGGTTTGAGATTCAAACTGGATTTCGTTAGCAGGCATTTTGACAAAAACAACGGCGCTTAAACCTTCTCTAAGATCGTCACTAGTGAAGGCTTCTTTTTCGGATTTGAAAAGGTTTTGTTTGAGAGCATAGTCTTTGAGGGAACGATTTAAGGCAGTGCGAAAACCGGTCACATGAGTACCACCGTCGTAGGTGTTGATGGTGTTGGCGTAAGACTGGACGATTTCGTTGTAGGTATCGTTATATTGAAGAGCAACGTCAACGCCGATGGTGTATTTGTCTAGTTTGTGCTGGCCATTGAAGAAAACGACTTCATGAAGGGGTTTTTTGTTTTTATTGATGTGTTCAACTAAAGATTTGATACCGCCTTCAAAGTAAAAATGTTTGTGAAGGTTAGTTGACTCGATGGTAACCTTGAAATAGAGGCCGGCCATAAGATAGGCACGCTCACGAATTAAGTTTTCGACAGTTTTGGGTTTGAACTCGACGGTAGAAAAAATTGTTTCGTCCGGGATAAAATTACTCAAAGTTCCTGATTCGCCTTTGATTAACTCTGGAGCTTCGAGGGGAAAGAGTTTATTGACTTCGGCTTCCGAGATGATTTGGACTTTTGATTGAGGCTTGCCGATTTTGTAGTGCTGGTAATGGTATTTACCATCGCGTTTGACAATAACGTGCATGTGCTTAGACAAGGCATTGACAGCCGAGGAGCCGACACCGTGAAGACCACCGGAGGCTTGGTAGGCGGTTTCCTCAAACTTGCCACCGGCATGAAGCTTGGTCATGACTACTTCCAAGGCTGATAGCCCAGATGGGTGTTGGTCCACGGGTATACCGCGACCATTGTCAACGACTGAAGCAGAGCCATCATCGCGGATAAACACACTGATATCTTGGCCAAAACCGGCAATAGCTTCGTCAACGGAGTTGTCGATGATTTCTTTAAGGAGGTGATGGAGACCGCGGCTATCGGTGGCACCGATATACATTCCGGGGCGTTTTCTGACTGGCTCTAATCCCTCGAGGACTTTGATGTCTTTGGCTTGATAATCGGACATGTAACCTTTCTTGTTAGGGAGTCATTGTAACAGAGGCGTTAGAATGAGTCCATAGTTGACAAATGAAAAAACAGCCGCCAACCCAAAGTGGTATCCAAAAATAAGTTTCGTCGGGTTTTGGTGCGTTCTACCCCTGGAACTATTTAAGGGGTTTTAAGTGAAGGAAGAAATAATCGAGAGCCAATTTTGGGTTGATGTTTTTTAAGAGAAGATTGCGGGTAAAGAGGCTTAAAGTGAGATTGTAAAGGGCGGAGGGGTTGGGATTATTTTTGAGTTGAGCGCGAAAATGGTTGATACAGGAGACAACTAAATCAAGGCCTGTTTGACGAGAAGAACATTGATCACTGGCGAATAAGCGAGAGCCGGCAGAGGAAAGGTCGTTAAAATTTGGGAGGGTAGAGGGACTGGATTGAGTATTCGGGGCGAAGTGATGCTGACAACGGGAGCGGATAGTGGGTAGGAGGGAATATGGGTTGGCGGTGACAAGAAAAATTTGGGCAAATGAAGGCGGCTCTTCAAGAAGCCTGAGCAGGCTGTTTTGGGCCGGTAGAGTGAGATTCTCGGCAAACAGCAGGACGGCGACTTTATAGTCTGATGCGGGGGTGGTGGTGAAAAATTGCTTGAGACTCCTGGTCTCCTCGATGCCAAGACTGGAATCTAAATCGCCTATGATTAAAACATCAGTTGAGGGTTTTTTGAGGGAGAGCGCGGAGAGAGTTTCAACTTGATTGAGACGATCATTGGCAGAGTGGGATGAAACTGACAGGATGATTGCAGGAGAATCAGTCTGGTGTTTTGAGTCCATGATAGGTATATTAGCATTAAAGCCAAAAAGCTTAACTTGGTTATTGGTGGAGTATTGGTAACATAAATAACTAAGATTGGTAAACTTGGATTTAGGTGGCGACCTTAAACGTTTTTTCGAAATTATGGATCAAACTGCCCAAGCCCCTACAACAAATCCTCCTCAAGGTACGAGTCCGGTGAATCCTAACATGTCTGGTAATTATAATGATGGTCACAGGAGTGTATTGGACGTCTTGCTTGCCTGGGGTCAAATAGATCAGGTCCGATATGATGAAGTGAAGCTTGAGGCAGTGTCTACGGGAAAAGTAACGGAGCAAATTTTAGCGGAAAAGAAATTTGTTGATGAAGAGACTTTGGCCAAGGCTAAGGCTGAACTTTTAAATGTTCCCTATATTAAGCCTTCTGAAGTGGGTGCTTCTCCCGAGGCATTGTCTCTCCTTCATGAGAGTGTGGCCAAGAGGTACCAAATTTTTCCTTTTGCTATAGATAAAACTAATAATTCGCTGTCGGTTGCGATGGCGAATCCACTGGATTTGACGGCGATAGAATTTGTCGAGAAGAAAAGTGGAATGAGGATAATCCCCTATTTGGCAAGCGGGAGTGAACTAACCTTGGCAATTAGGGAGAAATACGCTCAAAGTTTGTCGAGTGAGGTGGTTGAAGCCCTTAAAGATGTGAGTGCGCCGGAAAAGCGCGTGGTGGATGTGACGGAGCTGGGGCAGGTAATCAGAGAAGCACCTGTAGCTAAAATTGTGGAGACGATTTTAACTTTTGCTATGAAGGCAAGAGCCAGCGATATTCACATAGAACCACAAGAAACCAGAACCAGAGTAAGATACAGAATTGATGGTATTTTGCATGAAAAACTTGTGTTACCTAGAGAAGTACACGGGAGTGTGGTGAGCCGGATAAAGATATTGGCTCAAATGAAGATTGATGAAAAAAGAACACCTCAGGATGGCAGGTTTTCGTTTAAAGTATCAGGAGAAGAGGTGGATTTGCGTATTTCTACCTTGCCGACTGTTCACGGTGAAAAAGTGGTGATGAGGTTGCTAAAAAAATCTGGGAAGGTTCCGACATTACCGGAATTGGGTTTGAGAGGAAGAGCTTTGCAAAACTTGGAACGGTCTGTTGAAGTACCTCACGGGATTATTTTGATTACTGGGCCAACCGGTTCGGGAAAAACGACAACATTGTATTCGATTTTAAATAAGATCAACACTCCCAGGGTTAATATCATGACTTTGGAAGATCCAGTGGAGTATGAGATGCCTGGGGTAAACCAAGTCCAGATAAACCCACAAGCCGGATTGACATTTGCCTCGGGTATGCGAAGCTTTTTAAGGCAAGATCCGAATATTATCATGGTGGGAGAAGTGCGGGATAAAGAAACGGCAGAGTTGGCGGTACAGGCTTCGCTGACTGGTCACTTGGTGTTCTCGACACTGCACACCAACAATGCGGCTGGAGCTCTGCCTAGACTAGTCGATATGGATGCGGAACCGTTTTTGTTGGCTTCTTCAATGACATGTGTGGTTGCTCAGCGTGTGGCCAGGAAAATTTGTAGCCATTGCCGGGAAGAGGTGGTGCTTGAGCCGGAAGTGTTGTCAGATATTCAAAAAGTTTTAGGTCCGATACTGGAAGGTTTGCTTAAAAGTCAGAATAAAACTTTGCAAGACCTGAGGTTTTATAAAGGAAAAGGGTGTTCGGCTTGTGGTGATACGGGATATTTGGGAAGGGTTGGAATTTTTGAAGTCTTACCTGTTGGAGAAAAAATAGCCAGATTGATTGTAGAGAATGCGCCGGCAGCCGAGATTGAAAAAATTGCCATTAGTGAAGGGATGATTTTGATGAAGCAAGACGGATATTTAAAGGCGTTGGAAGGAATTACTACGCTAGAGGAGATTTTGAGAGTTGCGGAGATTTAGTAGCTAAAAAAGTAAAAGTAAGCTTAAATGAAATAAAGGAGAAATGATGCAGTTGAAAGAAATGATTGAGTTGATGATTGAGCAGGAATCAAGTGACTTGCATTTGGTGCCGGGAAATAAAGCAATGATAAGAGTACACGGTGAGTTGATGGCCATAACCGATGGTCCGATGAGCGATGATTTAGCTAAGGAATTAATTTATTCAATTCTGACACCAGAGCAAAAAACTAAGTTTGAAGAGAAAAAAGAGTTAGATTTTTCATATGCATATGAAGGCAAAGTTAGGTTTAGGATAAATGTTTATCAGCAGCAGGGTGGTGTGGCTACGGCAATGAGAATGCTTAACAGCAAAATTTCGACTATGGATGAGCTGAAGTTACCGGCGGTGTGTCATCAGATAACTCAACTTAAACAAGGGTTTGTGTTGGTGACTGGACCGACGGGTTCGGGAAAATCGACTTCACTGGCGGCTATGATTGAGGAGATAAACCAATCACGCTCGGAACACATTATTACCATAGAAGACCCGATCGAATACGTGTATGAACCCAAGAAAAGCATTATTTCTCAGAGGGAACTGGGTGATGATACTCTGGGGTGGAATTTTGCCTTGAAGTCGGTTTTAAGAGAGGACCCGAATGTAGTGCTAGTGGGAGAAATGCGGGACTTTGAAACAATAGCGGCGGCTTTGACCACAGCGGAAACGGGACATTTGGTGTTTGCCACCCTTCACACCAACAGTGCCGCCCAAACTGTCGACAGAATTATTGATGTGTTTCCAGAGGAACAGCAGGCACAAGTGAGAAACCAACTGGCTATGTCATTGGAGGCTGTGTTTGCCCAAAGATTGGTGCCGGCGATAAATGGGGGCCGGGTGCCCGCGATTGAAATCATGTTGGCCAGTAGTGCGGTAAGAAGCAGTATCAGAGACGGGAAGAGTTATCAGATTGATAACATTATTCAAACCTCGGCAGCTTTGGGGATGATGACTATGGAAACCTCACTGGCATATTGGGTGAAGTCGGGTGTAGTAAGTATGGAGAAGGCGCGAGAATTTGCGATAAGACCTGAAGAACTGATGCGGCTACTTAAAAAGGAGGGCTAGGCGTGGAGCGATTTGAATACAAGGCAAAAACTAAAGATGGTAAAGACGCCAAAGGTAAGGTTGAAGCGAGAGATTTAGCCAGCGCACTGGGAGTACTTAGAGAAAAAGGGATGGTAGTGGTGGAGATTAAACCAGTGAATGAGGTGAGTGGAGTGATAGGGAAAACCTCGACCATGATGCAGAAGGTTAGTGGAGATGATATTGTCGCGTTTACCCGACAATTTTCGACAATGGTGGCCTCGGGGCTGGCGTTGACGGAGGCATTGAGCGTTTTGGAAATGCAAAGCCGACCAGCCATGTCGAGAGTGATTAGTGAGATTTTAAGAGAAGTGCAAGGCGGGAACACGTTGGCGGATGCAATGGATAAGCAGTCTCAAGTGTTTAGTGGAGTGTATGTGAGTTTGATTCGGGCAGGAGAGGCTTCTGGAGCTTTGGATGAGGTGCTGAAACGATTGGCAGATAATTTGGAAAAACAAAAGGAATTTAAAGGAAAAGTGAAGGGAGCATTAATATATCCAGTGATTGTGGTAATTGGCATGATTGCAGTGACAATTGTGATGATGGTGTTTGTAATACCAAAACTGTCGGATATGTACCAGGACTTTGATGCTGACTTGCCGTGGATGACTCAATTGTTGATTGCAGTGAGCAACATGTTTCAAACACTGTGGCCGGTAATGTTATTGGGAAGCGTTTTGGCGGGAGCAGGATTTTTCTACTGGAAAAGTACACCGGTAGGGCGAAAACATTTTGATACTTTTGTACTTAAATTGCCGGTGTTTGGAAAACTTCAGAGTGAAATAGTTTTAGCCGAGATGGCTAGAACCTTGAGTTTGCTGGTAGGGGCGGGAATCTCACTACTGGATGCGTTGGAGATAGTAGGAGGTGTATTGGGCAATAAGGTCTATGAAGAGGCGATTGATGAGAGCATGAGACAAGTGAAAAAAGGTATGCCTTTGTCGGTAACACTGGCGCGAGCCAACGTGTTTCCACCACTACTACCAAATATGGTGGCGGTCGGGGAGGAAACAGGGAAAATGGACGAAGTGTTGATGAAAGTGGCTAACTATTTTGAAGTAGAAAGTGAGCATACAGTCAAGAACTTGACAACCGCTCTGGAGCCAATCATAATGATTGTACTTGGCCTGGGAGTCGGCTTTTTAGTAATTTCCATCATCATGCCGATCTACCAATTAACCAGTCAGTTTTAACATTAAAAACTTATTAAAAATGTAGGAGTTGATATGAAACTGCCCAAATTATTAACGGGCCGCGGCAGAGCCGGTTTTACCATGATTGAGCTACTCGTGGTGATTGCGGTGATTGGCGTTTTGGCCGTGGCGGTGCTTAGTTCGATTAATCCGATCGAGCAGGTAAATAAAGGCCGAGATACTAGAACCAGGAGCGATGCGGCTCAGCTTTTAAATGCCATTGACAGATATTATGCGATTCAGGAGATTTATCCTTGGAACGAGGCCTCTGTAAATGGTGGCACTGAAACCTTGCCTACGATCGCTGTAAACATTACAGACCCGGCGGACATTGACACTCCAGGCGACTGGTTGCAACTTCTGGCTGACACTGCTGAAGTTAAACAACAGTTCGTAGACCGGCTGCATACAGATTTAGAGATCACAATGGACAAAGCCGCTGATGTCGGTGGAGTACCGGCCACTGTGTATGCCTGTTTTAGGCCCAGGTCTAAACAATTTACACTGGAGGCAGAGAAAAAATGTGCTGACGGTGAAACACCAAATCAGGCTGTTAACTGTGTAGCTGGTGCAGAGTTAATTTGTCTACCGTAAAGTTAAATTAGATATAAGTATAGCGGCTGCCATGGGGCGGCCGCTTTTTGTTGAAAGATGAGGAAAAAATTAGGCTCATCTATTGAGAAAAGACTTAGAACTATGATAGGGTTAAGAGATGAATTGGTTGCTACTTTTACTGGTTTTTTGGCTTGGGCTGTCTGTCGGTAGCTTTGTCAATGTGCTGATTTACCGGACATGGCATGGGATAAGCCCGTATAAAGGCAGAAGTTTTTGTGACAAATGCAAACGGCAACTGGCATGGTACGAGAACATTCCCCTACTCTCTTATGTGGTACTGAGGGGGCGGTGTAGAACGTGCAAGAAAAAAATTGATGCGTCTTACCCGTTGGTGGAACTGACAACCGGACTCTTGTTTGTGTGGTGGGCTAGTTTGGGGGTGGCGTTTTTTAGATTGACTCAAGCGCCTTTGACTTATATTCAACCGTTGTTTTGGCTACTGGTTGGTTTGGTGTTGGTACTAGTGTTTTTTACTGATCTACTTTATGGGATCATTCCCGATGAGGCGGTAGCGGTATTAGCAGTGGCGGCAATAGTTTATCGGGTGTTTTTGGTAGCCAGTGGGGCGATGAAGCCGATGGATTTGGTGATATCTTTGGTGGTGGGCTTGGGGGCATTTTTGTTTTTTTATGGTTTGTACAAGGTAACGGGCGAAAAAGGCATGGGGTTTGGGGACGTTAAGTTTGCACCAGTCATGGGGTTTTTACTCGGTTACCCAAGAGGATTGGTGGGGTTTTTCTTGGCGTTTGTGGTGGGCGGGGTAGTGGCCAGCAGCTTAATTTTGAGTGGCAAAAGAAAAATTGGCCAAAAGGTGCCCTTTGGACCTTTTTTAATAATTGGACTGGTGGCGGCTTTGCTGTGGGGAGAGAATTTGTGGATATGGTATGTGGGCCAATTGTTGTAGGCTGATTTGGGTTTAAAAGCTGAATTGGTCTAAACGATTGACAGGGAAGGCAAAAGAGTGAAAAATGGTATAGGCAATTAGAAAGATTAATTTAAATTACTAAAATTCGGGAGTGATAATGAGAAGAGGGAAAAGCGGGTTTTCTTTGGTGGAACTAATGGTAGTGGTGTCGATAATCGCGATACTTATGGCTTTGGGTTCGGTGTCGTATACCACAGCCCAAAAGAAAGCCAGGGATGCCAGCAGAAGAGGCGATATGAGGTCGATACAAAACGCGATGGAGCAGTATTATGTGGCTAATGGTGGATATCCGGCAAGTTGTGCAGGCTTGGAAGACCCAGAATTTTTACCAGGTGGAATTCCTACGGACCCCAAACCTACTCTTAGTTATACTTGTACGAGTGATACGGACACTTATTGTGCCTGCGCAGAAATGGAGAATGAAACGGGTAACTCAGGAGCAAATTGTGCATTTGGCAGTGGAACGGATCATTTTTGTGTAGTTAACCAACAATAAAGAATATAAAAAAGAGATATAAAATATGAGACAGACTAAAAAGAAAAAAGGGTTTACGCTGGTAGAAATGTTGGTGGCGGCTACCATTGCCGCACTTTTGGCAGCCGTTGGTTTGGTTTCTTATCGGACAGCGAATCGAAACGCACGGGATGCCAGACGGAAAGCGGATTTGGAGCAGGTACGAGCGGCGATGGAACTGGCGAGAATTGACAATGGAGTGTATCCCTCGGGATCTACATTTGAAGGTGTAGTGGGCGGATTGGTTTCGGATGGATATCTATCCAACGCGAGTTTAGAAGATCCTAGAAATGTTTCACCGTATATCTATACTTATGACGATTCCCCAAGCGCGTCGGATTGTGGTGGTGCTAGCAAGAGTTATTCATTGTGTGCACAATTAGAGAATGATTCAGACCCGGATTTTCCTAATTACTGCGTGTGTAACCCATAAATATGAACCTCACTCCCCTGCCCCACCAAAGCCGAGGTAAATTGGTTAAGACGGCTGGATTCACTTTGTTGGAAATTATGATTACTGTGGCCATTAGTAGTGTGCTGGTAGGCGGAGGGGTAAGTGCATACAGGATTTTTGCTGATAGACAAGTAATTGTTAGTGCTGGGCAAGGAGTGGTGGTGAAACTGAGGGAAGTGCAGAAGCGTGCCCAAAGTGGGGAAAAACCACAAGGATGTGTGGATGCGGGAGAGACTCTGGATGGCTGGAGAATTAAAACGACTAGTGACAAGACTTATCAGGTGTCAGGAGAGTGTGGTGGGAGTGAATATAATGTAGAGTCTCATAACCTACCCCAGGGCACCAATTTTGAGACTGATGATGAGTTTGATGTGTTTTTTGAAGTGTTGACAGGCAGGATGAGTGGAGCCGAGCAAAGGATTACAATAGAGAAAGATAGTAGTAATTACGAAATAATAGTTAGTCCAGCAGGAGGGGTCAGTGCATTGGGCGTCCAGGACTAGTAAAGGTTTTACAATGATTGAGCTGGTGGTGGCTACCAGTGTGGTAATGTTGGTACTGGTAGCAGTGGTGGCTGGAGTGGCTGTAGCAGTGAGAAACACGAGATTTTCCAAAGAAAAAGCCTTGTCGGTGAGATACACCCAAGAGTCGATTGAATGGCTGAGGAGCCGAAGGGACTTGTTGGGCTGGAACGCTTTTTATGGGGCGATTGACAATGATAGCTCTGGGGGAAAAGCGGTTTATTGTGTGAATAGTCTGCCCAGCCAGCTGGAAGAGTTTGAGGGAATTTCGAGTGTGGGTGACGGGGGTGGCTGTGGTTTGGGCTTGGGAGAAAACAGTGAATTTAGGCGATATTTGGAATTGTCGCCTAGCGGAGGAGACCAGATACAAGTGGAATCAGTGGTTAGGTGGGATGCAGGCCAAGGGGATGAAACCGAGACAAGGCTTAAGACGAGTTTGAGAAAATGGAGGTAGCAAAGTGACACGAGGTTACACGATGGTGGAGCTGATGATGGCGGTGGGTGTGTTTGCCATACTGGCAGTTACGAGTGTGAACTTGTTTTTTTCAAGTCTAATTGGAACGGGAAAGGAAACGGTATTGAGAGAAATTAAACAAAACGGTGAATTTGCGGCTAACCAGATTGAGGATACATTAAGAGGGGTGAAAGTGGTCAATACTTGCCAAGCAGGAATGGAAACTTTGGATTATGAAACACTAGACGGGGATACAGGTAGTTTGGGACTTGAAGGAGATGCAAACAAAAGAATTGTGTTTGGAGCCGCGGGTGAATATTTGACAGCCCAAGATGTGAACGTGGATCAGTTTGTAGTGGATTGTTATCAAGACCCGGCAACTGGGGTGACTTTTGTGACGGTGAACTTTGGAATAGCGAAGGGAGGCAGTGATGACAGGCCGGAGGAGCGATGGCGACAAGATTTTACGGCCAGCGTAACCTTGAGGAATAGGTAAACAACTATGAGTTAGAAAGGGTTTTTGATTAATACCAGTTGAAGCGAAATGGAAGTTTACTATAGAATGGACTAAATTAGCATATGAGGCAGATGAACCAGAGAAAAGAAACGGGTCAAATCGGAATGGTAGTACTACTGATTATGTCGGGCTTACTGACAGTGGGTGTGAGCGCGGTGAATCGCTCGACTAGCGACTTGAGAATAACACGACAAGAGGCAGAGTCTAGTGCTGTGTTTAACGCGGCAGAGGCTGGCATTGAAATGGCTTTGAGTGACGTGGCTGATGGAAGTTTTAGTCCAACCGGAGATTTGAGTAGCGAATTTGTTGATCAAGGAATAGAAGTAAACTACGTGATTTCGGCAGAGGCGAATTTTGACATGAGAATATTAGAGGGTGAGACGGTGAGCTTGGATACAACAGGTGGAGGAACTAATTCAATAAATATTAATTGGGCTGAGGAAACAAGTTGTAGCGGCATAGTGGTGATGCTTTATAACCAAAGCACAAATACCGTGCGACGGATTGGGTACACTCACAGCAGTTGTGGCGGGATACAAAATTTCATTAGCTCAGCAGGAGGAGTAAGCGTGCCTTTGTCCAATGGAGATAATCTAGTCAGAATTAGGGCTGTTGGTGGGGATGTGACAGTTCAAGTGTCGGGGGCTGGATGGAGTTTGCCTCAGCAATATTTCAAAATTACCTCAACAGCATCTAGAACAGAATCGGGTGAAACTAAAGTCGTGGAAGTGAGAAAGAGTCTACCAGCGGCACCTAGCATTTTGGATTATGCCCTATTTTCCGGAACTACCATTACGAAGTAAGTTGAATAACTGCCCATGGCTTTTTTTGGTTTAGATATTGGTTCATATGCAATTAAGTATGTCGCTGCCGAAGGGCATGGGCAACATGCCAAGCTAAGGAGAGTGGGAAGTGTATATAATCCGGTGGGACAAATTTTGCCAGAGGACAAAGGCCAGTTTGAACAATTGGCTGCCGCTATAAAAAACGGAATTAAAGAGCAGGGGTTGGTCGGTCAAAACTGCCACTTGTCGCTGCCGGGACCGCAAGCATATGTAAGTATTATTAATATGCCGGTGTTGTCGGACGCGGAACTGGCTAGTGCGATTAAGTGGGAAGCAGATCAGCATATTCCGGTGAGTATGAGTGAGGTTAATTTTGAATATGATGTAATTTGGCGGCCAGAAAAAGGTTCGACCGGGGATGACATGTTAGTATTGTTGGTGGGGTCACTTAAGAAGACCGTGAATAGATATTTGGATTTGTTGGAGATGGTAGGGATAGAAGCGGTTGGGTTGGAGCCGGAAGTTTTGAGTTTGGTGAGAGTATATTTGCAAGGTTATAAGGGGGAAGCGGGCGGAACGCTGATATGTAACTTGGGGGCGTTGTCCACGAGCTTTGCCATAGTTGATACGTTGGGCAGGTTGTCGGTAGCCCACAGCGCGCCTATTGGCAGTTTAGCGCTGACTAGAGCTTTGGAGAGAGGTTTGAATTTAGCCCCTTCTCAAGCTGAGGAGTACAAACGTACATATGGCCTGGACGCACAACAGTTGGAGGGAAGAGTGAGAAACGTACTGGCACCAGTGTTTGAAAGTTTGATTTCTGAGATTAGAAGAACGACACAATTTTTTACTTCTAAAGATCCGGCAATTAACCGGGTAACCAGAGTGATATTGGCCGGAGGAGGAGCAAACTTGCCGGGAATCACAAGTCATATTGCGCAAAACCTGACCGTAGAAGTAGTGATTGGAGATCCGTTTAGGGAAAAGGGGGCAGACGAAAAAATTCAATTGCCAAGTGAGAGAGCATCGTTTTCTGTAGCTAGCGGTTTGGCAATTAAGGAGATGTGATGGATACAAGTTCAAACAATCGATTGGACATTAATCTGTTGGAGAGACAGCAGAAGGAAATTTCCAGAAGGAAACAACGGGCAAAAATTTATACCAGAAAAACTTTGATGGTAGCAGGTTTGGCTAGCCTGGTTTCGTTGGTAATAGTCGGGTATAGATTTTGGTTGGTGAGATCAGTGGGGCTTTTGACAGAAGAACTAGATGAAAGAAATGGATATCTGGAAAGTTTGCAGCAAGTGGCAGAGGAAAATGTGGCAGTGAATCAGAGATTGACAGCGATTGAAACGATTTTAAAAGGCAGAGAAACTTTTGATGAGAAGATCGATGTTTTTGATAAAGTGTATAAATCCGGATCTGAGGTAAGTGGGGTTTCTTTTGGCGGAGATGACAAGGCCCATGTGATGGAGATAGATGGATCAATCCGGCCGATTGGCGAATTTTTAGATTTTAATCAAAGCATGATTGATATGTCTCAAGAGGGAGAGCATGAATTATTAAATTTGACACGTCTGACTCGATCTGAGGAGGGAACTTATCAGTTTGGGTACAGTATTGATTTGTTGAAAGAGGCAGGAGGGTCTGATGGCTGATGAAAGTGTTTCGACAGTAACACGGAAAATTCAGTTAGTGTATCGAGATTATTTGTTTTTAATATTAGGAGTGCTGGTGATTACAGGAGTGATACTTTTGACGGCAAATTCTTGGTCGGCGATTGGTAGATTAAGAGGCGAGATCGAAACAACCAAGGAGGAATTGGTACAAGTAGAACAAGCCGTGACATTATTGGAACAGTTGGGTGAGGGAGAATTGTCGGATAAGAGAGAGATTGCGGAGAGGGCTATACCCAGGGAAAAGCCAATATTTACTATGCTTGAATCATTAAACGTGTTGGCATCGACAACTGGAGTTTCGATTACTGATTTATCGTCTTCACCTGGAAGTTTGGCCACGGCGAGTGCCAGCCTGAGAGAATCGACAAAACCAAGTCGAGCAACAAGTTTGCCATATGAAATGGTGACGATAACCTTGCAAGTTAAAGGCGAATTTGAAGCGATGAAGCAATTTATATCTAGCTTGGGTAGCATGGTACCGCTGGTAGATTTGGCTGAAGTGAGGATAAGTAGTCAAGCAATAGCGGCTGAACAGGTTCAATTTAATGGAGAGATGGACTTACTGGCTTATTGGATGCAAGAGCCAGAAATCAAACTGACTAAAGTTGATGCAAAAACCTTGTCTCGAGATGATCATCAGGAATTGGTGGAAAAACTCAAGTCTTTTCAAGAGTATGAAAAGAGTGAAAGTGGTTTTGTCTCCCCTACTCCCCTACCCTTACTAATTTTTGAAACTCAGGATTTGCCAGAAAATCAATTGCAAGTTGGTGACGAAGTGGTGGAGTGAAATCTCGCTAGGCGAGGCTAGGAGGAGAATCCCACTGAGCGAGGCTAGAAAATTGGTTTTATTGATTGAAGTTTTGAGCAAAAAAAAGCCCCGCATAAAACGAGGCTTAAAAATTATTTAGTCTTTTCTTGTGGGGGTTGGACAAGATCTTGGGCTGAAGGAGTTTGGGTTGATTCTAGAGTTTGAGAAGCTACCTCAACCGGGGCTTCAGGTTCAAGCTCTGGTTCAATGGTGGGGACAACTTCTGGCTCTTTTACTGCTTCTTCTTCAACGTCGGGCGAGTCATCAGTCATGGTGGTGTCTGAACCTTCTTCGTGAATGTCGACTCTAATGCGGACACCTTGGCGAATGGCTACCACCCGCATGATAGTGCGGATTGAATTAATAACTTTTCCATTTTTACCAATAACACGGCCCATATCTTGGGGATCGACGGTAATAGTGAGAAGTTGGCGGTCTTGGTCGTCTTGAGATTCGGCGATACTAACAGCATCTGGGTTTTCGACGATACTTTTGACTAGACTTTCGAGGAACTGTTTCATGGTTTCCTTGTTGTGATTGTTGATTAATGAAACACTAGGCGGCTTTGGCTTTTTTAGCCTTGGTCTTTGGGGTTTTTTTGAAGGTGACTAATTTGTCGGAGTCGGTTTTGGAGCGAAGAGCTCTGACAACCGAAGTGGGTTGGGCACCTTTGGCCAGCCAAGAATCGAAGGCGGTAATATTGAGCTGGAGTTGGGCGGGATCAGTGAAAGGGATGTAGTGGCCTAAATTTTCCAAAAATTTGCCGTCCCTTTTGGAACGATCCGAGGCCACGATGATACGATAATGGGGCTGTTTTTTTTGACCGGTGCGAGAAAGTTTGATTTTTAGCATATATTCCTTTGCAGAATTGGTAATTTTATCAGAAGAGTTTACCTTCCTCAAGTTTCTTGAGCGCGTTTTGAGCAGCTTGCTGTTGTGCCTGTTGTTTGCTCATACCTGAACCGGTGGCGATGGGCTTGTCGGCGACTAGAACCGAGACAGTAAAGCTTTTTTGGTGATCCGGGCCTGATTGGTCGACAACCTCATAGGTGGGGGTAGGATGGCCTTGAGCTTGGACGGTTTCTTGGAAAAGGCTTTTGAAGTCTCGATAAAGTTGGTCTCTAATTATTGTATCGAGGAGGGGAAAGAGATGAGTTTGAAGAAATGCAGTGGCCGTTTCCAGATCTGAGTCCAGGTAAATTGCCCCAAGGACAGCCTCGAAAGTGTTGGCAAGAAGGCCAGGATTTTGACGACCCCCGCCGGCATCTTCGCCTTTGCTCATAAGAAGTTGAGAACCAAAATCTAGCTTGGATGCAATTTGCGCTAGAGTAGTGGTTTTGACCAATGAGGCTCTGAGGGCAGTAAGTTCCCCTTCTGGTTTGTCAGGAAATTTGTGAAAAAGGTGCTTGGAGACGATAAGTTCTAATACGGCATCGCCTAAAAACTCAAGCCGTTCGTTGGAGGAATCTACATCTGGAGATTCGTTTAAATAAGAACGGTGAGTGAAAGCGCGGGTTTTAAGTTTCTGGTCTTTAATTGGAAGGGTCATTTTGGAGTTGTTTGAGGACGTTACCTAAAACGCCATTGATAAATTTGGCTGAGGATTGACTGCCATATTCTTTGCCTAGTTCGACAGCCTCGTCGATAATAACCTTGGGAGGGGTGTTGGTGTGGGTGAGTTCATAGACTGCCAAACGCAAAATGGCCAAGTCGATGCGGTTGATTTGGTCTATAGGCCACTCGGGAGCATTACGGGAGATGTGGGCATCAAGGTCATTGATTTTAGAGACAATTTGGGTGGTTTGATCCCCAGGTTGTGGGAGGTTGTTAAAGCTAAAGGAAAAAAGCTGTTTGACGACTTGTTGACGGTGTTTGTGGCGGGGGTCAGTGGCCTTTTTCATGATGGAAGTTTAGGAGGTTTGGGATTGGTAAGCCCCACATTTAGGACATACTTGGTGAGATCGGCGTTTGCTGCCACATTGACTACAAACGGTTAGATTAACCAGGTCGACTTTGTGGTTTAAGCGACGTTTGCCTTTTCTATGAGTGGAAATTCTTCTTTTAGGTAATGCGCCCATAAGGATTGAGAATAAAATAACAAAGGGTATTCTACTGGCTCTCCAGAGAGAATGCAACGTTTAGATATGTAGGATATTCTACCACTATTGCTTGAAGTGAGCTAATTGCCGGCAACCTCCGGTGAGACTTGATTAACTAAAACGGCGAGTTGAGGATGGGCTCGGAGGCCTGGATCAGTAGCGATTAAGTCAGCGGCGGCTACTCTGGTTTGATCCAAAAGGGTTTTATCGGAAAGTTTGGCCAGTTTAAGTTGACTAAAACCGTGTTGAGATAGACCAAAGACTTCACCGGGACCCCTGAGTTTAAGGTCGATTTCGGCCAGCTTAAAGCCGGAATTGTAACGAGTAAGGGCTTGGAGGCGACGATTTTCGGTTTTGTTGTCGGTGGAAGAAAAAAGGAGGCAATAGCTTTGTTTGTCTCCCCTGCCGACTCGGCCTCTTAACTGATGGAGTTGGGCAAGACCAAAGCGTTCGGCGGCTTCGATAAGCATAATGGTTGCATTGGGGACATCGATACCAACCTCGATAACCGGAGTGGAGACTAGAATGTGGGTTTGACCGGCTTTGAATTTGGAAAGGGCGGCTTGTTTGTCGGTGGATGAGAGCCGGCCGTGGAGAATATCGAGCTTATATTGGGGAAAAACGTCCAAAAGGTGGGAGAATTCCTGAGTGGCGGAGCGAACATGAGTGAGCTCTGGGGCGTCGGATGGGTCGACAAAAGGGCAGACGACAAAAGCTTGGGAATGGTTAGCCTGAATTTGTTGGTCGATCCAAGCATAGGCTTTTTGACGTTTGGCATGAGGAATTACCCAAGTCTTGACGGGTAATCTGGCTAAAGGCATTTGATCAATGATCGAGACATCAAGATCACCGTAGAGGGTTAGGGCAACGGTGCGGGGGATGGGGGTGGCCGACATGGTAAGTCGATGTGGGTTGGTGCCGAGCTTTTCTAAAGTCGCCCGTTGTTGGACACCGAAGCGGTGTTGTTCGTCAATGACAATTAATGCCAAATTTTTATTGGTGTGGAGATTGTATAAAAGGGCGTGGGTGCCGACTAAAACATCATGTTGGGCTTTGGCTTTGGTGCTACCGGTATAGAGCCCGACGGAAATGCCGTGAGGAGAGAGAAGCTTTCTGAGTTCCTGAAAATGTTGGCCTGCTAGAATTTCGGTGGGTGCCATGAGGACTGATTGAAATCCATTGTAATGAACTGCATGCATGGCAATAGCGGCAACTACGGTTTTGCCTGAGCCAACGTCGCCTTCTAGAAGCCGGTTCATAGGCCGGTTGAGTTTGAGATCTGAGAGAATTTCATCTGAGGATTTGATTTGGGCGGAGGTGAGTTGAAAAGGGAGAGATTTAATAAAGACTTGAGTGTCTTTTGTAAGGTTAAGGTGGTTTTGGGTGTGCTGAGTGTGCCAGAATTGTCTTTTAATGGCACCTTCTAGTTGAAGGAGGAAAAGTTCGTCAAAGGCGAGTCGCTTTTGGGCTTTTTCAAGTGAGACTACCGAGTCGGGAAAATGAATTTGCTCGAGGGCGGGGCGTAAATCTAAAAGCTGGTGAGAGTCACGGATGTTTTGGGGAAGGTAGTCATTGATGATAATGTTTTCAAGGGCAAGTTTGAGGCGAGAGCGGAGCCATTTACTGGAGACGCCGGCAGTTTCCGGATATACCGGTACGAGCCGGCCGGTATGGACCGAGTCGGAGTTGGTTTTGATGAGTTCAAATTCCGGGGCTTGAAGAGAGAGATTAGAGCGGAACAATTTGACTTTGCCCGAAAAAGCGAAGGTTAAACCGGGAACCAGAGATTGGGCTAGAAACTTTTGGTTAAACCAGGTGATTTCGAGTTGACCGGAATCGTCGGCGACAATGGCTTTTTGGAGATTTTTACCGGTTTTGGTGAAAATGTTTTTAAAGTCAATAATTTGGGCGACAATGGTAGCGGGTTGGTCGAGAAATTGATCTAGAGAAGCAATGGGGATAACGGAGGAGCGGTCGAGATAGCGGGCGGGGTAGTGATGAAGCAAATCCCCAACAGTGTGAATCTCAAGTTTTTGGAGTTTGGAGGCGTATTTGGGACCAATAAGCGGGAGCGAGGAGATTGGACTTTCTAGGGAAAGGGGCATGTTAGATATAGAGTAATGCCGGAAGAATGGTGCTTACAAGCATAGCCAAAGATGCCAAGAAGATAACTACGGTCATGATTTTCTTTTGGCGTTTGGAAAACATCATAGAAGAATGAATTAATTATTGATTTAGGACTGGTGATTTAGCTGGAGACGGCGAAAGTCGCGTTTGCCAAACTTAAGAACGGAGCCTGACTTTAAGGAAACGGCTTGGTTGGGGTCGAGGATTTTGGTGCCGTCCAGTTCGACACCACCCTGAATGATGGTGCGCTTGATTTGACCACTACTCTCCCCTACTCCGGCTTGGCGACAGAGTTCCAGGAGACTTAGGGCTTCTTGGGGATGAATTTGGACTGACGGGATATCCGGTGGGAGCTCGTCTGACTGGACGGTGGCTTCGAAGTGAGTTTGGGCCGAGAGGGCGGCGGTGTCGCCATGGCACATTTGGGTAACGGCGAAAGCCAAATCTTTTTTGGCCTGGAGAGGGTTGGTTTTAACCAGAGCTTCTTTTTTTGTAATTTTCTCAAGGGTGAGGGTGGTAGCCAGAGTGAAAGCCGGAATAATGACGTCGTCGGAGAGAGCCATGATTTGGCCGTAAAGATTTCGAGGGTCGCCAAAGAGATTGATGGCGTTGCCAGTGGTTTTGCCAATCTTTCTGCCTTGGGAGTCGGTAAGGAGCTTGGTGGTAAGGACGAATTTATCCTTGCCAACTTTATCTTTGAGGTAATGGCGGCCAACGGACATGTTGAAAAGTTGATCAGTACCTCCAACTTCCAGGTCGACTTCCATAACTTGAGCGTCATAGGTGACCATTAAGGGATAGAGAAATTCATGAAGAAAGATAGGGGTGTTGGCTTTGAGTCGCTCTTGGAACATATCGCGTTCGATCATTTGCTGAACGGTAAAGTGGCTAGCTAGCTCGATGACATCGGCAAAGGTAAGTTGATCGAGCCATTGGGAATTAAACTTCATTTGGGCGGCGTTTTCTCCATCAAATCTGAGGATTTTGCCGGCTTGGTCTTTGTAGGTTTGGGCATTCTGTTTCACCTCTTCTTTGGTGAGTTTAGGTCTGGTCGCTGATTTATCGGTGGGATCACCGATACGGCCAGTAAAATCGCCAATTAAAAAGATGACTTCGTGACCAAGGTCCTGAAAAGCACGCAGTTGGAGCAGGCCGACCAGGTGGCCAATGTGCAGATCCGGTTTGCTGGGGTCAAATCCTTGATAGAGGCGCAGCTTTTTGCCGGATTCTAGAAGCGATCTTAAGGCGTCCGGTGAAGGCAAAATTTTATCGACTCGGCGGGTGAGAAGTTCTTGAGGATTCATAGTGGTAACGATTATAGCGAATGATAAAGGAGGAAGGAAGGCAAGGGAATGATAAAAAATTATTAGTTGAATTAATTGAAGGGTGATTACAAGTCCATAATAATGGTGACAGGGCCGGTGTTGGTGAGGGAAACTTCCATTTGAGCTCCAAACTGCCCAGTTTGGATTTTTAAGCCTGAAGGTTGGAGGAGGGAGAGAAATTGAAGGTAAAGCTCTTGGGCTATCTGGGGGGGTGCAGATTGGCTAAAACCTGGGCGATGGCCTTTGAGATCGGCATAGAGGGTGAATTGAGAGACAATAAGCAATTCTCCTTGAATATCGATGATGGATCGATTTAGCCGGTTTGAGTCATCGGGAAGAATACGTAGGTTTAAGAGTTTGTGGGCGGCTTTTTTTAAAGTATCTGGAGTGTCAGAGGCAGCAAAACCAACTAAAACCAGGAAGCCTGATTGAATTTGGCCGATGATTTGATGGTTTACAGTTACATGGGCTTGACTGACTCTTTGAATGACTAAACGCATACAAGGCTATTTTACGAGATAAGGATGGAAGAGAGAATAGTGTGTACGAGTCGCAGACATATTAGACTCTAGCTTGCATGAACTGTACTGGGCTTT
>CAYNMS010000002.1:0-69566 GCA_964398525.1 uncultured Pseudomonadales bacterium | reverse complement strand
CCCCAAGCCCCAACCGGGTCCACCCCAACAGAAGATCAAACCCCACCTTCTCCGGCCTCCCCAACTCCCCCAGCAGCAGAACCTTCTCTTTCCCCTTCTCCAGAACCACCCACTTCTGAAGCTCAAGACCTAATCGACTCTGCAGCCAACGACTTGACCAAAACCCAACCTGCCAGCCCCACCGACTCCACTGAGTAGTTTTTTTGGTCTCGTTAATTTCCGCCTTGCCCAGTTTCTCTCCACTAAGGTAAGATTGTTGTTGGTCCTCATAATTACCTTTTTCCCACTCTTCTATGAAACTCAATTTTCCCCTTCTCTCTAAGAAAAAGCCCACAGCCGAGCCTTCCACCGCCTCATCCACTCCCTCCCCGACTCCTAAAGCTCAACTCCAACAATTCGCCTCCGGTATGGTTTCCACTCAAGACCTCATCGCCCCTGAAGCTTTAGAGGTCGACTTCAATCATTTAAAGATTGGTGAAAAATATACTCGCACCTTGTTTATTGCCGGTTACCCCCGTTTTGTTTCTGCCAACTGGCTCTCTCCCTTAATTAATTTTGACCACGCCCTCGACGTCTCCATGTTTATCTACCCCATCGAAGGCAAAGCCATCATGGATGATCTTCGCCGCAAGATCACTGAAATGGAAGCCGAAATCATGTCCGACGTTAAACAAGGTCGCATCGCTCAAATCGAAACTCAAATCCAACTCGAAGATGCTCGTGGCCTCCAAGAACAACTCGCCAAGGGTTCAGAACGTTTTTACCAATTCGGTCTCTATATCACCCTGGCAGAAACCTCTATCGACCGTCTCAACACCGTTACCAAACAGGTTCAATCTACTCTTGGCTCTCTCCTTATTATCAGCAAGTCCGCCACCCTTCAAATGGAAGATGGTTTCAAAACCACCCTTCCCTTGGGTATAGACAAACTCATGGTCACCAGAAACATGGATACCACCTCCCTTGCCACCACTTTCCCCTTTACTTCCTCAGAACTAACCTCAGGCAAAGGTATTATGTATGGCCTCAACGAACACAACGATTCCCTCGTCATTTTTGATAGGTTTAGCCTTGAAAACGCCAACATGGTTGTCTTTGCCAAATCAGGTGCCGGCAAATCCTTTGCCGTCAAGCTCGAGTGTCTCCGCTCTCTCATGTTTGACACCGAAATTATCATCATCGATCCTGAAGACGAATATCGTACTATGGCGGAAGCCGTGTCTGGTGAATATATCGACTTCACCTTCAATTCCCCCATCAAAATTAACCCCTTCGATTTAAGTAATATTTATGAGGAAGGTGAAAACGAGCTTGGTCTCAAAATTCTCTCCCTGCACACTCTCCTCAAAATTATGCTTGGTGATGTTACTGCCGCCGAAGAAGCCATTCTCGATCGCGCCCTCATTGCCACCTACAAAGCCAAGGGCATCACTCCGGACCCAGACACTCAAAACAAAGAACCACCCCTAATGGAGGACCTCTACAAAGCTCTCTTGGGCATGGAAACCCAGGAAGCCAAAAACCTTAGCTACCGACTCGAAAAATTTATCAAAGGCTCGTTTCGTGGCATTTTCGACCAAAAATCCAACTTAAATATCACCAACCAATTTACTGTCTTTGGCATCAAAGAAATGGAAGAAGAGCTTCGCCCCATTGCTATGTTTATTATTCTCGACTACATCTGGACCAGAATTAAACGGGATCTAAAAAAACGCCTCCTCATCGTCGACGAAGCCTGGTATCTTATGAAGTACCCCGACTCTGCTTCCTTCCTTTATTCACTAGCCAAAAGAGCCCGAAAATACTATCTAGGAATCACCACCATCACTCAAGACGTCGAAGATTTTCTCAACACCGATCAAGGCAAAGCCATTGTCACCAACTCCTCCATCCAACTCCTCCTCAAACAATCCACTGCCGCCATCGACAAAATTACCGAAACTTTCTATCTCTCCGAAGGCGAACGCCGACTCCTGCTGGCCGCCGACATTGGTGAAGGCCTTTTCTTTGCTGGTCAAAATCACGTCGCCATTCGAATTCTTGCCTCAGAAAACGAACACCATTTAATTACCACCAATCCTGGTGAAATCCTCGAAAAACGCCAAGCTTCTCTTCTCAATGAACCTGATTTAGTTTCTCCCCCCTCCCCTCCTGCCTCTCCTCCCCCACCCACGTCACCTCCACCCAACGTTTCTCCCCAGTCTGCTCCACCCTCAGCTCTTCCCCCTCTGCCCAATCTCGACACCACCCCACCCACTTCTCCACCACAGTCTCCCTCACCCAACACTCCGCCTCCTCTTAAAACCCTCTACCAGTCTCAATCCTGAGTTCTCACTGGCATTATTACGTGAATCAAATCCGCTTCCTTGCTTCTAAATAAACCCGGCTGAAGTGCCCCATTTGTTTCAAACACCACCTCTTTTCCCGGAACTGTAGATAGCCAATCTAACAAAAATCTACTATTAAAAGCAATTGTCTCCTTCATCTCCCCTTCTTTTACCACCTCAACCACACTCTCTTGCTCCCCCACATTGGCCGCTGCTGCTACTACTTTTATCCCTTCTTCATCCACCAACCACTTCACAATATTTGACCCGTCTCGAGCCACTATAGCCGCTATTTTCACTGCCTCTAACATTACTTTTACATCCATACTAATGGTTACTTGCTTCTCTGTTGGTAAAATTCTCTGGTAATTTGGAAATTCCCCATCCACCAATCGACTTACCACTTTTATTGGTCCCAATTCAAACACAATACTCCTCGCTTTTTCCGCAATTTCCAACACTACCTCTTCCACTCCAATATCTTTTGCCAATCGGTCTACTTCTACCATCACTCTGGCAGGCACCAACAGTTTTACCGCTTCTTCAAGTTCTTCAACCTTTATTCCTCCCAATAAACTTAATCTATACCCATCCGTAGCCACCACCTTCATCTGTCCTTTTTTACTCACCTCTATCATCAAAGCCGACAATACTGGCCTTGCCGCCTCATTAGAAGCTGCAAATCCTACCCACTTAACCACCTGCTCCAGTACTTGTCTCTTTATCTTTACTTTTCTCTCTCCGATCACTTTGGGCATTTCTGGATATTCATCAGCTTTCATTCCTCTTAATTTTGCCTTACTCTTCCCTCCAGCTATCAACAATTCTTCTTCCTTGTTTTCAAGTTTTACTTTACCCGCCGGCAGTAAATTAACATACTCTGCCAACAATCTAGCTGGCACCACCACCCTTCCTTCTTCTTCCACTCTTGCCCCCACGACTGCCTCAATTCCCGTATCCATATCTGTACCCCGGATTTTTACTTTTCCTTTCTCAGCGGTTATCTCTACCATTCCCAATATCGGCAAACTCGGCTTGTTGGCCACAAACCGTCCCACCCAGCTTAATCCTTGATTTAAGTTTTCCTGCAATAATTCTATTTTCATTTAGCTTCCCCTTCTTCTTTATTATTTTATTAGCAGTAGTTGTAGTAGGTACCCGACAAAAGTGGAAAATTTATTTTTCCTTGATTTCTTTTTGGGTTTTACTTGTGTTAATAACCGTTTGTTTAATGTTGAAATCTTTGTGGATATTTGTGAATAACTTGTGGATATCTATCATTCATGCTTTCAGGTTTATTTTTTAACTTTATCTTGTGACCTAGATTTTTCTACATTTACCTCAAGTTTAATTTATTTATCCTTTCCCCATCCTTTCCCCAAACTTTTCCCCCCATTTAATAGCTTTTCCTCAATTTTTTCCCCAACCCCTTCTAAGCCTGTCAATTTTTTCCCGGGTTTCTGGTTTTTCTTTCTGCCATTTCTCCACTTTAGTAATTGCATGCATCACACTCGTGTGATCTCGTCCTCCAAACCAACCACCAATTTCCACCAACCCCAGATTAAGATCATTTTTAAGTATAAACATCGCCACATGCCGTGGAGTCGTTAGTTGTTTTAATCGTCTCGGTCCTTTAACTTCTTCCACCTCCACCCCGTATTCTTCACACACCTTTTCAATTATTACTCCTGGGCTAACCCGGTTTTGACTTCGATTTTGAGCCAACTCCCTTCCCAACACCCTCATCACTAATTCTTTATCAATTTTAATTCCTTGTGCCTCGCTCATGGCAATTACTTTCATCAAGCTTCCGATCAAAGTTCTTGCGTCCGATTCCAGCTGAGCTACCATTTGGGCTGCCTCAGTTGGTATTTCCGCTCCCAGCTGCCTTGCCTTAATCATCACAATTGCACTTCTCAGTTCAAAGTCTGGCTGGCCAATATCAATACTCAATCCGCCCTCAAATCTACTCCTCAACCTCTCCTCAAGAGAATCAATTTCTTTTGGTGGTTTGTCGCTGGTCAAAATTACCTGCCCCCCCGCCTGGGTAATTGTATTAAACGTATGAAAAAATTCTTCCTGAACCGCAGTTTTACCCGCTATAAACTGAATGTCATCAATCAGCAAGAGTTCCACACTTCTGTATTTTTTTCTAAACCCCGGTGTACTTTTTTTCCTGATTGCATCAATTATCTCGTTTGTAAAGTCTTCACCCGAGCAATATATTACCGTTGTTTCTTTTCTTCTATTCAATATTACATGCCCCACCCCCTGCATTAAGTGGGTTTTTCCCACCCCTACTCCACCATATAAAAACAACGGGTTATACGCTTTACCGGGGTTGTTTGCTACCGCCTTAGCTGCCGCATAGGCCATTTCATTTGAGCTGCTCACGGCAAAATTACTTAAAGTAAAATCTTTTTTTAGCCCCACATCTTGTACCGGAGGTCTGTATTCTCCCTCATCAACTCCTGCAAACAACGGTCCACTATCCACAATCTCTGTATTTATTCCCCTCGTGTCTACCACCAGTTCCATAGCAATCTTTTTTCCCGTCACTCTCCCCAAAGATTCTCTGATTTCTTTTTCCAACCTCTTTTCAATTTCTTTTTGGTGAAACACGCTTGGGCAAGCCAGTGTAATTTCCGTAATCCCTCCCTCACTTTCATGAACACTCAGCACTGTCAATTTTTTTACATATGACTCAAAATATGGTCTAGATACCGTCATCTCCAGATCGGCAATAGCGTCCCTCCACAATTCTTTTTGGTCCAAACTAAATCCATTTTGATCCATATTGCTTCCTTACTTTTCCACATAAAACCAAGTTTTCCACACTCCGTCAACCCACAACTTACCCAAACCCCTTTTTCTTGTCTAGCTTCTCTGGTAAAATACACTCCTTCATTTACATTTTTGAGGCAATATGAAACGTACTTATCAACCCAAGAAAACCAAACGCACCCGAGTTCATGGCTTTCTCAAACGCATGAGCACCAAAACCGGCCGCCAAGTTCTCAAAAACCGCCGACAAAAGGGCCGTAGTCGACTTACTGTCTAGTATGTTACCCAAAAAATATCGTTTATCTTTAGACCAAAATTTAATTGGAAAAAAGCTATCAACCCCTTTTGCCACCTTTATATTCAAAAATAATCAACTTTCACACCTTCGTGTTGCCCTCATTGTTTCCAAAAAAGTTGCTCTCAAAGCCTCCGCTCGTAACCACTTAAAACGCCAGTTTCTTTCCGCCCTTCGTTCTCAATTGTCCCTAGACCTAGGTTTCGATCTTTTAATTATTCTCAAGCCTGCTGCCAATTCTCTTGATTTTATTCAAATCCAACACCTTTTCCAAAAATTACACTCTCAAATCCGTGAATTTCCTTCTTAAATTTTATCAAACCCTTCACCCGGTCCGCACCCTCCTTCTCACTTCAATTGGCATCGCTCCTCATGCTTGCCGCCACCAACCTACTTGTAGTCAATATGCCCGTCAAGCCATTCGCCGCTATGGTACAATTCGAGGTAGTGTCTTGGCGTTCAAACGCTTGCTTTCCTGTCATTCTTAATCAAACTTGAGGCTTTTATGTTTACTTTTGTTAATCAATTCTTTTCCCAAATTCTCGAAGTCACCGCCAATCTGCTAGGTAACAACTACGGTCTAGCCATCATTGCCGTCACTCTGGTTATCCGTCTGGGTCTTATCCCCCTTACCCTACCCTCACTCCGTTCCACTCAAAAAATGTCTAGCCTCAAACCAGAACTAGACAAACTTAAAGAAAAATACGGCAACGACAAAAAACTTCTGTCTCAAAAACAACTTGAGCTTTATCAAGAACACAAAATTAATCCTCTAGGCGGCTGCTTACCTCAACTGGTTCAAATTGGTCTGTTCATCATCTTTTATCAAGTTTTATCCAGTTCTCTCACTTCCGACACACCGGGAGCCAATCTTAATTTCCTCTGGCTCCAACTCAATCAACCCGACTCCACGTTTGTGCTTCCAGTTCTCGCAGGTTTATCCCAATTTCTTCTAGGCCTCATGCTCGCCCCCGCTACCAGCACCACTGCTGAAACCAAACTTGCCGCCCAAACTAAAACTAAAAAAGACGACAAAAAAGCCGAAGATCTCACTGATATGGCCCAAACCATGCAGTCTCAAATGATGTATGTCATGCCTGTTTTTACTTTCTTCATCGCTCGCGCCTTCCCCTCAGGTCTAGCCCTCTATTGGGTTGTCTCCACCCTCTTTAGTCTCATTCAACAATACTTTGTTTCCGGTTGGGGCGGTTTGAAACCCCACCTTAATCGTTTTGGCCTTATTGTTAATCAGTAGTTAAGGATTTTATGTCAGTTATTAACTCAGATTTTGTTACTGAATTCTTTACCACTCTTCTTGGTTATTCTCCTGAATTAGAAGTTGAGACCAGTGACGATGCCATTATCGTCCAAGTCAATATTGATCAACAAGATTCTGGGCTGTTAATTGGACACAGGGGTGAAGTTCTGGGTGCTATCCAATTAATTTTTTCACTTATTCAACAACAAACTGGTGAGCGCCTACCAGTTAGACTCAACATCAATGACTACCGCCAACAACGCCAAGTTGCTCTTGAAAACCTTGCCCACAACGCCGCCTCCAAAGTGGTTTCCCGGGGCCAAGCTGTCAGTCTTACTGGTCTAAGTAGTTATGAACGCCGCCTTGTCCACACCACACTTTCAGAACATCCCGATGTCGTCACCTATTCAGAAGGCGAAGAACCCCATCGAAACTTAATTGTCGATCTTCGTCCCCTGTCGTGAATTCTCCGACTTCAAGTTGTCAATTTAGTGTTTTTACCGATGGCGGTGCTCGTGGTAATCCGGGCCCTGCCGCTGTTGGCGTGGTTATTCAGGACTCCCAACAAAAAACTCTTTTCGAAACCTCTCGTTACATTGGGTCCACTACCAACAATGTCGCTGAATATACCGCGCTCATTTGTGCCTTAGAATGGTTCGACTCCCAAAACTTCCCCTCTCCCTTTTCGGTTTGTTTTTACTTAGATTCTCAACTTGTGGTTCGTCAACTCTCCGGCGTTTATCAAATCAAAAATTCTACCCTTATCAAACTTGCTCTCACTATAAAAACCAAGCTTGCACAATTAAATATTAACCCAACTTTTAAACATATTCCCCGCGCCCAAAACTTCCGTGCCGACCAACTTTTAAACCAAGCGCTCGATTCTTCCATCTAGACTCCTATCCACCTTATAGGTCAACCACACTTCTGTGTGGTTATTTTTGTTTAACCCAAGGAGTGAGCACGTGAAAGAGGTAAGAACAAAAAAGGGATAAAAAACATAATCAAAACCCAAGGGACAAGTAACAAAAAAAACGTAAGTAAAACCATAAAAACTAATAAATACCTAAAAACAACCCAATAATTGCATCCCCTTCATCAAGCGATTATCATGGTTATTGTCTATGGCTAACCAATCTGTCCAGGTTGAAACCCTTACTCAAACCATTACCGCATTAATTACCGGCAATACCGACAATCTTGGATTATTCCTTGCCCGTGATCTGTTGTCTCGAGGGCTTGGTGTTACTCTTGTCGGACCCAAATCGGATTTTTTAGACACCCACATTTTTGATCAAATCATAGATTTGCCAGAAACCACCCACCTTACCTCCATCACCGACACCACCCAAACACCCCACTATGGTTTTTTTGTTTTTTCTCCTCAACATCCCGATTTTGAATCACTCGATCGCTTTTTTGGTCTTTTCCCCATTTCCGCCAAACTTGCCATTATTTCCCCCCCTCCCCTACCTGATTCAGATCAAGAATCTGACTTCGATCGTCTTCAAACATTTATCTCTTCTCGGCTCGTCAATCATCAACAAAATCTCCGCTTCATTGTCACCAACCATCTTTTTGGGCGAGCTGTAGTCTCACAGACCAATAATCCTCTCACTCCAATTTTTCTATCCACTCTGGCACCAGACCTTTTAGATTATCCTTCTTTAGATACCACTATCTACCCACTTCATTTAGCCTCCGCCACCCAAGCCATTGTCAAAAGCCTGCTTAGTTCAGATTCTGTTGGCAAAATTTTTCAACTTGGTGGTCAACCTCTATTGGTACGTGATCTTGTCTCAAAGCTCCAACAAATAACTGAAGTTTCTCCCCCCTCTCCTTCACTTTCTGCTTCAAAATTTAATTATCAAGATCATCCAGAATTATGGCAGCAAATTCAAGCTACCTGGCAGCAATTGTCGTGGCTTCCTCCCACTGACATTTCTACCCACTTATCTGAAACCGTTTCTTGGTACAAAGCCCATCCTCAGTTGGGATTTTCACAGGAAACTCGGCACAAATCAGAGTCCATTTCCACCAACCATTCAAAGAAACAACCATCATCACCCACCCCACCCCCGAATCCAATTGTCACCCAACCTGTCACCCTCAAAAAAACAGACCCAAACCATCTCATTTTCACCTCACCCCCCAACAATCAAAAAATTAGTCTCCAACCAAACCCTGAAACACCCTCTAACCTTAAACCACCCACCCCCCCTCTCACTTCCTTCACCAACCAAGATCACAAACAATTCACCCTCCAATCCCTTGGCGTAACCTCCAACCCCAAAAAATCTCGGCGCTTTAATTTTCCTTCGATCAAACCCAAAAACCCCCGTCGTCGAGTCGTGGCGTTTTTGGGGACACTATCTGCCTTAGTTTTAATTGTGTTAACTGCACTTTTTATTTTTACTCAAAAACTTCGTGTTCTTCCCGAACTAATATTTTCTCCACCACAAGAAATCCTCAGCCACACTTCGTTTCTTAATCCAACTTTAAATACACTTAGGTTAGCCTTCAACGTCATTCAATCACCCGTATCCATGGTGTTTGGTCAACAAACTGCCCACTCATTTCAAACTCAACTAAATTACACCCATTCATTTTCCAGTAGTTTAAACGACTTGGCACAGGCTCAAATCTCAACCGGATCTTTACTCCAAGCCCTCTTTGATCCAAACACAAACCTTGAAAGCAGTTATTTAACCAAAGCCACCACAGACTCACTCAAAGCCTTTCGTTCCATCTCCCAACTCGAAGCTCACCAAAAACAATTCTTAGAAGTAGGGGAGTCATCATTTTTGTCGAGTTTGAACCTCGACCAAGCCTCGTCCAAACTCACCCATGTCAAGTCCGCCCTATTTTCCCAACACCAGCTTTTTACACAATTCGGCCCGATTTTCTCCTCCTCTACACCTCAGCGAATACTTGTTCTAGTCCAAGACACTTCCGAGCTTCGTCCCACTGGCGGCTTTATTACCACCTACGCCGATCTTACTCTCAATCAAGGCAAACTCATCTCGGTCGAGATCGGAGACGTCTCTTCTCTGGACAACAAACTTTTGGGACACGTCGAACCCCCACTGGCAGTCAAACAATTTTTGGGTGAATCAAGTTGGTTTTTAAGAGATGTAAACTGGGATCCGGATACTGCCACCACTGCCAAACGAATTGCTTGGTTTTATCAAAAGCAAACCAACTTTAATGTCGATTATATTCTCCTTCTAAACTCCAACCTATTTACTCCTCTGCTCGACATCACTGGACCTCTTACCCCCCCTTCAATTTCTCAGCCGGTTAATTCACAAAATTACCTTTCCCTCCAAAGAAACCACCTGGTCGATTCAGCCGACCAGGCACAATCAGATTTTCTTACCCTTCTTTTTCAACAACTATTCTCCAACCTGTCATCACCCCAGACCAATTATTCCCTTCTCTCCCAAGCTCTTCTGCAAACCCTTCCCCAACAACCCCTCACCCTTTACCCCTTAAAACCAGAAAGCAATCAGTCACTGAATCAAACCCACTTCACCAACCCACTTACACCCAACCACTGTTTGTCTGAGCCTTGTCACTCTACTCATTTTTCGCTCGTCGAAGCCAATGTGGGTGTTAACAAAATCAACCCCTTCATTAATCGCCAGGTCAGCCATCTCCTGGATTTTTCCCAACCCAACCAAGTGGGGGAGACTCTTCAAATTAATTTCACCAACTCCGCCGATTCGGCAAATTGGCCTTTAGGCAGTTATAAAAATTACCTCAGGCTTTACTTGCCTCAATCTGCTCAAATTAATACTGTAAAAGTTGGTGAGACCCTTCTAAAAATAGACCAATACGACACCAGCATTCAACACAATTTCTTAGTTTTAGGTCTTCTCTTAGATGTCTCACCTTCAACCACTTCAACTCTTGTTGTTGATTATCATCTACCCTTATCTCTTTTAAAAACCAATTTTAACTTAAACTATTTCTACGATTATCAACCAGGTGTTGCCCCTTACATTTTCAATCTTCAAATTATTCCACCTCCAAACTATTATCCAACTTCTCTACCAATCCAGTTTTCAACTCAGGACTTAATAAAATATTCTCAAACAATTTCCTCAGATCAAAGCTTCCAGTTTGAGTTTAGTCCTCGCCAGTGATAAAATTTCACCTCTGGAAAGTCGTTTTTCCTTTCCACCCAATCATCAATCACACATCTACTTTCATGGCACAAAGAACCCAGCTTAAGGCTCAAAAGCGCGAACTTTTTGGTCGCAAGATCAACCGCCTTCGTCGACAAGGCATTTTGCCCTCCAACCTTTTTGGCAACAAGATTAAATCTCAGGCTCTTCAGGTTGACACTGTTTCGTTTACAAAAGTTTACCAACAAGAGGGAGAAACTGGTTTAGTAGATTTGGTTGTCGACACCAAAAACCACCCCGTCCTTATTGGCCAAATCCATCACGACCCGGTCAGTGGTAAGCCGCTTCATGTTGATTTTCGCCAAGTAAATTTGAAAGAAAAAGTCACAGCCAATATTCCCATCGAAATCATTGGTGAATCTCCCGCTATTAAAGAAAAAGATGGAGTCCTGGTTACTCCTTTAGATGAAATTGAAGTCGAGGCCCTACCTACCGATCTACCGGAATCTATTCAGGTAGACATTTCCGGTCTAGCAAACATCGGCGACACCATAACTGTCGCTGACCTCAAAATCGGCACTAAGGTTGAAATTCAAACCGACCCCGAAACCCCCATTGTTCTTATTCAAGAGCAGCAGGCCGAGGAAGAAGAACCAGAACCAGTTGAAACTGAGGGCGAAGAAGCAGCCACAGCCCCAGAAACCCCAGAAGCTGAAGATTCTGCTCAGGCTTCTGACAAAAATGCCGAGTAGGGGAGTCACTAAAATTCGTTATTCCTGGCGCCGGACATCCGGCGCCTTTTTGTTTCAACCATTCAACTTGAGTATTTTGTTTTGCTTTCAGGCCACAAAGCTGAAATCAACATTTCTGATTTCAACCATTCTCCACCAACATCTTTTACTTTTCTGTTGTTTTTCAACTCTTGATACACTGCCTCCGTCACAAACGGCACAAACGGATGCATTAGTTTCAAAAACACCACCAATCCTTCAAGCAGTGCTTTGTATGAAACCTCACCCTTTTTAGCCTTTTCGATTCCCTCATCACAAAACCAATGCCAAAACTCGTTGTAAACCGTCTCCGCCGCCAATCCTAGGCGTAAGTCTTCCAATTGTTGGCCAACCGAAGCCACGATCTCATCCAGTTTCTCTCTAAATTCTCCATCTCCCTCTCCACTCGAGCCGGTCACGTCTTTGTCTTCCATGCTCATGATCACAAACCTTGACGCGTTCCAGATCTTGTTCGTCAAATTTCGCATGCCTCGAAAATCCCTTTCCCCCACATTCTTATCCAACCCAGGACTCGATCTAATCACCAATGCCATTCGTAGCGCATCTGCTCCGTATTCACTCACTACATCTAGCGGGTTAATCACATTCCCCTTACTCTTACTCATTTTCTTGCCTTTCTCGTCTCGAATCAAACCATGCAAGTACACTTTCTCAAACGGCACTTTTCCCGTTTTATAAATTCCCACCATGAGCATTCTCATCACCCAAAACATCAAAATATCATAAGCCGTCTCCATTACTTGGGTGGGGTAAAACCTCTCAAAATCACCCTCTTTAGCGTTTTTAAGCGTCACAAAAGGCCATTGTGCCGACGAAAACCAGGTATCAAACGTATCTGTCTCTTGAATATAGCCTTCTCCGGGCGCGGTAGGGGAGACCACATATTTTGCCCCCACCCCAGCCCTCAAACTCTGGAGCCCTCTGGCAATCTCTTTGAGCTCAAATTTTTTAAGCATCTCTCTTATTTCCCCAGACTGGCTTTCCCCTTTGCTATCCAAAAACACCACTTCCAGTTCTTCTCCTGGCTTTAAATCACCTTCACTTACCTCGTACCATACCGGCATTCTAATACCCCACACAATCTGTCTTGACACATTCCATTCTTTGAGGTTTGTCAGCCAATGTTTTAATATTTTGTCGTGTCCCGCCCCAAATACTTTAACTTCTCCCTCGTCCATAGCCTTCAATCCTCTCCTGGTCATTTCGCCAGTTTTGACAAAAAACTGAGGCATCGGTAGCGGCTCCAACACCTTTCCACACCGGTAACACACCCCCACATTGTGCTTGTAAGCCTTGTCAACCTTTGTTAACAAACCTTTAGACTCGAGGTCAGCTACCACTTTCACTCGCGCCTGTTCTACACTCAACCCCTCATAATTTCCCGCCAATTCATTCATTTTGCCGTCAAATCCAATCACTTGTTTAAGGCCGGGTATTTCGTCTTTATGTCTTTGCCACACCTCGTAATCATTGGGATCATGAGCCGGAGTAATCTTTACTACTCCCGTTCCAAACTCCCGATCTACATACTCATCAGCAACCACTTTCATCTTAAACTTTCCCAGTAGCCCTTCAACCTCAATTTCCTGCCCCACATATTCCTGATATCTGGTGTCGTCTGGATTAACCGCCACTGCCGTGTCGCCAAACTTAGTCTCTGGCCTGACTGTGGCCAAAGTAAACGGCCCGTAGGCAATATAATACAACGGGTCTTTTCTCTCCACATGCTCCACTTCCAGTTCGCTATATGCCGTCCCACACTTAGTGCAGTAATTCACTAGTCTCATGTCTCTGTAGACCATTCCATCCTTATGTAGTTCTTCAAACGTTTCTATCACATCGGCGACAATATCCTCATCTAGCGTAAACTTATACCTCCCCCAATCAGCGCTCGCCCCCAATTTCTTCATTTGCTCCACCGCCACACCACTGTTAGCTTTTACATACTCAGAAATCATCTCAAACAGTTTTTCCCTCTCAAAATCAAACCGGCTCTGGCCTTTCTCTTTTAGTTTCTTCTCAAACACAAACTGAGTCTCAATCCCTGCATGGTCTGTGCCAGGCAACCACAAAGCCGCTTTTCCCTTCATTCGGTGATAGCGAATCAAGATATCTTCAAGAGTCACAAACATCGCATGTCCTACATGCAAGGGGTCGTTAGCATTCGGCGGCGGCATGATGATGCAAAAAGGCTTAGCCTTGGGGTTGTCGGTAGGGGAGAAAGCTCCACTCTCTTCCCATTGTTTGTAAATTTTCCCTTCGTGCTCTTGTGGGTTGTATTGTTTATTCATACACATTCCTTCTTGGGAGTTTTGCTTTTCTTCGCCACTTTTTTGATTTTGGTAGACCATCTTCAGCAAATGATCGACCACGTGACCCTCTCTCTTTAGCTATTCGACTGTTTTCGTTATCAGTATCGCGATGAACTATTGGGCTACCATGTAAAACCTGATAGGATTCTTTTTTACCCCTACGACTTGTGGGTCTAATCTGTGGGCCATCAACTAATCCTTCTTCTAATAAGGATGCAAAATCTTCCTCGGCTGCAAATTGGTCTTGGCTGCTTTCATTTAGGATCGTGTCTCCATTTATTACTCTCCCATTTTTATCATTACCAGTGTCACCCGAAGCAAAATAGGTCTCAATTTTTGACATAATCCTCCTCTAATTACAAAAAAAGATGGCCTTCAAGGTTCTCTAACGAGAAGGTACCACCTTTGATCTTTGGTTGGCAACCACCAACCTCAGACTTATTCCTGCTGTTACGGGCTTACCCGGGAAGTTCTAATCAGGTTTCCCTTTTCTTCTTCCACTCTCCCTTGCGGGACGGCCGGGCGACATCATTCCCAGCCTGGTTTTGACCAATTATACCAAACTCAGCCACGACCTCCCTGTCTAGTTTGCCTTGTGATCCAATCGTTTGTTTGTTTCCGGTCTACTTTGACTGAACCACCCTTATCCTCATCAGTTCTTGATCTTCCAGGTCTTTGTGGGCTCACCCTAGGTTCGGGTGTGTATACACCAGCATTGCGTTCTCTAGCCTGAGCTGCCCACTCTCGAATCTGTCGAACTTCATTTTGTGTGTATCCCGCCACACCCACAACACCATCCTTATCATTCTCAAACAGGTCAACTTCACTTTTATCCGAGGACACACCACTTTCACCCTCTTTGTTTTGTTGTTGTTCTAACCCTAGAAACTTTCTTACTCTGTAAAAAGCCTTGTGCAATCGACCTTCATTATGGTTTGTTGTTGGGGGAGTAACATGCTCTGTCTCAATTCCTATTGCCATATTTCCTCAACTTTCTAGCGACAACGACGGATCAGCTTTTACTTGATCAATTGAGACGGGGGAGTAGTGAAACAAGGCCGCCGCCCCCACCATCACTGCATTGTCTGTGCAATATTTTAACTCAGGCAAAAATAATTTAACAGCTTTTCCGTCAACCAACTCATTTAATCTATTTCTCAATCTCAAATTAGCCGCCACCCCACCCACCACAATCAAACTTTTTAGCTGGTGATTCTCGAGGGCAATTTTTACCTTTTTTATCAAACTCTCGGTTACTGCCTCCTCCAATTCAGCCGCCAATCTAGCTTTGTCCTCTTGTTTCACCCTGCCTTTTTCTTTTTTAATCTTATCCACTTCTCGCCCTACTGCCACCTTAAGTCCGGAGAATGAATAATCCAGCTCTTGACTATCCCACAAAGGCCTTGGCAGCAATCTCAATTGTTCCACTCCCTTGTATTCACTTGCCAAGTTCGCCACATTAGGCCCTCCGGGGTAGGGGAGGCCTAGTATCCGGGCACACTTATCCAAACACTCACCCGCCGCATCATCCCTGGTTCCACCCAAATACTCCCAGTCTTGATGGTTATTCATTATCACTAAGTCCGTATGTCCTCCACTTACTACCAGCCCCAGTGCTGGCAATTCCGGCACTTCTCGCTTATCTGTCTCCACCCAAGCCGCATACAAGTGTCCCACCAAATGGTTAACTGGCACCAACGGTTTGTCCCAGGCAAGCGCCATTGCTTTCGCCGTCTCCACTCCCACCAACAAAGAACCAATCAGTCCTGGCCCCACCGTTACCGCCATCACCTCAATCTCTGTTTTTACCCACTCATTCACTTTAACTAACGAAGCCTCTTTCACCCTCATGGCTATTTTTATCGCTTCCTTCACCACCGGTACCACCGATTCCATCTGCGCTCTGGCCGCCACCTCAGGCACCACCCCACCTGTTTTAACATGCATTTCCTCCGATGAGGCCACCATCTCTCCCCAGACTTTAACTCCTCCAGTTTCCGTGTTCTCTACCACCGCAGCGGCCGTCTCATCACAACTGGTTTCAATTGCTAGTATTTTCACTCTCAAATTCTACCAGACGACAAAGAGCCTCACTTTGGCTTCACCTAAACTTCAGGTCCTTTAAGGTAAACTGCCTGCCAAGGCCTAAAATTGCTATAAAACGTCTCTTCTTGGAGCACTTCACCATCCCTGGTTACCTTGTAATCAAACTTTACCTTCAGTCCAGCTGCCGCCCAATCCACTTGTTTTACAGTCCCAGGAGGTAGTGTTGGATCATCCTGGTAGAGTGGGGGAGGGGCTGGCACAGCCGCCCATTGTTGATAGTTAGTCACTTCAGCTACCCTTCCATCACTTGTGCCATAAAGTTCTATCACCAACTTTAAATTTGCACTATCAGCTTTGGCTTGGATTAAAATATGCCCCGGCGTGTCGTTTTTAAATTTCAGATCAACACTCGGTGAGTACACTGTCGCATCAAACCCTGGTTTGTCGTTTTGTTCATAATACCCCACTCGGTATGAATGCGCTTTTCTCTCCAGTACTGGCAATCCAGCATCCAAAATTGCCCTAAACAAGGTGGTGCTGTCCTGGCACACTCCACCTCCATCACCCAACTCAGTTCTGCCATTTTTTATCACATAAGCCGCCTGATACCCCGTCGCTCCACTCACCTCCCCAATGGTTTGATTAAACGAAAACACCTCTCCAGGTGGCACCAGCACTCCATTCAGTTTCGAAGCAGTCAAAGCCACATTGTGCACCCTGCCTGCTATCGAGCCTCTGTATGTGCTGTCTCCTCGACCAATCAACTCATTAATTCCCAAGTCATTCACCTCAGGAGTTTTTATCTCCGGTTCGTTTTTGTTTGCCACCAGTACTGCTTCCACTTCTACTTCTTCAGTCTCAAGCCTTTCAAGTGACTCTTCAAGCTGTTGTCTGCTTTCCTCTTCGTTTAAACTCAGTCCAGCCACACCAGCAGCAAACTCACTCACCCTACCCTCTTCAAATTTAAACAATGCATTTTGCGCCGGTCGATTCACACTCTCAGCAATGCTAACTAAATAATCTTCAATTTTATCCTTTGACCAACCACCCCTAACCTCCACCAGTCCCAGCAAATCTTCTCCAGTCAAACTCCAACCCAAATCCTCCTCTCCGTCTACTCTAATAGTCAGTCCTTTTTCCATTATCAGCTCTGCCCTTGTTCTCACTGCTTCAATTTCACTTTCTTGAAGTTTGTTGTCCTCCTCCTTGAGTACAATCACTGATTCCTGGTTGTTTATTCTAGCCACATCAGCCACTACTCGCTTAGCTAACTCTTCTTTGTCTACCACCCAACCATTCTCACCCGAGAGTACTTGAATTTCCTCGTTTTCCCAGACTACCCCCGCTTCCGCTCCAGGCTTATCCACTTCCTCTCCAATCATTTCTACTATTTCTTTTAATGCTTCTTGGTTATAGCTAAATTCGTGAGTTAAATTCACTCCTTTTCTCCAGGAAGACCAGATTTCTCTCAATCTGTCGTTAATTCCCCCACGCCTTCCCACCAACAAAGCCTTATCTGTAGTTTTGATCGGATCAAACACCACTCCTATTTTCTCCACATCCACCGCAATTTTGCTGCTTTGACTCGAATCTTGAGGTAGTCTAAATTCATACCACTTCTGCTTTTGGTTCAAATAATCAGTCTCAAGAGTTTCCATTGTTTTCACCAGCTCTTCTCTGGTGTATCCCGAAGCCTTAAATCCAGCAATCTCAACTCCTGGCAAAACCCGCTCCTGCCAAGTCATCCAAATAATCACTCCCATCATTCCCGTCAAAATTATCAAACCACCCACTAACTGCCACCAACGGTTTTTTACCACTTCCAAGGCTATCTTTTTTAGTCTCTTGCTTTTATCTTGCACAGCTTGCTTCATAGATGCTATTATAACCACAACCTACCAGAGAAAAGTAGTTCCTGTCCAACATGACTGATTCACCCAACAATCGCCCCACCCCACCTCAAACCCCTTCTCGACCCGACGCACCCACCAATCCTCAATCCGAACCGGGTATTGCATCTATTCCTACCCCACCCCCACCCCCCACCCCCACTCCACCCCTACCTCAACTTCAAACCGAAACCAAGCCTTCCACCCCACCTCCATCCACCCAAGCAAATGTTTCACCCTTACCACAACCCACCCCACCCCCTTCTCCCAATACCACACCAAGCCTCACAGAGGCTTCACCCCCACCCAACCCCACTTCTTCACCCAACCCCACACCAGACCCCAGCCTAGGATTGCCCACCCCGCCCCCATTTGCCAACCCTTCTCCAACCCAGCCACCCCAACCCCCACTTCCACCTCAACCCCAACCTACAACTCCATCACCTTCTCTTGAACCATCTCCTCAACTTCCTCCTCAAGAAAACCCTACCATCAACTCCAACCCTCCTCCCTCTTCACCTAAAAAAAAGCCAATTCTAAAAATCTTTTTGATAGTCATTGTCCTTTTGCTTTTATCAGCTGCTGGAGCCGCTGCTTACTTTTTATTCTTTTCCGACTCAACGGACACTCCTTCAAACCCTTCCAACTCAACCTCCCTGCCTTCGGTTAGTGGAGTCACTCTGGAATATTGGGGGTTGTGGGAGCCTTCTATGGTTTTGGAGAATGTCCTTTCTCAGTTCGAGGATTCACACGGTGTCACCGTTAACTACACCCAACAATCACCTCAGGATTATCGCCAAAGGCTTCAATCCTCTTTTGAACAAGGCAACGGACCAGATCTCTTCCGTTTCCACAACACTTGGGCAACTATGCTCAGTAATGAGCTAGACCTTCTGCCTTCATCCGTCATGACTTCCAGTCAATTTCAAAACAACTTTTACCCCGTAGCCGCCACCGACTTAGCCGCCAATGATTCATTTGTGGGCATTCCCCTCATGATCGATGGCCTAGGTCTTTATTACAACAAAACCATTTTTGCGACCGCTGCCAAGGCTCCTCCCCGCACCTGGGACGAACTCCGCACTACTGCCAACGAGCTTACTATCAAAACTGGACCAACAATTCAGCGCTCAGGTGTTGCGCTAGGCAGTACCGAAAAAATAGATCACTTTTCCGATATTTTGGGTCTTATGATCTTCCAAAACGGCACCACCCCCGCCACTCCCAACCACCCTTTCGCCATCGACGCGATAGAGTATTACACCCTTTTTAGCCAAGAAGATGCCCTTTGGGACGAAACTCTTCCAGAGGCAACTTACGCTTTCGCCACCGAAAAAGCTGCCATGATGATTGCTCCTTCTTGGCGGGCACACGAAGTCAACTCCATTAACCCGAATTTAGATTTTGCCATAGTTCCTCTCCCTCAACTTCCAGACACTCAGGTAACCTGGGCGTCTTACTGGGTAGAAGGTGTATCCAAAGCCAGTTCGACCAAAGAAAAAGAAGCCGCTTGGCAACTCCTTGCTTACCTCTCTTCACCCGAGGTCCTCCAACAACTCTACAATGCTGCCAGCCAGGAACGCCTTTTTGGGGAACCTTATCCTAGACCGGACATGGCCTCCCAACTCCTCGATGATCCATATGTCGGCGCCTACATCAAACAAGCCCCTGATGCAGTCAGTTTTCCCATGGCTTCACGTACCTTTGATAACGGCATTAACGATCTAATCATTCAGTATTACCAAACTGCTATTAACGACCTCAACTCTGGAGCCCAAACCGACTCTACTCTCGAAACCGCCTCCCAAGGAGTCACTCAGGTTCTCACTCGCTTCGGCTATACTCCTCAGTCTGACCGTCAACCAACCCAACCGTTGGCAAATTGATTGTTTTCTATGTCTCCCTCAGAAGTTGCCGTCCTCAAAACTCTCGCCTATGCCGATATCTTTGACTATCCCCTCACTCAAACCGAAATCCACTCTCGACTCATCTCGTCTACCCCAATTTCCCCAAAAGACCTAAGTCTTGCTATTTCTCGTCTATTCAAATCCAACCAAGTCATCCACGATGGGGCAGGGGAGTCGGAAAAGCTTTTTGCCCTTTCCGGTCGATCTCAACTTTTTTCACTCAGAAGCCTTCGCCGTCTAGCCTCTCGAAAAAAACAAAACAAAACCCGAAAGTGGGTAGGGGAGTGGGGGAGAGTTTTTCCCTTTATTGAGGCTATCTATCTCACTGGTTCTGTCGCCTCAGGTAATGCTAATCCCGATGATGACATTGATTTAATGATCGTCACCAGACCCAAACTAATGTGGACCGCCAGACTGATTTTAACTTTAACCTTAGATGTGTTGCGTTTAAGAAGAAAACCCGAAATGCCGGTTCGAGGCAGGGGAGTAACCAACAAATTTTGTACCAATCTTTTTCTGGATTCACACCATTTAAAACTTGCACCAAATCGTCGCAATCTTTACACTGCCTATGAAATTCACCAAGCCCAACTGTTATGGCAACGCCAACCCAATCTGGATGCTCACTTTCGCCACCAAAACCGATGGGTGCTTGATTTTCTCCCCCACTCTCCCCTACCGCCAACACCTTTCCATCCATTTAAACCCCTCAATCCTTTTTTTCAGCTTTTTATCCCACTGGAATTTTTGGCTTATAAATTCCAACAAATTTACATGAACAAACACCGTACTCAAGAGGAGACAACGACCTATAGTGCATTTTTCCACCCAAGGCAAACTGCCCCCTTAATCATGTCTCGCTATCAAAAGCGACTTCATTCTCTTGGCCTCACTTCTACCACCGGTTAAAATCACCTTCATGAAATCTCTTCTCCCCCCTCCAGTTCAAACTAAACTTGACCATGCCCGTCAACTTAAGCAAGTCATTGTGCTCGCCACAGGTGTTTTCGACCTTTTTCATGCAGAACACCAACTATTCCTCACCAAAGCCAAGCGAATTGGCAACTTTCTCATAGTTGGAATCGAGTCTGACCAGCGCGTCCGTCAACTCAAAGGACCTCAAAGACCCAAACAACCACAACACCAGCGGCTTCAACAGGTCCTCGACCACCCTTCAGTTGACACTGCCTTTATTCTTCCCTCCCACTTTTCCTCCCCCAAAGATCATTCGAATTTGATTCAAACCATCTCCCCTCACGTCCTGGCAGTTTCTTCTCACACCCCTCATCTTCAAAAAAAGCGCGAGATTTTATCTAAACATGGCGGTCAGGTAGAAGTGGTTCATTATTTTAATCCCAAAGTTTCCACCACTCGCCTTCTCGCTTCCACTCCCAGCAATCAAACCTAGGCTTTTAGGTTACAATCAACCTAAGTTTTTATGCCCCTATTTACTACCCTAATTTACCAGCCTTTCTTCAACCTCTTGGTTGCTTTCTATTATTTAACCGAGCGTCTCCCTTTTATCTCTGCTGATATGGGCATTGCCGTCATTCTTTTTACTTTAACTATCCGCATCCTTCTCCTGCCTTTGACCCTAGCCGGTATGCGCTCAAAAAGTGAACGTCACGAAATCCAACAATCAATCCTCAAAGCCAAAAATGAATTTGAAAATCAACCTCATCGGCAAAAAACAGCCGTTAGGCTTATTTTCCGCTCCAATCGTCGTGTGTTAATCTCCGAAGCGGTCAATTTCGCCATTCAAATGATTATTTTCTTCATTCTTTATCGTATCTTCACCACCGGCCTCTTGGGTGCCGACCTTCATTTGCTCTACGATTTTATGCCCGCTATTGCCCAACCCTTCAACTTAACCTTTTTGGGTAGGTTTGATTTAACCCACACCAATCTATTCCTAAACCTCCTTCAATCCTTCACCATTTTTATGGTCGAAGCCGTTAGTCTCATCAACTCCCCTTTCCCCACTTCCCGCCAAGATTTAATTCGCTATCTTTTTATTCTCCCTATCGCCTCTTTCTTTATTTTTATGTTTCTCCCCGCTGGAAAAAAACTTTTCGTCATCACCACTCTCTGGTTTAGTTTCATCGTTGTTGTCATCGACCTCCTCTCCCGTTTCTTTTCTCAGCTTCTCTTTAAGCCTTCTCGCTAGATATTGTGTGCAATTCTATTAAGAGTCAAGTAAAATACTCTCAACCCTTCATTACTTATCACCCCTTTTGTGTCTTATGGAATTTGATCGTTTAGTTGTCGGTTTTCTAGTTGACGAGGTGGTTGGGGGCTTTTTTATCTCCGTACCTCCCGGCCATATTGCTTGTGTCTACGACCGTGGTCGTGGCGTTCTCCCCTACACTTGGGGACCAGGTTTACACCTCAAAATCCCTTTTTGGCAAATCGCCAAGCTATTTAATGCTCAAATTCTCGAATACACCATCCACAAAAACTTCGATTCAAGTCAAAAAGAAGCCCTCGGTGATGAATCAATTGTAACCACCACCAAAGATGGTCATGATATCCAAGTCGAAGGCTCGATTCACTTTCGCATCAACAAAAACCAAGCTCCAGAACTTTGGGAAAATGTTGGCGAGAATTTTGTCAGCAAAATTGTCCGCCCCGTTTCCCGTTCCAAAATTGGCAACGCCTTTCTCAGCCTAACTTTGGCAGACATTCGCTCCCAACGTCCTCAGGTTGAGAACATGCTCAGAAACGAGCTTAATGCTCATTTTGATTCCAAAGGCTTGGTCTGCGAAAATGTTCTCCTCTCCCAAATCACTCCCATAGGCCACTCTGAATCCTCTCTGCCGCCAATCATTCCCGCCCACACCGAACAAGCTCTTACCTCTTAGGTAGCACTTGACACCGTTGAGTGATAGCATTATCATAAGTCTGCTGTCAGCTTGCCTTTTCATTTTTACTAGTGTGCCTAAATTAACTACTAATTATTTATCTTTAGGAGTCAAGTTATGGCTAAGTCCACCAAAATGACCCCCACCAACCTTTCACCCATGCCCGGGTATGTTCTGGTTGAACCGGTTTCTAGCGAAACCAAAACTGAATCTGGTATCTATCTTCCCGATTCTCACGATGAAAAACCTCAACAAGGCCAAGTTTTGGCCGTTGGCGACACTTGGATAACCGAGTCAGGCGCCAAAATCACCTCCCCTGTCAAAAAAGGCGACCAAGTCGTTTACAAAAAATGGGGTGGCAACGACGTTAAAATTAACGACGTTGAATACCAATTCCTCAAATTTGAAGATATTCTTGCAGTCATCAAATAAGTTTTAATAGGAGAATTTTATGGCTAAACAATTACTTTTTGGAGATGATGCCCGCCAGAAGCTAGTTTCAGGCGTCAATCAACTTGCCCAAGCAGTCGTCACCACTCTTGGCCCTCGCGGGCGAAACGTGGCTTTAGACAAAAAATGGGGTGCCCCCAATGTCGTTCATGATGGTGTTACTGTTGCCAAAGAAATCGATCTCGAAGATCCTTTCGAAAACATGGGTGCCCAATTGGTCAAAGAAGCGGCCAGCAAAACCAATGACGCTGCTGGTGACGGTACCACTACCGCCACCTTACTTGCCCAATCCATGGTTAATGTTGGTATGAGAAACATCACCGCCGGCAGTAACCCCATGCTCATGAAGCGAGGTATTGACAAGGCGGTCGCCTCAGTGGTTGCCCACCTCAAGCAAAACAGCAAAAAGATCACTGAATCCGACTGGGAGTCGGTAGCCACCATTTCCGCCCAAAACCAGCAAGTGGGTCAAAAGATAGCTCAGGCGCTTAAAACTGTGGGGAAAGATGGTGTTGTCGAAGTTGAAGAATCCCGAGGCCTCGAACTCGAAATCGAACACAAAGAAGGTATGGAGTTTGACAAGGGTTATGCTTCATCCTACTTTGTTACCAACTCAGACACCATGGAGGCTGTGATAGAAAATCCCTACATTCTCATAACTGACCAAAAAATCTCAGCTGTTTCCGACATGTTGCCATTTTTGGAAAACGCGGTCAAAGTTACCAAAAATATCGTCATCATTGCCGACGATATCGAAGGCGAAGCTTTAGCCACACTCGTTGTTAACAAACTCCGAGGTGCCTTCAACATCTTGGCAGTCAAAGCTCCAGGTTTTGGCGACCGCAGAAAAGCCATGCTCCAAGACATTGCTATCCTAACCGGCGGTTCCGTAATCTCCGAAGAAACTGGTAGAAAACTCGATTCAGTTTCTGTTGAGGATCTTGGTCAAGCTGATTCGGTTCGGGCCAACAAGGATACCACTCGAGTGGTGGGTGGCAAAGGTATTAAAGCCGAAATTGAAGCTCGGATCTCTCAAATCAAACGAGAAATCGAAGCCTCAGATTCTGACTTTGATCAAGAAAAGCTTCAAGAACGTCTCGCCAAACTATCTGGTGGAGTTGCTGTCATCAATGTCGGTGCCGCCACTGAAGTTGAACTCAAAGAACTTCAGGAGCGAGTCAAAGACGCTGTCGAAGCCACCAAAGCTGCCATCGAAGAAGGCATCGTTCCAGGTGGAGGTGTAGCTTTGTTAAGAGCAGTCAAGGCATTAGACAAAGTTACAACTGATTCTCCTGACGAACTCGTGGGTGTTGAGGTGGTTAGAAATGCTCTCCAACAACCTGTACGTTGGCTTGCCAAAAACTCAGGCCAAGACGACGGTTGGGTGGTAAATACGGTTCTAGAAAACCCTCAAGTCAATTTCGGTTTCAACGCCGGCACCCTTGAGTTTGAGGATCTGGTCAAAGCTGGAGTGCTCGATCCCGTCAAGGTGACTCGTTCTGCCTTGCAAAACGCAGCCTCTACCGCTTCCATGATTCTTACCACCGAAGCCTTGGTTACCGACATCCCCGAAGAAACCAAAGAGCCCGCCGGTGGACCCGCAGGCATGGGTGGCATGATGTAAACGTTTATTTAAACTACAAAACCGGGGCTTTTTGCCCCGGTTTTTTTATGTCTACTTTTTTAAACCAAATTAGCCACCCAGCCAACCACATCATTAAATAATCCATATAAATCAAATTCCACTACATGAAATAGATATTCCTGTGCTAGTTTTGGTATTGCCAACACCAACAACAGTAGTCCAAGCCTCCTACTTGAATTTATTGGATCCTTTTTTGTCATTGCCATCCAGCCTGTATAGACCACAAAGAATGTCCAAAACAAATTAGGAAAGATAAACAGCAGATAACGCCATCCGGTTAACTCATAAATTAAAAACCCCAACAACCGCCAAACCAACAACACTACTCCTGCTTTTTTTGCTCTCTTGTTTTTCCACTTGGTTAAAACCACCATTCCTGCTACCAAATAAATCCACATATCCAAAGCTTTATCAATTGGGTTGTAATATTGGCTCAACTTCTCCACTCCCATCACGTCCCACACCACTACATCCAGGTTGTCAGCCACAATTGCGACCAACGCTCCCACAAACTGCCACTTCCAAATCAGTAGTGGAGCCAATAATCTCACAATTATCCATGGCCACCATTCCATCAATCCATCATAACAGTTTTGATTTAAACCTGTCTCCTTTACAAGCTAAAACCTTGGTTTTGTGCCAAGGCTATACAGCCGGCCACATCTATTTTTGCTCCATCAACAGTTGTGTTTACTAAGTTAATTCCACCCAGTAAAGCCTCTCTAAAATCCGCCCCACTCAAATTACAGTTTTCAAATCCAACTCTCTCTAAATTTGCTCCCTTAAAACTCACTTCAGTCAAATTAGCTTTTATAAACAAGGTTTTCTTTAAATCAGTTTGATCAAATCTACAACCTTTTAAATTAAGTCTTTTTCTTTGAGTCTTACTTTCTGACTCAAATTTTTCAAAGACACAACCCGGCATAATCGCTTTGATAAATTCACAACTTTTTATTAAAGTCTCAGCAAAATTAATGTAGGCCAATTTACTTTCAGCCAGTTTGCATTCAAGCAGTCCCACATTTTGCAGTTTTGCCTCAGAAAAATTACACTCAACAAACTCACACCCATCAAACACACACATTTCCATCAAACCTTCAAACCTACACTGAACGAATTTTTCACCTAACCATTCTTCACCCTTAAGTATTCCAAAGTTTTTATTTTTTATCATAATTCCTTTAGTTTCTACCCTACCTTTTTACAAACCCCTTCTCCTATTTATCTTAAGGTGATATAATCCAAACCTGGTTTACCAGTCAATTTTAAGTCATCAAATAAAATTAATCATCTATGCCTATTACTTCATCAGCCAAACGAGCTCTCAGAAAAGATCAACGTCGCACCCTCGTCAATCGACGCACTAAAGACAAATTCAAATTAGCTATCAAAAGTATCGAACAAAACCCCAACCAGTCAAATTTAAGCGAAGCTTTTTCTGCTATCGACCGGAGTGCTAAAAAAAATCTTATTCACCCTCACAAAGCAGCTCGCATCAAATCTCGCCTATCCAAATTAACCACTACTTCCAGTCCTGATTCAGCTAAACCCAAAAAATCCTCCCAAAAAGCTACTTCCCGACCCACCAAATCCGTCAAGTCTTAAGATTGTTCCTTGCCTCAAAACCTGCTATGGTATTGGTATTAGCCCCTAACTGGGGTAATTAGACATTATTGCCAAACTAAGTGCCTGCCCGACGCTCAAAACCCATTGATGTCAACCTTCTCCCCAAGGATCCTTTTGCCGAAAGTCCTATAGGCAAATTTCTCACCTGGGCTCTTTCCATTGGCCGTTATATCGTAGTTTTTACCGAAATGGTGGTCATCATCACCTTCTTGTCTCGTTTTACTCTCGACCGCAAACTTACTGACCTCAATAACTCCATCCTTTCCAACCAAGCCCTCCTTCAGTCATACCAACAACTCGAAACCAATGTACGCACCATTCAAAAAAAAGCCGAGTTCCTTCAAACACTTGATGACAAACCTCAACTAATTCAAGTAGTCAACTTTGTGACAGAAAATACCCCCAGTGATATCGTCTTTGAAGATATCTCCACTCGCAACGATCGCTTTGTCATGATCGCCAAAGCCTACTCTTCTCAGTCCCTGTCTGTTTTCGTCGACACCCTCAAAGGTGAAGCCATGTTCGATGATGTACTTTTGGATAAAATTAACACTAGCGACAAAGACACTGGTATAAGCTTCATCGTTAGCGCTAAATATGCCGGCGTCTCCACCCCCGCTCCCAAACCAAAAACAGAATCTAGCTCTGAATTCGAGGAATAATTCATGTATCAACCCCTCAACCAAACCAATCAGTTAAATTACAAAAGCTACTACCATTCAATCCGCCGGGCTTATCATAAACCCATTGCCCAAACCTCATCTGCCTTAATTTTAACCATTCTAACAATCAGTTTTTTCGGTTTTGCCGCGATTCGCCCCACTCTTTCTACTGTATCCAGCCTAGTGGGTGAAATAAAAGAAAAAGAGGAATTAGAAAAAAAAGTTGATACCAAACTCAATGCCCTAAATACTGCCCAAGCTCAATTTAATCAACACCAAACTACCCTTCTTAACTTCGATCTAGCCATCCCTCCCGAACACCAACTTGATCAACTTTTACTTCAACTTGAATACATCAACTCCCTTCACAGCACTCGGCTTGTGAGTCTTCGCATCGACCCACTCACTTTAGTAGGCACCAATCCAGAAGCAGAGGCTTCCCCATTTTCCAGCCTTTTAATCCGCATGACATCAAAAGGGGAATTACCACAACTCAAACAGTTGCTAGCTGATCTAAACAATCTTCAACGGGTTGTTTTGATCGATTCAGTATCATTCAGTCAGCCTTCACTCGAAGATGAAGAAGTTGATCCTGCCATTTCCATGACCGTTACCTTTAACGTTTATTACTCCAAAGAGTCAATCGTTACCACTCCAGACCTATGAAATTATCCTCCCACCCGAGACTAAAATTAAAACAAAATCTCTTCAAACTCGCCTTAATCAGTTTTTTGGTCGTCATCATTTGGATCGCATTCGAAATATTTTGGGTCTATAACCAGCAAGATTCTTCTCAACAAATTTCTTTAAATGTGGAACCTATAACTTCCGAGCTCTACATTGATCAAGCCGGAGCCTTAGGCAATCGCCTTTCTTTTACCAGTCAAGAGTTGGAGGCGTTCAAACTCCGGGCCTCCACTCTGCCCAATCCAGACATCCAGTCAACCCTTCCCCCCGCCACTCCATCAGCCGGTCTAACCGCCTCCCCCTCCGCCACCACCCCAACCCCAACCCCACCACCAGCTTCGCCTGGAAATAATCCTTTTTTGGGGCAATGATACATTTTGACATATTGAGTTAATTCTCTTGAGCCGTTACCATGGAGTCAGCCCTGAGTTCTCTCATGGTGATAACTTCGTGTCATCCTGAATTTATGGACAAAACCCTGCTCAAGAAACAAATACCTACCATTTTTGCCCTCCTAATCTTGTTTATCGGTGCTGGCGTCGGTGTCTTTTTGGTTGGTAGACAAACCAATTTCTTACCCCGAGCCGCCCCAGAAGCCACCCCAAAACAAGTTCAAATAACCAACGTTACTGATCGTTCGTTTACCGTTTCCTGGGTAACGGATCAGCCAACCACTGGTTTTGTTCGTTACGGCACTTCCACAGAGTTGGACACTACCGTCCCCGATGAAAGAGATCGTCTCTCTGGTCAGACCGGCTCTTTCGTCACTCATCATATCTCTATCTCTGATCTCAAACCAACTACCACTTACTATTTTAAACTTGGCTCTGGAAGTCAAGACCTTTTTGATCAAAACGGCCAACCCTATCAGATCACTACAGGTGCATCTCTCGGTAACGCTCCAGACTCAGAAACTATCTATGGGACTGTGACCACGCCCGCCCAAACACCAGCTGAGGGGTCTATACTCTACATTCGTCTGCCTGGCGCTACCCCTATTTCCACTCTTGTCAAAGCTTCAGGTTCTTGGGCACTCCCTCTTTCTACAATACGCACCGCCGATCTCAGTGGCTTTATTTCCTATGATCAAACCACCCCCATCATCATCGATGTCGTTAGTACCGACTCCACCAAAACCTCAGGGAAAACCGACACTTCCAACCACCAACCCGTTCCTCCTATTGTTTTAGGCCAAGACTTTGATTTTTCAAGATCATCAACCCCAGATCCTAGCCCAGAATCAACCTCAGAAACTAATCTAGAGTCAGAAACCGCCAGTCAAGCTGCGGTAATTTTATTAAACCCCGCCTCCGATGGCCAACAACTAGATACCTCGCGTCCGGAAATCCAAGGAAAAGCACCTGCCAATACTCGCCTCCAAATCAAAGTCGAATCCCCTGTTACTTACGAAGATGAAGTTACTTCTGACTCAGAGGGCAACTTCTCTTGGACACCCCCACAAGATCTTGAACCCGGCCAACACACAATTACTCTAACCTACACCGACACTTCTGGACTTTTACAAACCCTTACCCGAAGTTTCACGGTCTATGCTCAAGACTCAAATCTTCCCTCCTTTACCTCTTCCCCTTCGGGCCAACTTACCCCCACCCCCACTCCAATTCCCACTCCAATTCCCACCCCCACTCCTCTGCCCACTCTTTCTCCAACTCCAACCCTCACTCCTTCTCCAACCCCCGCCACCGTGGCCACAGATTCCGGCAGAACTACACAACCTGTTTCCAAGGGAGGTGTGCCTGTGGCTGGCAATATTAGTCAAACACTTCTCATTCTTTTCCTGGGTAGTTCCACCCTTCTTGCTGGATTATTTTTGCGACACCGCTCCACCAAGTAATGTATGGACCAAAACCCAACCACTCCAACTTTTCGCCCACCGACATCTCGTCCTGGTCAACCAATCCTCAATCCACCTTCAAGCCCCTCACCAAACGCTGCTTCTGATTCACCAAACTCTTCTAAGCCTTCAAGATTTGGCAAACCTAACCCTAAAAAAAACCTTCTATTATCAACCTTTCTAGTCTTCACGCTTGGAATTGGTAGCGTCGTAGGCTTGCGCTTGGTTCAACAATCTCAAGATATTCGCCAACAAGCCTCCACCACCCCATCTTGTAGTTGGTGTGCTGGTGCAGATCAATGTTTTGCTTCAACCGGCCACGCTCCGGAGTCAGGTGGCGGCGTCGATGTTTGTGGTGGTCTGCCTTGTTGTACCGGTTGGAATCCTGGCGGTACTTCAAATCCAGACCCCACCCCACCCCCCTCAAACCCTTCAGGACCCACTTGTAGCTGGTGTGCCAACCCTGGCTCCGGCAGTGGCGACTGTCCTCATGCATCTGAATCTGGCGGACCTGTGGACGTGTGTGGGGGGCTCCACTGTTGTGAAGGTTGGACAGGACCAACATCAACCACCAACCCTAGTCCTTCATCATCTTGCACCAACGTCAATGGTTGGGTTGACACCGGCAATACTGCCGGTGGGGGTTGTCTTTACCTTCTAAAATGTGATTATGACAACAACGGTTCCGTCGATTTTCAAATGTGCACCAACACTACCACCGGTTCTCAAGCCGCCAGTGTTTGTGCCAACATCTGTACGGGTAACACCTCTTCTCAAGAATGCTCCCCCGGACAAGCCCAATGTACCACGGATGGCATGGGACGAATGTGTAATGAATTTGGTCAGTGGGGAACTGAAGTCAACATGCACGCCTGTGGCTATATCAGCTCCTCCCAACAAACTTGTTCCCAAGAAGGTGATCGGGTATTTATAGGCTGTGGCAACGAGGCTTGTGGTTCAAATGCCAAAACCAATTGTTATCAGGATTGTGTCCGCATCCAGTCCGACTCCATCGCTGGTGAACTGGTTCTCTCTGGCATCACCTATTGTGAATGTGAACCCAACCTCTCCTGTGGCCAGCCTGCCGTCGGTGGAACTTACCCCACCCCTTTACCTGTATATTCTTCCCAACCTACTCCACCACCTTCTTCGCCCACCCCACCCTCTACTCCCTTACCCACACCAACCCCCACCCCTTTAATAACCGAATCTTTTGTATGTTCCAACCTCAACTCTTCTCTTCCATCCCCTCAAATCGGTGATTCTGTCAATTTCACTTGTACTGCAGGAGGGGCTGGCATTAGTCAAGTTACTAGTTACAACTTTCGCTATCGCATCAATGATCAAGCTTGGCAAACCATCGGCGTCAGTTCATCTCAACCCAATTTATCTCTCAACCTTTTTGTCACACAACCTGGCCAATACCAAGTCCAGTGCCAGGCATGTGATGCCCAACCACAATGTACCGCCTGGGATCAACTTTAATGCATCGACCCAAGCCCATCTCACTAGTCATCATTACTTCAATTGTCTTTATCGCTGCCACCGCAGTTGGAGTCGCCCTTTTTCTTAAGTCTCGCGGTAGCACTTCTGTAGCCCCCACTGCTCCCCAATCCCGGCCAGCTGCGGCAGAAACTTGCTCTTTTAGTTTTACTGTTAACCCTCTCAGCTGCTACCAAGGCACTTGTCAAACAAACAATCAGTGTGGAACTGGTCTAGTCTGTAATCAAGATCTTGAGGTTTGTGTTAATCCTGAATGTCCAGCTTCCCAAGATTGTCTTTGCCAATACACCTGCGACTCACCTTGCACCACCAATGAGCAGTGTCAAACCGCCGATCAAGAATATACCTGTTCTACTACCACCGGCACTTGTCGACATCCGGATTATCCGGACCAATCTGATTGTCAGCCGGAAGATGTTGAATACACCTGTGACTCACCTTGCACCACCGATGAGCAGTGTCAAACCGCCGATCAAACTTACTTCTGTTCCCCCCAAACTGATACCTGTCGACTTGAGTCTTATCCAGAATCTGCTACCTGTCAGCCTTTAGGTGGACCCGAACCCACTCCCACACCTTCACCCTCACCTTCACCTACACCCTCTCCCACTCCTACTCCAACTGCCCCAACTCCTTCACCCACACCCACTCCTCTCAGTACTACCCCCAACCCTTCCACTCCAGTCACGGGTGGAGTTGTGCCTTCACCTTCAGTCTCTCCCGCACCCAACCTACCTACAGCCGGCTCGTCTTTTCCCACTCTTACAGTCTTCTCAGTCGGATTTGCCGTTTTGGTTGTCGGCGCTTTAAGCCTTTTGTTGCTCTAACCTATTTCCAGCTTGATATCCAAAAGAACCACTTGCTCCACTCTGTTGGTACCGCCACTCCAGTCCACACCGGCCAGAAAAAAACAAACATACCTATCACCACCAATAAGTAAGTAAACCCAAACCACTTCCCCCAACTAGTCTTTTCCAGTCGGGCCAAACTCTCCCCAATACCAATACTCAACCATGCCATCGCCGGCGTGTAGTGATAAAAAAACATTATTCTGGGTGAACCCACCCAAGGTAACCACACCCACAAATAACAACTCAACCAAAACAAGTATTCTCTTTTTTTAGCCCTAACCCCCTGCCACAACATCCATCCCGCCGCCAATAATCCTCCCCAGGCAATGGCTGGATTTGCTAGGGCATAGATATTGGCTACAGTCTTCTCTTTGTATTCCACAAAATACCACACCGGTTTTAAATTCAATAACCATTGTATTGGTGTGCTTTGATAAGCATGAGTTGCCTCCAAATTAGTTTGATACCACCAAATCTGCTTATGCAGTTCCACCCACTGTTGCCACGTATGCCCCTGTAACCAAAACTGGCTGTAAGAAGCAATATAAATTCCCCCTGCTGCTACCAAATAAATCAACCCACCAGCTACCGATTTTCTCCAGTGCTTACCCTTATTTGCTATTAACTCCATAATTTCCCATAACCCCACCGTTCCTAGGGCAAATACTCCCGACCATTTAGTTGCCACCCCCAGTCCCAACCACCCAGCTGATATCATCAAATCCTTCCAATTATTTCTACCCTCTTTTCTCCATTTCCAATACCAACCTATCCCCAGCAACATCCATGTCGTCACATAAATATCATTCATGGCTATACGTGATTGAGCCAAAAGTAACCCTTCCAAACTAGCAATTGCCCCCGCCCACAAACCTGCTCTTCTGCTCCCAAAAATAACTTTCCCCAACCAAAAGCACACTCCCACCATTATTACCCCCATCAAGGCTCCTGGAAATCTCCACGCAAAACTCTCATCCCCTATTAGCCATATCGACACCGCCATCATTAATTTAGAAACAGGTGGATGCAACCACTCATAAGCCGTTCCCTCCACCACCGATGTGTGCCACCATTCATAACCTTTGGGGTCATTTTGGGCATATGCTCCAGCCGTAAACGCATGATAAACCTCGTCAAAGTAGTAGTTTTGCGGGTAATTCAAGTTCCAGAGTCTTGTTACCAAAGCAAACCCTAGAATTAACCCCAGTAAAAATTTTGTCCTTTTTTTCACTTCTAAATTCTATCTCACTTACCTCATTTACACGACCCTTTTTGACTCAACTCCAATTGGCTATACTATCACAATGACTAAGTTTCGCCTCAAGTTTACTTTTACCCGCTCCAAACTCTTTCTCCTAGTTTACTCCCTGATAGGCTCTCTTTACTTTCTCCTTCTTTGGAGCCGGCAATTAGTCTCCACCCCAACTGGTATTGTTGCTGGGTGGGTGGGCAGTTGGGCAGACGGCGCTGTTCACCTAAGTTACATGAGCGCTTTTGCTTTCCGCTCGACTTTTCCCCTGAATCACCCTCTTTTTTACGGCCACCCTTTTTCTTATTCTTTTGTCGCGGATATGCTTGGCGGCTATCTTCTTCGTCTAGGTCTTCCCCATCATCTGGCCTGGAATTTTCTCGGAGGTTTTCTCTGCCTCATTCTTTTATTTCTCCTGCCTTGGGTATACTCCCAATTTTCCTCTCTTTCCCGCGCGCTCGTTGCCTCTCTTTTATGGTTCTTCAGTGGTGGTTTGGGTTTTATTTATTTCTTCCAGGACGTTGCCCAGACTGGCTTTTTGACCACCATCACCCATTTGCCTCAGGAATACACTCACATTGGTTCCCATTACATCGAATGGATCAACATCATCTCGGGCGAGCTCGTGCCTCAACGTGCCTTTCTTCTGGGGCTAATCACTGGTCTACTCATCCTCACTCTCCTCTGGCGCATTTTTGCCACCAAAGTCAAACTCCGTCATTTTCTCGTCCTCGGTCTTCTCCTTGGCCCCCTTCCTATTATCCACGCTCACACCGCCATAGTCATGGCTATCTTAACCCTTTGGATATTTCTCCTTACTCTCAGACGCCACCCTTTTTCCTACTGGATGCTCACCGCCTTTATCAGTCTTTCTGTCGCTTATCCTCTAGCCACTCATTTCATCTTTCCTAGTACTTCTGAATCGTTTTTCCGCCTTTATCCTGGCTGGCTAGCTAAAAGCAAAGACATCAACTGGTTTTGGTTTTGGTTAATCAACTGGGGTTTGTTTCTCCCCGCCTCTTTTGTTGGCTACTTCTTTCTCCCCTCGCGCCAAAAGCTTTTCTTCTTGCCCTTCTATTTTCTCTTCTTTTTATCAAACCTAATTCTTTTCCAACCCTACGACTGGGACAATTCCAAAATCTTCACCTGGATTTACCTTGCCTTTAGTCTGCCTGCCACCACTCTTCTTTTTCGTCTACTTCAAGCCAAACGCCTTGGTTTAATCGCTTTCAGCCTCCTTTTCCTTGTTTTCACCTTCTCCGGTTTTCTCGACGCTCTTCGCCTTCTGGATTTTGAAAAGCTCCAAACCCCCATGTTTACGAATGAAGAATTAGACCTAGCCTCCAAAGTCCGAGAACTTACCTCCCCCGACTCAGTTATTCTCACCAGCGACCAACACAATCACTTTATCCCCACCCTCACCGGCAGACAAATTCTCATGGGCTACCGTGGTTGGCTCTGGACTTATGGCCTCGACTACACCACCAGAGAAACAGACATCGCCAATATCTACTCCGGTTCCAGCCAGGCCTCCTTGCTCCTAGACCACTACTCAATCGATTATGTGGTTATCGGCCCTTCCGAACACGCTTCATTTGAAATCAATCTCAGCTACTTCAGCCAATTTCCTCTCCTACTCGAGTCTCCCTCTTACTCCATTTATTCTGTTTCACACTAGTCCGCAAATCCTGGCAAAACTCTCGGCTTTTAAACTCGCCCCTCCCACCAGTAGACCATCCACCCCATCTATTTTTAAAAACTCTCTAGCATTATCCGCATTCACGCTTCCGCCATAAAGAATTGCTTTTGGTTTTGCCACCAGACGAATTTCAGCCACCACTTTCTTAACTTCCTCCGGATCTTGGGCCAATCCCGTCCCAATGGCTTCCAACGGTTCATAAGCAATTATTTCTCCTATATTTTCTCCCAACGCTGCTGCTTGAGCCTTCACATATCCTCGATCCACACACACAATTGCCTTTATTCCTGCCTCTCTTGCTTGCTCAACTTTATTGGCAATTTGTTGGTGTTTTTCCTCAAAATAAGCTCGTCTCTCAGAATGACCCACTATGGCATATTCACACCAATCATTCACCATCGCTGCCGCCACGGCTCCGGTATAGGCCCCAAAAGGAAATGGTGATAAGTCTTGGCAAGCCAACTTCATTCCAGTCAAAGACTTTTTATATTCACTCATCTGCTCCAAGTAAGGCATCGGCGGTGCTACCACCACTTCCCTCTCAGACAACTCTCTCCAGTATTTACTCATTTCCTCCATCCATTCCTTAGCCTCAGCCAAGCTTTTGTGAGATTTCCAATTTGCCACAATATATTCCATTTTTCTCCTTCGATTTACTGTACAGACCTCGGTTTCCGTGTTATGGTAACCAGCAGTTCTTTAGCTCATTCTAGCATGCCATCAGCCATCGACTTTTCCCAACAACTCAATTCTCAACAACTCTCTGCCGTCACTCACAATCAGGGGCCTCTCTTGGTTTTAGCCGGAGCCGGTAGTGGTAAAACCAGAACCCTCATTTATCGTACCGCCAACCTCATCCATCAAGGGGCTGATCCCAACTCAATTCTCCTGCTCACTTTTACTAACAAAGCCGCCAGCCAGATGCAGGAACGCTTGGAAACCTTAGTCGGTACCACTCTACCTTTCGCTGGCACTTTTCATCGCTTCTGTGCCAAACTCCTTCGCCGTGAAGCCCACCACTTGAGACTCTCACCCGACTATTTAATCTATGACGACACTGATCAATTAGACCTGATCAAACACCTTCTCCGCCAACTCGATTTATCACCCAAAGAATTTCGCCCCCGCACCGTTTTATCTCAAATCTCTCAAGCCAAAAACGAATTACTCACCCCAGCCGATTATCAAACCATCGCCTATGGCCACTTTCAAACTACCATCGCCACCCTCTACACCCACTATCAACGTCACCTCCAGGAAATTTCTGCTCTAGATTTTGACGACCTTCTCAACTACACCGTCCGCCTCTTGCTCGATGTTCCTCCGGTTCGTCTCCGTTACCAATCTCGTTTTGCCCACGTTTTAGTGGACGAATATCAAGACACCAACAAAGCCCAATACTTAATTATCAAAACTATTGCTCAAGAGCATCGCCGCTTGACAGTTGTCGGTGATGCCTCCCAATCCATCTACAGGTGGCGCGGCGCCGACTACAGAAATCTTAACTTTCTTGAAACCGATTTTCCCGAACTCACCACCATCAAACTTGAACGCAACTACCGCAGTACCCAACCCATCCTCGACGCCGCCCACGCTGTTATCTCCCACAACAAAACCCACCCCATTCTTTCTCTTTGGACCGATCAAACCGACGGCGATCCGCTCCACCTTTTTGTTGCCGAAGACGAAAAACACGAGGCCTCATTTGTTTTAAGCGCGCTTCGTCACCACCCTGACTCATCCTCCGCCGTCCTTTATCGCACTAATGCCCAATCACGTGCCTTCGAAGAAGCTTGTATACGAGCCGGTATTCCCTATGTCTTAGTTGGTGGCGTCAAATTTTACCAACGCAAAGAAATCAAAGACATCCTTGCCTATCTGCGCCTTCTCATCAACCCTTCCGACACCGTCAGTCTCAATCGTGCCCAAGCCTTGGGTAAACGCCGTTTACATTCCTTTCAAACCAAACTTTCCTCTCTTGATCTCCAAAAATTAACTAGCACTCAAATTTTCGATCAGGTCCTCGAGGCCACCAACTACCTCGACCGCTTCGATCCCAAAGATGAAGCCGACCTCTCCCGCTTGGAAAATATTCAAGAGTTAAAAAGTGTTTCAACTCAGTTTGAGTCTCTTTCTGATTTTCTCGAAAGTGTCTCCCTGGTTGAAAACAACACTCAAAGCTACGATCAAAATCATCGGCCCACCAACGCCGCTACCTCCGCTCCTTTAACTCTCATGACCATGCATTCAGCCAAAGGCTTGGAGTTTGATCAGGTTTTTGTGGTTGGCCTGGAAGAAGGCTTGTTTCCCCATAGCCGCAGTCTTCTCGAGCCTCACGAGCTCGAGGAAGAAAGACGCCTTTGCTATGTGGCTTTGACTCGAGCCCGGCGCCACCTCTATCTAACTTATGCCAAAAACCGGTTGTATTTTGGTGGTCGTGGCTCCAATCTGTCCTCGCGTTTTCTCTCAGAAATTCCACCCCATCTTCTTCGTCCTTTTTCCTCTCCCAACTCCAATCTCAACGATTCGCTCCTAGACCAGTTCTTAAATGACGAAATCGATATCGACCAACTCCTGGGCTAATTCACCCCCAAATCACCCACACCATTCCGCCCAAAAAAACCACTCCCACCAACACTTCCAGCACTAATAACACCTTAGCCCACCCCGGCAAAAGTTGCCAACCAAATCTTCTTTTAAATTTACTTAACATCTTTATCTAGCATAAACCATGCCCCAAATTCTTTCACCTTATCTCAGCCATCCCGCCAAACGGATTTTCGATCTCTCAGTTTCCGTTCTCCTCATCCTCCTTTTACTTCCAACATTCTTAACTCTATTTCTCTTAATTCTAATTACTTCAGGCCCTCCCGTTTTTTTTCGTCAAAAACGCACAGGTTTTCGCGCCCGCTCCTTTACTCTAATCAAGTTTCGTACCATGATCAAAGGTGCTCCCCAACAACGTTGGCGTCATCAGCATCTCAATCAAGCCGAACCTCCTTTGTTTAAAATCCACCACGACCCTCGTTTTACTCGTCTAGGATTTTTACTCTCCCACACGGGCTTAGATGAACTCCCTCAGCTTTTCAATATTCTCTCCGGCCATATGAGTCTAATTGGTCCCCGTCCTCTCGAGCCCAGCCAATCCAAAAAACTCCCCTCCAAAGCCCGTGCCCGTTTCACCGTCCGGCCTGGACTCATATCACCGGCAATCCGCTTTCTACCTCTGCCATCACTGGATAAACGCCTCCAATCAGAACTTCTCTATCTCCAAACCGCCTCGCCTCATTCAGACGCTCTTCTTCTCCTTTTGGGTATAAAAAGGTCATTTCAAGCTTTGTTCCGTCTCCTTACTCATCGTCACCAGAGGCCATGATACAATCGACTTATGCTCATCAGAGAACCTCTCCTTCAAGAAAAAGCCAAATTTGATTCTGTCGCCACTCATCCACTCCAAACCTGGGCTTGGGGAGACTTTCGCCGTGCTACCGGCACCGATCTTTTACGCCTTGCTCTTTTCGATGGCCCCAATATCCTTCAAAGTTTTCAAATCACCATTCATCAAATACCCCGTCTTGGCTGGAAATTGGGCTATCTCCCCAAAGCCGGCTTTCCCGATGATGCCCAACTTTTTGCCCTCAAAACTGCCGCCGAAAAACATAATCTTATCTACATCAAAAACGAGCCCAATCTTTACTCACCAGTTGACTCGCCTTCAGCCGACATCAAGGCCGCCCGGCAATTTCTCCAGGAACATAATCACGTCGCCGGCCGGCCGATGTTTACCCCTTTTAGCTTTATCCTCGATCTCACCCCAGGTGAAGACGCCCTTTTTGCCAATCTCAAAAGCAAAACCCGCTACAACATTCGGCTCGCTCAAAAAAAAGGCGTCACCGTCGTTGAAGATAATTCTGAAACTGGCTTCAACCAATACCTAGATCTTTGGCGTCAAACCACCTCACGTCAGGAGTTTTACTCCCACTCAGAAAAATACCATCGGCTTATGTGGCAACATCTCCATTCCGCTGGCATGGCCCATCTTCTCAAAGCTGTCTATCAAGATCAAACTCTCGGCGCCTGGATCCTTTTTCGACACAACCACACTCTTTACTACCCCTACGGTGCCAGCAGCCGCCAACACCGGGATGTTATGGCCAACAACCTACTCGCTTGGGAAGCAATCCGTTTTGGTCTCTCTAAGGGCTGTACCCTCTTTGATTTCTGGGGCTCTCTTGGGCCCCATCCAGACGCCAGCGATCCTTGGTACGGTTTTCACCGTTTCAAAGAAGGTTATGGTGGTACTCTCATGGAATTTGTTGGTACCTATGACTACGTTTGGCAACCTTCCCGTTACAATCTCTTCACCAAACTCGACCGTCTCCGCTGGAAATATCTTCGTTTCCGCTCCCGTTTTCCTCTTTAATTTTTTCCTAACCCCTGTCCGCAAACGGACATATGGTTCTGTACTCACAAAATCCGCATGGAAAGGGATTACCTGGCTTAGGTTCAAATTTCGAACTTTTAATCTCCTCCACCATTCCTTCCAAGTCCGCCTTCTTCTTTTCCATTTGCTTTAGCGTTCTTGTCGAAGCCTCTTTCTCATTGCTCTCAATAAAATAAAGCGATAGCCGCTCTGCCTCAATCCCCAACGCCTCATGAGCCGCTAGCGCATAAATACTCAGCTGCTCATCTTTATCTGCCTGCCCTTTTCTTCCAGCCGATCCGGTCTTATAATCAATAATTTCATAAGCTTGTCCGTTTTTATCAATTCTGTCGATCTTGCCAATCAAGGGAATTCCACCGATCACTAATTTAAAGCTCTGCTCCAATCTCCACGCCCTCCCCAACAGTTCCTTGCATTTACTGTGATAATCACTCATCGCTAACCTCCCAGCTTCATACCTCTCTCTTCTGTGCTGTTCCGAATCATAACCTTCTTTCACGAAATTTTTCTCATATATCGCCAGCAACTCTTCCCGCTTCACCTCTCTTCCTGCTTGTTCAAACTGGTGAAACTCTTTGAGTGTTTCATGTATCGATCTCCCAAAAGATAAAGCGTGGTGTGGTTCAGCTGGAATTTGTAGGATATATCTGTATTTAAACTTTAGTGGACAGGCTTTATACGTATCAATTTGCGAATAGCTCAAGTGATCCAATCTATATTCTTGTTCCCCCTCATAAATCACCGGCGGGTCTTGAGGTTTAATTCCCAGTAACGTCAATTGTCCGTTTGTTTCTGCTTTTATCCCTTCAAACCCTGTTTCAGTCAAAAACCCGGATGCTTTTCTTTTTCTGACTCCTCCATAATCTTTTGCCCAGGTTAAAAACAACCGGTCGCGTGCTCGAGTCATACCCACATAAAACAGTCGTCTTTCTTCCGCAGTTTTATCCTCTTCAGGCAAGCTTTCTTTAAATAAATCAGTGGGTAACTCAATCGGGTCTCTTCTGCCATATGCCGGAAACCTCCCGGCCACCAAACTCACCATAAATACCACTCCAAACTCCAACCCCTTAGCACTGTGTGCTGTGGTTAAAGTAATCGCGTCAATATCTTCAATTTCTGCTTGCTGGGGATTTTCTCCCGCCTCCATCAAGTCATCCAACATTTCCACCAGTCCCACTACACTTAAATTTGTTTTTTCCTCAAAGCCTCTCAAATATCTAAAAAATAAATTCAAATTTTTCAACTTCAAAGCATTTTCCAAGCTTTCCTTCTCCACCAGTCTTTTCAAGTAACCACTTTCATTGACAAAATTAAACAAAATCTGACTACTTTTTTGCTCATCTATTTTCTCTTGCGCCTGTCGGATCAACTCAACTGCTCGGCCAAAAGACTCATCTTTTAAAATCAATTCATACAAACTCACTCGGTTTCTTTTTGCCTCAGTTAGCTTTTTCAGGATCAAGCTTTTGTTAAGTTCCAGCTCCTCCATATACAAATAACCAAACAAATCTACGTTATTTTCCGGGTTAACCATCACTCTCATAAAGTTAATTAACCCTCTTATTTCCTCCTGATCAAACAACCCCCTATTTCCCACCCTTCGATAGGGTAGTGACAGTTGCTTCAGTCCTGCCACATAAGCCTCAAGTTGACTATTGGCTCGTGCCACAATCGCCACATCCTTATAGTTGTAACCTTTTGCCAACAGTTCGAATATTTTTTTAATCACCCACCCCACTTCCTCTTCTGCCGAGTCTAGTTCCACCACCAAGGGTTTCTCATCAATCTTGACTTGTCGTTGGCTTATCAGGTTTTTACTAATACCCAGTTTCGCCTCCAAAGTCTCCGGGTCGTTTTGTTTGATTAATCTATAAGCTCCATCCAAAATCGGCTGAATCGAGCGGTAATTTTTGGTCAGTACAATTTGCTTTGCCTTAGGGTAATCCCTCATAAAATTCAAAATATTAGAAATCGCCGCTCCTCTAAATCGATATATCGATTGGCTGTCATCTCCCACTACCGTTAAATTTGGCTGTTTCTCAACCGGCGCCAGCATCTTTATCAATTGATACTGGGCGTAATTTGTGTCCTGAAATTCATCCACCAAAATATGCTTAAACTGCCCCTGATACTTTGCCAGCACGTTGCTTCTTTCTGCAAACAGTTTCAAACACCACGAAATCAAATCTCCAAAATCCATTACCGACTCTTTCAGTTTCAATTCGTTATATTTTTCATACGCTCCCGCCACTTCCAACAGTTTTTCCACTTCAGTTTCTTCCACGTCCCCCTTTATACTTTTGGCATATTCTCTAATCTCTTGAGCGCTTACATTTTCATCACCAGCTCTGGCAAACAATTTAATCAAAGCACCAATAAACTTGTTGGGGTTTCCTAGCGGCCGGTAATAACTAAGCTCAAACTCAAATAAATGCTCCTTTACCAACAGCCACTGTTCCGGTTGGGTCATAATCCGGTACGAAGGATCCAGTCCAATCTCCAATGCTTCTTGTTTCAACACTCTCTCTCCAAATCTATGAAAAGTCGACACCCACGGCTCTTCATATCCAAGTGGCATTATCGTGTCCAGTCTTCCTACCATTTCCTCGGCTGCTTTTTCGGTAAAAGTCAATGCCAAAATCTCATCCGGCTTCAATCCTCTCTCTACTAGCCACTTCATTTTCTCGGTGATCACTCTGGTTTTTCCGGTTCCCGCCCCAGCCACAATCAGTTGTGGTCCGTCTTCATTCTCTACTGCTTGTTTTTGTTCTAAATTTAATTCTTCAATTCCTTTTAACTGGTCCATAAGAGCTATTATAAAGCCTCCTGTCTTCATTGATCTTCTGGCGATTCGCTCTCCTAGCCGCTACAATGCTTTTATGCTCTCACTTCTGGCCCTCCTGATTTTCGGTCTCATTCTCTTTTGGCTTTCCAGTTTCGTCTACACTTCTTTCAAAGGTTCTCCCTATGTACCCTTACCTAAAGAGCGTCTCAAAACAATCACCAGCTTTATCAAGCCAGGCGACCATGTCGCAGACCTGGGCTGTGGTGATGGCCGCATTCTCATCGAAGCCGTCAAACAAGGAGCTTCATTTGCTCAGGGCTGGGAATCTGACTTTCTAGTCTATTTAACTGCTCTTTGGCGCACCAGAAAGAGTGGGGTAGACCATAAAAAAATCAAAATCCATTTTGGCGACATGTGGCGGGCGGATCTCTCCCAAGTCGATATTGTCTATCTCTATCAAATGACCAAATACATGGGACCAGTCAAATCCAAAATTCTTCCCCAACTAAAACCTGGCACTCTCATCATTTCTCCCGACTATCAAATCCCTGGTCTCAAATTTCACCAACACCTCAAAGACAACTTCAAAGGAGTTTACTTCTATCAAGCCTAATCTAGTTGTTTGTACATATACCCCTTCGACACCAACTTTCCTTGGTACTCCATCCCATTTGCCAATTCCCCAAACTCAATAAATCCCAATTTCTCATACATTTTTCTTGCTAGTTTATTTATTTTCATATACTCCAACACTACTATTTTTACCCCTATCCCCCTTGCTTTTTCTGTCACGGCTTTTGCCAACTTGTAGCCTACTCCCATGCCCCGAAAGTCTTTGGCTATCGAAATTCCCAAGACTCCAACATGCTTCTCCCGATATTTACCTCTATCCACTTGAGCATTTCCTACCAGTTTCTCACCATCAAACACTAACAATTGGATCTTTTCTTCTCGTTCGATTTCAGCCAAAGCCTCCTTTATATACCTTTCCTCATCTTCTAGAGTTTGTTTTTCATTTACTAAAATCGGTACATCCTCTAAAACCAACTCGTTTATATAAGTAAGCACCACTTTCGCGTCCCCGGGATTGGGTGCCCTCACCATCAACTTCTTGCCACTTTTAGTTACTATGGTTTCCATCCTACCCCTTCAACAAAGGTTGCCCCTCTTCAATTAGTTTTTCTTGTTGATCCTCTTGAATCCTCTTAATTCTCAAATCCATTTGTTTATATCTGGTGGTGTAAATTTGATCAAACCTTTTCCTCATTGATTCAATCGACTCATCAAACTTTCCAAACTCCCCTTGAAATCTTTTCCAGTCGTCTACAAATTCAGTTATATGTTTAACTATCGTCTTTAAATTATTCTCCATCATAAAATTCCGGTAAGATTCCATCACCGTTCGCGCCACAATCAAAAACGTAAACGGGGAGACCATCATCACTTTTTTATCCATAGCCTCGTCTACCACATCAGGCAATTGTTGATTTATAAACGAAAACAGCATTTCGTTGGGCACAAACATAATCGCGTAATCCAGTGTCCCATGTTCAACATCTATATAACCTCTAGTTTCTATCTCGCCAATTTTCTTTCTTACATCCCTGCTAAAATTCTTCAAATGTTCCGCTTTAGCCGTTTTTCCCTCAGCCAACGCCATTTTCTGTATCTCCGCATATGGAAATTTCACATCCACACACACTTTCCGCTGGTTAGGTAGCAATATGGTTATATCCGGTTTTACACTCGAACTTCCCAAGGTTGCCTGTCTTAAAAAATGCACCCCCTCCATCAAACCTGCACTCTGCAAAATATCCTCAATAATTCTCTCCCCCCACTGTCCTCGGGTTTGGTTGTTGGATAACACTTTAGATAGCGATTGGGTCGAAGTCTTCAGTTCTTCCGTAATTTTTCTATGTTCCTCAATTGCCGTGGTTATCTCTCCAAATTTTTTATTTCGGTCCTGTTCCAACCCTCTAATTTCCTTTTGTCTCTCATCTATCTCTGTCTTCAACTCCGCCACCATTTTTTCAATCGCTTTTGCCTTATTTTCATTGTCTTTAAAAATCGCCTCTTTCTCGCTCGACAAAGCCCCTTTAGTTTGCAAAATTACTTTATTGCTTATTTCACCAAACACTTGATTCACAATTGACCTGGCTTTCTCCTCATCCATCTCTCCTGTTCTGCTGGCCAATCCTTCCAATTTCCTATACAAAACCACTACCAAAACCGCCACTCCCACCAACAGTATTAGTAACAAGCTCCCCATAAAATCCATAAGCTCATTCTACCAGGGCATCTCTTGCAATCAACTTTCCCAGTCTGAATTTACCCCTCCCCCCTCAGATTTTTTCCCGCTACACTATCCCCATGTCCCGTCGCAATCGTCGTCTCCAAAAAACCTCTCCTCAATTTCATCTTTCTTCCCGCTGGTTTTATCTTACTGTCTCGATTCTTTCCTGGACAATCTTGGTCTACATCTTCTTCCGGCTCCCTCCCCGCCTTTTTCAAAATCTGCTTCTTCCTGGCCTCTATCTACCCTTCTTTCTCTTGCTCTTTCTCGCTCTCTTTTCCTCACTCAAGTTTCTTCTTCTCCACACTCGTCGCTCACTATTTATCAGTCTTTTTCTGGTAACCATCTTACTATTACGCCTCCTTGGTTTTTCCCATCTTCTTTATCTGGCCTTAACCCTGCTCTTATTTCTCTCTTTTGAAGCCGCCGCTCTCTACCTGTCTCATCCACCAGGCAAGCCTGTGCTAAAATCTCCTTAATTCCACCTCATTTTTTCTATGACCCAAAAATACTATCTCACCGCCGCTATCCCCTATGTTAATGCCCGGCCCCACATCGGCCACGCGCTTGAATTTGTCCAAGCCGACACCATCGCTCGTTTCCGCCGGCTCCTTGGCGACCAAGTTCTCACTCTCTCTGGTGGCGACGAAAACGCCCTCAAAAACGTTCAAGCCGCCGAAGCCGCCGGCCAGCCTATCCAAGACTTTGTCGATCAAAACACTCAAAGTTTTCTGGCTCTCTCTCAGAAACTCAATGCCGCCTTTGATATTTGGCAAAAAGGTTCCGACCAAGTTCACCACTACCCCGCCAGTCAAAAACTCTGGCAACTTTGTGACCAAAACGGCGACATTTATCAAAAATCTTACTCCGGCCTTTATTGTGTTGGCTGTGAAGCCTTCTATCAACCCGAAGAACTGGAAGATAACCAGTGTCCCGAGCACCCGGGTAAGTCACTCGAAACCGTTACTGAAACCAATTACTTTTTCCGCCTCTCTCGCTACCAAGACCAACTTCTTCACCTCATTGATTCCAACCAATTATTGATCATCCCCCAAACTCGAAAAAATGAAGTCATTGCCTTCATCAAACGGGGTTTGGCCGATATTAGTATTTCCCGCACTAATCAAAGAGCCAGAGACTGGGGCATCCCGGTTCCGGGAGACCCGTCTCAGCGCATTTACGTTTGGTTCGATGCTCTCAATATCTATCAGTCTGGAGTAGGTTTCGGATGGGATCAGGCCAAATACCATCAGTGGTGGCCAGCAGATGTCCACGTCATTGGCAAAGGCATCCTTCGCTTCCACGCTGTCTACTGGCCCGCTTTCCTTCTCTCCGCTGGCCTGGCACTACCCAAGTCACTTTTTGTTCATGAATATTTAACCGTATCTGGCCAAAAAATGAGCAAAACTCTTGGCAACGTTTTTGATCCTCTCCCTCTTCTTGACCGTTACGGTGCCGACCCGCTTCGTTATTTCCTTCTGGCCAAGGTTTCTCCTTTTGCCGATAGTGATTTTTCCAAAGATAAATTCCTCGCCGCCTATCATTCAGATCTCGCCAACGGTTTAGGTAACACTGCCTCCCGTCTTGCCTCCCTTTGTGCCAAAAGCGGACTCGAGTTCCCCTCAGATACCCCTCCCGGTCTGCGCTCTCAAGTCAAAAATCACCTCCATGATTATCGTTTTGATCTGGCTTTGGCTTCCATTTGGCTCCGGCTCAAAGAAATCGATCAACTCATTGAGGAAAAACGTCCTTGGCAGCAGCAAGGCAGTCAACTCCAATCCACTCTTCAAACCCTGGTAGCTCATTTCCGTCAAGTCAGCTTCGAGCTCCAACCTTTCCTGCCCCAAACCAGTGCCACTCTCACCAGTCACTTTCAAGGTCCTGAAATATCCGCCCTCAAACCCTTATTTCCTCGTCTCGACCAGTAATTTACTCTTATGGTCGATACTCACACTCACTTAAACCTACCCCCTCTACTTTCTCAAGCAGATCACTATCTCTCTCTCGCCACTCAAACCGGAGTCAACACCATAATTGTGCCCGGTATTGATCCGGATTCCAATCATCAGGCTCTCCAACTCGCTTCCCAACACTCTCAAGTTTATGCCGCCATCGGCCTTCACCCCAGTCTGGCCACTGATCTTATCGAGTCTCAAGCCTCCCCCAAACCTCTTTTTCAAGCTCTAAACGACCAACTCACTCGCTCTCCCGTTGCCCTAGGTGAGTGTGGACTTGATTATCACTGGATCACTCACCATCCTAAGCGACTCCAAATTATCGAGCTTCAACAGGAACTTTTCCTCCACCAACTCAAACTTGCCCAAGAAAACAAACTCCCGCTTACCATTCACATCAGAGACGCCCATTCCGACACTCTTAATCTTCTCCATAGCCACCCAGTCAAAGCCGTTCTTCATTGCTTTTCAGGCGACGAGACCATTTTGCGTCGAGCCCTCGACCTGGACTTATACATCTCTTTTGCTGGCAATCTAACTTTCTCTTCTTCCAAAACCCTTCGCTCTCTGCTTCCTCTTGTTCCTGCCAATCGGCTCCTACTTGAAACCGACGCTCCCTACCTAAATCCCCATCGGGGTCAGTTTCCCAACCACCCGGCCAATATTGCCTCCACCTACACCTGTGCTTCTCAACTCCTCAACCAATCCCTTTCAAATCTTGTTCACCAAATCTCAAAAAACACCCATTCCCTTTTCCGATTAGCCATCTAATCTTCGCTTTCCTCCTCATCATCTTTTAAAATACACTCTATGGTCAGTTCCTATGTTCGCCGCCATCCCGTCCGTACCCAACGTGCTCTCGAAATTCTGCCAGGGCTTTTTTCTTGGTTTCTCATTCTCTTCCCAGTCTGGGGTTCGATCCTTATTCCCGAAGTGGTTGCCTACTATATCATTTCCTTTTCGGTTTACTGGCTATACCGCTCTCTGTCCGTCGCTTTCCTTGCCGTCTTTGCTCACATGCGCATCCAAGCCTCAAGAAAAAATGATTGGCTCGCGGATCTAAAAACCAAATCCGCTTGGGATCAATACCACCACATCATCGTTATTCCCACCTACCAAGAACCGCTGCCGACACTCGAGCGTACCCTGGCTAACTTAGCTGGACAAAGCTATCCAACCCAAAACCTTCATCTCATGCTTTCTTTTGAAGAGCGAGAAGGGGAGTCGGCCCATCAAAAAGCCAAACTCCTAGTCAAAAAATATTCTCACCACTTTGGTCACCTTTGGACTACCTACCATCCTGACATTAAAAATGAAGTCAAAGGTAAAAGCAGCAACACCGCTTGGGGCGCCAAACTTGCCAAACAAAAACTCATCGATCAACAAGGCTTTGATATTAACTTGGTCACCATTACCAGTCAAGATGCCGACGCCCTGCTTGATTCCCAGTATTTCTCTGCCCTCACTTTCGAGTTTTTGAATCACCCCCATCGCTACCGCCGCATCTGGCAGGCTGCCATTACTTTTTACAACAATATATGGCAGGTTCCCGCCCCGGTTCGAGTCCTGGCTTCAATTTTTTCGGTCACTCAAATGTTTATCCTTATGCGTCGTGACCGGCTGATCAACTTTTCTACCTACTCCACCAGCCTCAAAATGATTGATGAAATTGGCTACTGGGATACCGACGTCATTCCCGAGGATTATCGGCTTTTCTTCAAGGCTTATTTTCACTTTAAAGGCGATCTGGAAGTCGAGCCGTTATTCCTTCCCGTCTATGCCGACGCCGCTCAAGCCAATGGTTTTTGGGCCAGCATGGTAAATCAATATGAACAAATCAAACGTTGGGCTTGGGGAGTTAGCGACGATGCCTACATTATTCGCCAATACTTAACTGTCCCCGGAGTTCCTTTTTGGGACAAAACTGTACGAGTCTTAAAAGTCATTGAAGACCACTTCCTCTGGCCAGTCAATTGGTTTGCCATCACCGTGGGCGCCTTTTTCCCTCCACTTCTCAATCCCGAATTCTCCCGTACCATCATGGGCAAAACCCTCCCTCAAGTCTCCAGTACCATTCTTACCTTGTCCCTTCTTTCAATGTTTATCATCATTCTCATTGATGCCAAAAATCGCCCTCCCCGGCCTCACCAGGTTTCTATCTTCACCAAACTTCTCCAACCCTTAGAGTTTTTCCTGCTACCCATCATTGGCTTCTTTTTCTCTGCTCTTCCTGGCTTAGACGCCCACACTCGCCTAATGCTGGGCCGCTACATCGAATATCGTGTCACCGAGAAAGTTTCTCCCAAATAAAACTCCAGTTAAGTCCTAGTTATTAATAGCCACTCACGCCACAATTTGCTATGCTAATGCTATGTTTGCTCTCTTGGCCAAATTCAATCGTTATCTAAACCAACACGAATATCTCCTTCTCCTTCTCCTTTTGGTCGTTATCCTTCGTCTGCCTTCTCTTTTTGAGCCATTTTGGTACGGTGACGAAAATATCTACTTAGCCATCGGTCACGGCATCCGTCACGGTCAGGTTCTTTACTCCCAAATCACCGACTTCCCCAACAAACCCCCTGCCATTTATCTTTTGTCCGCCCTTGCCACCCATGTCACTAACCTTCGCCTCATCTTAATCCTGGCCACCCTCCTGGGTACTTCCTGCTTTTTTATCCTCTCTCGTCGCCTTTTCTCCTTATCTTCGGCTTTTTTCCTCACACTGGCTTTTGTTTTTTTCACCTCCACTCCCATCATTGAAGGCACCATTGCCAATGCAGAAAACTTCTTTATTGTTCTAGTTTTGCTAGCCTTAGTTCTTCTTACCACTAAACCTGGTCGCCGCCAGCAGCTTACCACCCGCCCCTCTTTCCATTTTGTCTCCGGCCTACTTCTCTCACTAGCTTTCCTCTTCAAAATACATGCCGCCCTAGATATTATTGCCATCACCACCTTCTTCTATTTCTTTCCCCACTCCCTCAAGGAGTTACAAAAGCACCTTATTTCCAATCGACATTTCCACCTCTTTGTCCTTGGCCTCGCCCTCCCCGTGGTTATCGCTGTGATATTCTTGGCCATTTTAGGCGTCTCTCCCCTTTCTTTAATTTTTAACGCCACCGGTAGTGCTGGCTATGTTTCTGTTTGGCAGGCTTCTGATTTCCTCACTCAATATCTCCTCTTTGGCAGCCTTACCGCTCGAATTCTGCTCTGGCTTACTTTTATCCTTCTTTTATATTTCTCCCGCCGCCGCCTTCCTCCCTTCGTCACTTTCTCTCTCTTCTGGCTCGTTAGCTCTCTCTTTGCCGCCTTACTCTCTGCCCGTCCTTATCCCCACTATCTCCTCCAAGTTGTTGCTCCATTCCTTTTAGTTGTCGGTTATCTTTTCCTCCACCCTTCCCGATTGATCCGAGTCCTTTCGCTAGCGGGTATCACTCTAGTTTTAGCCTCTTTTGTCCGTTTTAATTTCTCATTTTGGAGTGTTGTTCCTTACTATCGCCATTTCTTTACCTATATCACCGGTCAAGCCGACCGTACCAGTTTCTATCGTACTTTTGATCGTCGGGTTCCCCGTAACTATGCCTTAGCCACTCGACTCAGGCAATTAACTCTACCGGGAGAAAAAATCTACGTTTGGGGCAATGACCCGGAGGTTTACGTCATGTCCAATCGCCTGCCCGCCACCAAACTCGTCACTTCCTTTCATGTTAACGACCTGGATTACTACCAAACCACTCTCAATCATTTAGAAGCCAATCCCCCAGCTGCCATCGTCATCATGGAAAACGAACCCTTGCCTTTTCCAGAGTTACAAGCCCATATCGACACTAGTTATTTGCTTGTGGAGCGAATTGGCGACCCCGGCCTTTCTGCCCAGGCAAATCAAGGCCATCGCGCCCTGGTTTACAAACGCCTCTAGCCGAATCTCTTGATATAATGCCTCTGTGCCCAGACCGCATCACTTTTCCACTAATTCTTTTGTACGTGATTCAATAGTTCGCACTTCTTTCTTCGTGTCTTTTGGCCTCCTAATTTCCTCTACTCTCACCCTCATCTACCATTACCATCGCCTCCCTCCCGTAGTCCCTATTTTTTACTCTCTTGCCAGAGGCCCAGAACAACTTGCCAAAAAACCCTTCCTTCTAGCTCTACCTTTAGCCACCCTCATTTTCCTCATCACCCATATTTGGTTGTCTCGCATCCATTTCCAATCTGATCGCATGTTTGCTCGAATTCTTGCCGTCACTTCCACTTTAATCTCCTTTCTTTTTACTATCGCCCTTTTCCACGTTTTAATCATCATTCTTTAATTGTTTCCTTCATTGCCAATACTTGTCTCCACTTTCCTTTTACCCGCTATCCTAGCCTTTATTCTCACCGCCTTCTTCACTCCGTTGGTTATTGGCTTCTATCGCCGCCGGGGCTGGGTAGACGACCCAGCTAAACATAGTCGCCTCAAAAACACTCACTCCCACCCGGTTCCTCGCGGAGGAGGTATTCCCATTTTTATCGCTCTGGCCATAGCCGGGTTCTTCTTTTTGGGTGTAGACAAGCATTTCGTTGGCATTCTCACCGCCGCCCTCATTCTCACTCTTGTCGGTATAGCCGACGATATCTATGACCTTTCCCCTTACCTGCGTCTCCTTACCACTACCGTTGCCGCTTTGATTGTCGTTGGGGCTGGTATCGGCATTGCGTTTATCACCAATCCTTTCGGCCCCCCTGGCTCCGTAATCCATCTCAACACTCCCCAAATCCCCATCTTTCTTTTTGGCAAACTCCGCACCATTTGGGTAATCTCAGATCTTTTTGCCCTAATCTGGATTCTCTGGATGTCCAACATCGTCAACTGGTCCAAGGGTTTAGACGGTCAAATGCCCGGGTTTGTGGCCATCGCCGCCGTGTTTATGGGTTTATTCTCTCTTCGATTCTCTTCCGATATCACTCAGTGGGAGGTCACCTCCCTGGCTGCCATCACCGCCGGAGCCTACGCTGGTTTCCTCCTTTTTAACTTCTTCCCCCAAAAAATTATGCCCGGTTATGGCGGGGGCACTTTAGCCGGTTTTCTTCTCGCTATTTTGGCAATCCTTTCTGGAGCCAAAGTTGCTGCCATGATTCTCATCCTCGCCATCCCCACTACCGACGCTATCGTTTCTATTATCAGGCGCGTGTATCAAGGTAAGTCTCCAGTCTGGGGAGACCGCGGCCACCTCCATCACCACCTTCTTGACTCAGGCTGGTCCCGGCCACAGATTGCTTTGTTTTACTGGGCTGCTACTTTCGTCCTTGGCCTTTTGTCACTCAAATTGAACAGCGCCCAAAAAATCTTTACAATAGCCCTAGCTGCCCTAATTACTAGTGGCATCTTGTTGTGGCTTAAATATCTCACTCAAGCCACTCGCTCTCATGAAACTTAACACCATCACCCATTCTACTTTTTTCTACCTTGTCCGCACTGCTCGTCCCCGCCAATGGCTCAAAAACCTTAGTCTTTTTGCTGCCCTCTTCTTCTCTGGTTTTATGTTCGAACCTGGCTATTTCCTCCGTGTTACCTGGGCTTTTCTTATCTTCACTTTGGTTACCAGCTGTGTCTATGTCGTCAACGACATTATCGACGCCCCTCAAGACAAACTTCACCCCTTCAAAAAAAAGCGTCCTATTCCCTCAGGTGATCTTTCCGTCTCCGCTGCCACCTTTTTTGCCATTGCCGGCTTTTTTACCAGCATCTATTTAGCCTGGACCACTTCCACTTTTTTCCTGGCCATTATCCTTTTTTACATTTTGCTTCACACTTTTTATTCATTAAAACTCAAACACCAACCCATATTAGATGTCTTTGCCATCGCCGCTGGCTTTATCCTTCGTGTCTATGCCGGTGCCCTCGTCGTCAACCTTCATATGAGCGTTTGGTTTTTGCTTACCGTAGTTTCAGTCTCCCTCTTCTTGGCTGTGGGTAAACGCCAAAGCGAACGCACCCTCCTCAAGGGTACCGTCGGTGACCTAACCGGACACCGCCAAACCCTTTCTCGCTACACCCCCCGACTTCTGGACATTTATACCGGCATGTTTGCCAACGCTACTTGGCTTTCTTACGCTCTTTTCTCTTTCAATTATTCACCCGTCAAACCACAAGGTCTTCTGTTGTCTCTTTACACTCTCTTTCCTAGAACTTTTACTAGCGAAAAGCTGATGATGGCCACCGTTCCCTTAGTCATCTACGGCGTTATGCGCTACCTCCAACTGGTTTACGAACAAAATCGAGGCGAGAGTCCCGAACGGGTCCTGCTGTCAGACGAGCCCCTCATTGCCGCTGTCCTTACCTGGCTACTTCTCTCCTTCACCATCATCTATTGGCTCAGTTAACTCTTCATTCCACAATTCGCACAAACGACTTACTCACCCATCCTTCTTTGTCTTTTTGGTACTCAATCTTCACCCACTCTTGATTGTTACTCACCACCGCCAAAGGGAAAAAAGTTCCCGTTTTTACTTTGGCTACTTCATTATCAGCTACCACTGCCTGACTTCTCACTCTCAACCATCCAGTTCCGGTCTCTCTTATTTCCACATATGGTTTTGTCAACTCATTATTTCCAGCACCGGTGATTACTCCACCTATCACCTGTCCAAATCCCGAACTTGGTGACGTTTCTGGCTGAATCGATGGACTAGGGGATGGAGAAGGGGATAGCAATTCATCCACTTCCAGCAGTTCACCGCTACCAGTCGCCTCGGTCACCGGTTCTACTTTCTCTATCATTGTTTCTTCATCTCGGGCTAGCTGCACCGCCACGTTGAGCCGGTAACCTCGATTCAATTTCAAGTTAATTGTTTTGGTTTTATATCCTACCGCCTCCATTGCTAACACATGATCCCCTTCAGTCAAGTCATCCAGTAAAACCGGCGAAAACCCCACCGCCTGTTCGTCAAGTCTGACCACCACGTTGTCGGGAATACTTGTTAGTGACAACTCCACCCCCTCTTCATTCGGCAGTTTCTCCAGCTCCATTACTTCACTCGTGGATAATTCACTTCTTCGACCGTGCTCATAATGCACCACGCTCAAGGCTCTGTTGTCCACCATCACTGGAGTCTGCCACACCCCCGACCCTTCTGCTCCATTAGGTACTAACTTCAACACATACTCTCCCACCCCAATTTTTTCATCATAAAATGGCGTTTGACCCACGTAATTATCATTAAGATACACTCCAAAGGCGGCGTTACTCGTCACCTGAAGCGCCCCCTGGTCACCTCCGGCCATTCCCAATCTTCCACACGCTGCCAGCACCAATATTAACCCCCCAGTCACCCACCTTCTCATCTGGCCAAAAATTTTCTTCATACTCTTTTCTCCAGAGGTGATTTTAACAAACCCCTTTCACTTCCACAAACCAGCACTTATTCTCGAGCCTTGGTATAATCCCTGTGTGGCCGGATGGCGAAGTGGTAACGCTGCGGTCTGCAAAACCGCCATGCGCGGGTTCGACTCCCGCTCCGGCCTCTCTATTTGTTACCCACAGCCACCGCCTGTTCCATCAGGCGGTTGCAATAACCCCATTCATTGTCGTACCAGGCAAAGACTTTGACCAAATCTCCATCTATCACTTGAGTTAGGGATAAGTCCACGATAGATGATTCGCCTCTACCCACGATATCCCCTGACACTATCGGCTCCTCTGTTACCGCCAATATTCCCTTGAATCTTTCACTCACCGAAGCCTCTTTTAAGTAGCCATTTACCTCATCCACCGTTGTCGCTCTATTAGCCAAAAAAGTAATATCCGATAGAGACCCAACCGACACCGGCACCCTTAAAGCCACACCATCAAACTTATTCTCTAAATCAGGTATTGTTTTGGTTACCGCAATTGCCGCACCCGTAGAAGTGGGAATAATATTTTTGGCAGCCGCTCTTGCTCGCCTCAAGTCTCTGTGGGAACCATCCTGCAAGTTCTGGTCATCGGTATAGCCATGAATCGTCGTCAACGCAGCCTTAACCATTCCAATTTTCTCGTGTAATACTGCCACGACCGGCGCGGTGCAATTAGTCGTACAAGAGGCGTTGTCGGCAACTGGATACTCTCCCGAGTATTCATTTACCCCCAGCACGTGAGTTTTAATCTTACCACCCTTACTCGGTGCCGAAATTAACACCCTCTCTGCCCCGCCTTTTATGTGTTTACCTGCTCCAACTTCATCCGTAAACACTCCGGTAGACTCCAGTACCACTTTTACATAGTATTTTTTCCAGGGAATCTGCTCAGGATCTCTTTGGGCCAGCAGGGGAATTTTGATTCCTTCTATCACCAGATTTCCAATAAAAGGGTCTTCGGCAGTCGCTTCCTTAACCGGCCTTTCCTCCTCCACCCATATCTTTTTCTCAAACACTCCATAATTACTGTCATATTTAAGCAAATGTGCCCAGCCAGCCGCCTCCATCGAACCAGACGTATTAATCGCTGTCATCCACATTTTTTCTTTTAAATCGTCCCTAGACAGCCACACTCTCAAAGCCGTTCGGCCAATCCTACCAAAACCATTTATTGCTACATTTACTTTTTCCATGATTAACCTCCGTTTATTCTTCTTTTCCCAGTATACAAATTTTTATCTCCCTTCGTAAGGTTTGCTTTGATCACCAAGCTTAGAAATATCCTATAATATTATTGACATTCACTTCCAATTGTGCTAAATTCCACCAAACTTCCTGAATTTGGAAGTTTTTTTGCCCTAGTTACCAATTAATTAAGGCAATCCTCCCGCCTCATCTTGGCAAAACCTTCAAGCGGCCTAACTAAGCCGCCCTATGATACGTTTTCTTTCCGAAATCTTTTTTAACTTTTTCCTCCATATCCAGGTCAATACTCTTAATTTGCCCCATATTGACCGGCTTCCCCGGCCATACAAAGCCAATCCTGCCAGTCGCTTCTTTCGCCGTTGGTTGGAAAAACGCTGGATTCGTCGTTTTGTTGGCCTTAATTTGGCTACGGCCATGCTTGCTGTGCCTCTGTTAAATCCTCTCGCTCACCCTCAAGGCTCGCCTCTCTCGCCAGACCTCCTTCCGGTCTCTGATGTAGTCCTGTCTGAGTCCCTCCCCCCTATTCACACCACCCCTCGAGAAACGGTTAATCCCGTTCCTCAGATGCGCGACCTTTCTCAAGGTTATCGAAACGGCCATCTCGCCTGGGATCTAACTGCCCAAGCTGGATCACCTGTGGTAGCCTTCTCTGCCGGGCAAGTAGTTTACCTTGAATCAGGCTTCACTGGCTATGGTCACTACTTAATTCTTGATCACGGCCACGGCCTTCTCTCCGTCTACGCCCACCTCAAGCGCTTCCAGGTCATCCTTGGTCAGGTTGTTGACGCCGGTGACCAAATTGGCGAAATTGGCCTGACCGGTTTTACCACCGGTCCTCATCTTCACTTTGAAATCCACGACAACGGTATCCAAGTCAATCCTGCTGGTTTCATCAAACTCTGAAAATTCTTCTACACGCCAATCAGCGTCCCAATCTCTTCCCCTTCTACCGCTCTTTTCAGGTTTCCATCTTTAAATAGGTTAAATACCATAATCGGTAATCCATTATCCATGCACAGTGAAATGCCTGCCGTATCCATTACCTGCACATTCTCATTTTGAATTGCCTCTAAATAACTTAGTTTCGGATACCTCACTGCTTCCGAGTTTTTCATCGGGTCAAAATCATAAACTCCGTCAACTTTTGTCGCTTTCATCAATACTTCACAGTTTAGTTCCAAAGCCTTCAAAGCCGCTCCAGAATCCGTGGTTACATAAGGGCTTCCTGTTCCGGCTACGAGGATTACTACTCGCCCCTTCTCCATGTGTCTAATTGCCCGTCGTCTGATAAACGGCTCTGCCACCTTGGGCATATCCAAAGCCGACTGTACTCTGGTGTCCACCCCCAGCTCTTCCAGGGCATTCTGTAGTGCCAAACCATTAATCACCGTTGCCAACATTCCCATATAGTCAGCCGTTGCCCGGTCAAAACCAGTTTTTGAAGCCGACAATCCTCGAAAAATATTTCCCCCACCAATAACTATAGCCATTTCCACTCCCAGACCATACACTTCCTTGAGTTGTTCTGCCACCGACAAAGCGGCTTCATAAGAGATCCCCGACTCCCTCTCTCCTAAAAGCGATTCACCACTAATCTTCAAAAGGACCCGTGAATATTTCTTTTTCTTTACCACCCTCCAATTCTATCTGCGTCCTCTTTTTTCTGCAACCGGCTCTTTATGGTTTCGTTTCTTCCCTTCCCAAAACCAGGCCTTAGATTTACAATATCCTCATAACTTCCATCGCCTTGTCTGTGTTCGTGCTTGGTTGATGGCAGTCCTATATTTCAATTCATCATCTTTTCATGGTTAAGCATCTTTTCAAAAACGGCCAACTCATTTTTGAGCGCCAACAGTCCAGTATTCTTTCAGCCGCCGCCATTATCACAGCTGCTTACTTCCTCTCAAGCATTCTTGGCCTGTTGCGCGAACGTCTTCTGGTGTCCATGTTCTACAATCATCCGGTAAACCAAGCGGCTCTCGACGCCTACGGCGTAGCCTTTCGTTTGCCTGACTTTATTTTTCAACTTTTGGTTATTGGCGCTCTCTCTGCTGCCTTTATTCCGGTCTACTCCAAGTATCTTCACAAAAGTGTCGATGAAGCCAATCTCGTAGCCAATTCCATGATCAATCTTGTCCTTTTGGTATTCCTGGTTTTGGCTTTTCCTATCTTTATTTTCGCCCAGCCTCTAAACCAACTCATCACCGGATCAAATTTTAGCCAAGAGCAAGTTCATCTAGCCAGCAATTTTACCCGCATCATGCTTTTAGCCCAGTTCTTTTTTGCTATCAGTAATTTTATGACCGGCATCATTCAAGCCAACCACCGCTTCCTAATCCCTGCCCTTTCCCCTCTGGCCTATAACCTTGGCATTATTCTCGGTACCCTTATTCTTGGGCCTACTATTGGCCTTTATGGCGCGGCTTTTGGGGTTGTTCTAGGTGCCTTCCTTCATTTGATGATGCAAGTGCCATTAGCTGGCCGGCTCAGGTTCAGCTACCGGCCCATATTCAATCTACGCCATCCTGGAGTCCGCCAAATTATCCGCTTAATGCTGCCTCGTACCGCTGCTTTGTCAATCGAACAAATTCAGCCATTTGTCATGATTTACCTCGCCACCAATTTAGCCGTAGGTAGTTTGACATTAGTTCGTCTGGCCACCACCCTTATGAATATTCCTGTCCGCATCTTTGGTATTCCCATCGGCCAAGCGAGCCTGCCCTTCCTGTCTCAAGAATCTGCTACCAAGGATCTCAAACGCTTCTCTCAAACTCTAATTGATTCTCTTCATCAAATCTTCTATCTTGCCTTACCTGCCTCCGTCATGCTCATCATTTTACGTATTCCCGCAGTTCGTATTGCCTACGGCGCCAAAACTTTCCCCTGGCAGGCTACACTTTTAACCGGCAAAATCGTTGCCATCTTGGCTCTAGGAGTTTTTGCTCACGCCGCTATCCACCTTCTAGCCCGGGCTTTTTATGCTCTTCATAACACCAAAACCCCCCTCCTGGCTACTTTTTTGGCTGTCATAATTGATGTAGCCCTTTCGTTCTACTTCGTTTTCACTCTTAATTTAGGTGTCCTGGGTATGGCTTGGGGCTCTACCTTGGCCGTTCTTTTCCAGGCCGCATTTTTATTAATTGTCTTAATTTTTAAGCTGGGCCAATTCAACCTCTATGCTCTCTTTCTTCCTTTACTCAAAATGTTCGTTGCTTCAGCTGCCACCGGTCTTTTCCTCTGGGCCCCCATGCGCCTTTTAGATGAATTTATCTTCGATACCACCCGTACCATTGATCTAATTATCCTTACAATTATCGTCGGCTTAATCGGTCTTTCGGTTTACTTTATTTTCTCCAAGTTACTGCGCGTCCAGCAGTTAAACGCCTACTTGAAGCTTCTTTCCAAAATCGGCAATTGGCGCAAAGTCCTCTCTTCTTCTGAGGAAACCCTGGATCAATCTTCCACTTCTCTTTAACCTTGGCTGGCCTGTAAAATACCCATTCCATGAATCAATCTTCAATCCGTAACTTTTCCATCATCGCTCACATCGATCACGGCAAAACCACACTTACCGATCAACTCCTCTTGGCAACCAACACTATTAGTCAGCGACAATTCCACGAGCGCCTCTTAGACAGCAACCCTATCGAACAAGAGCGGGGGATCACCATCAAACTCGCTCCCGTTAGTCTCACCTACACTCTGCCACCTGACCTTGTCTCGAGTCTGGGTTACCCCCAGCTAAACTTAAATCTCATCGACACTCCCGGTCACGTCGACTTTGGCTATGAAGTTTCCCGCTCTCTCGCCGCCTGCGAAGGTGCGGTTCTCTTAGTCGATGCCACCCAAGGCATCCAAGCTCAAACTCTCTCCAATTTTCAAAAAGCCAAAAATCTTGGTCTAAACCTCATCGTTGCTTTAAATAAAATCGATCTCCCGGCTGCTGATCCAGAGGCCGTAACCCTGGACTTAGTCGACACTCTCGGTCTCAACTCCCAAGCCATTGTCTCCATTTCAGCCAAAACCGGAACCAACATCAACGCCCTTTTTGCTGCTCTAGCCACCGCCATCCCCGCTCCCTCAGGTGCAATTTCAGATCCCTTGCGTTGTCTGGTGTTCAACTCTATATATCATCCTCACAAAGGCGTCATTGCCTTCGTCAAACTCGAATCAGGGTTCCTCAGCTCCCAAGATGAAGTCAGTCTGTTTAATAATCAGCAGTCGTTTCCGGTTAAGGAACTTGGAATTTTTACCCCTCAAATGCAGCCAGTCGATCAACTCCAAGCTGGTCAAGTTGGTTACATTGCCACTGGTTTCAAGGATGTCTCACTCGTCCGTCCAGGAGATACCATTACCCATTTTGCTTCCCTTTCTCAAATAACCCCCTTACCCGGATACAAAGACCCTCAACCGGTTGTTTTCATGGATATTTACCCTCTTGAAGGTAAAGAATTTTCACTCCTAAAAGAAGGTTTAGAAAAACTAGCCCTCAACGACGCCTCACTTTCGTTTGTGCCCTCCAGCTCCCTTGCGCTAGGTAAAGGTTTCCGCGTCGGTTTCTTGGGGGTACTTCACGCAGAAATTGTCCTGGAGCGCATCAAACGCGAATACGGGCTCGATCTAATCCCCACCACCCCCACCGTGGTTTACCGGGTAACTACCACCGACGGCCAAACTCTCGAAGTCAAAAACCCTGAAGAACTTCCCGACTCCAATCTCATTCGCGAAATCCAAGAGCCATTAACCTCAGTGGTTATCTATACTCCTAATGAATATCTTGGTGCCATCATGAACCTTTTAAACGATGCTCGTGGCGAAATGATTAATCAAACCTTCTATGGCCAAAAAGTCAAACTTGAGTATCTCGTCCCCCTCTCCGAACTCATCATAAATTTCTACGACCAGTTAAAATCCCTATCCAGTGGTTATGCCAGTCTTGAATACGAACTTTTCGATTATCAGCCTGTCGACGCCGTCAAGCTCTCAGTCCTAATCAATCACGAGCCTGTCGAAGCTCTTTCTCAAATTCTCCATTCCTCCAAAGTCCAAGATACCGCCAAACATATCGTTGCCAAACTCAAAGATGCCATCCCCCGCACTCTTCACCAGATTCCTGTTCAAGCCGCCGTTGGTGGTCAAATCATCGCCCGCGAAACCATTAAAGCTTATCGTAAAGATGTTACCGCTAAACTCTATGGAGGCGATATCACTCGAAGAAAAAAACTTCTTGAAAAGCAAAAAAAGGGCAAAACTAAACGCAGCCATTTTTCTAAAGTCGAAATCCCTCAATCTGCCTATCTTGCAGTTCTCAAACGTTAGCCCCAGTATTGACAAGGTTTAGCACTCTTGCTAACATAGTGCTAGCACTCATTAATCGATTGTTTCTAGCACCTATGTACGATCTCACTCCTCGCCAGGTTGACATTCTCAAAATTATTATTGAAGAATATATCGAGACTGCCCAACCGATCGGTTCTGAGATGCTTGATCGTAAATTCAATCTCGGCGTTTCACCGGCCACCATCAGAAACGAGATGGTTCAACTCGTCCGCTCCGGTTACCTGCACCAACCCCACGTTTCCTCAGGACGAATCCCCACCCCCAAGGCGATCAAATTCTACGTTCAACAACTCATGAAAGAAGATGACCTCTCCGTCGCCGAAGAAGTTTCAGTAAAACAAAGAATTTGGGATGTCCGCGGCCATCTTGAAGACCTTCTTCGTGAATCCACCCGCACTTTAGCTGACAAAACCCACTGTGTCGGTCTGGCAGTTACCAGCGATCACCGCTCTTATCATGCCGGTTACTTCCATCTCTTTGATGAGCCCGAGTTCTTTGATATCGACGTAACCAAAACCGTTTTTTCCCTTTTGGAAGAAACCGGCCAACTCCTCTCCCTTCTCGAACGAGCCCAGGACGAGGGTGCCATCCACGTTCTCTTAGGAGACGATTTTGACAACCGCCACCTCCAGCCCATCACCATTGTCTTTTCCGACTTTAATCTCGGCAATACCGCCGGCTCCATCGGTATCATCGGCCCCAGTCGCCTCAATTACGCCTACATAATTCCTCTCGTCCGTCACCTCTCTCGCACTTTACAAGATATTTCTCGATCTGCTTAACATGACCCGTTCCAAAACCAAATCAGCTGACAACCAACAAAATCAACAACTAGAGGAACAATACAAACGTGCTCTAGCCGATTACCACAATCTGCAAAAGCGAGTTGAGCAGGAACGCCTTGCCCTAGCTCACCATCTTCAGGCCGACCTCATCAGCCAATTTTTACCTCTCTACGACGACCTTCTCCGGGCCCATCACCACTTAAAGGATACTGGTCTACAACTAGTAGTCGACCACTTCGATAAAATCCTCACCGATTTAGGTGTCACTACTATTAACCCTCAAGATTCGACCTTTGATCCTCAAACTATGGAATGTCTTCAGCAAGTTCCGGGACCCAAAGATCAAGTCGTCACTGTTGAAAAGCCTGGTTTCAGTCTAGACCAGACTCTCATTCGGCCAGCCCAAGTCACTGTCGGCACTGGCCAAAAATCTTAACGTTTATTAACCAATCACCTCTCAAAGGAGCTACTATGAGCAAAATTATTGGCATTGATCTAGGTACCACCAATTCAGCCGTTGCCGTCCTGGAAGGCGGTTCACCTAAAATCATCCCCTCATCAGAGGGAAAAAACACCATTCCTTCAATTGTCGAGCCTCAAAAACGGCTAGTTGGCGAAGTTGCCAAACGCCAAATGATTTTAAATCCCCAAAATACCATCTACTCCATCAAGCGTCTCATGGGTCGCAAAACCTCTGATTCCCAAGTTAAAAAGACTCAAAAAATGGTCCCCTACGAAATTGTCAGCGGCAAAAACAACACAGCCGATGTCAAGGTCGCCGACAAAACCTACACTCCTGAACAAATCTCAGCCATGATCCTCCAAAAGATCAAAGCCGACGCTGAAAGTTATCTCGGTGAGGAAGTCACCCGGGCAGTCATCACTGTTCCTGCTTATTTCGACGACTCTCAGCGCCAAGCCACTAAACAAGCCGGAGAAATTGCCGGCCTCACTGTTGAGCGGATTATCAACGAACCCACCGCCGCCTCACTGGCCTACGGCCTCGACAAAAAACAAAATGAAACTATCGCTGTCTACGATCTAGGCGGTGGTACTTTCGATATTTCCATTCTTGAGGTCGGTGACGGTGTATTCGAAGTCAAAGCTACCAACGGCGATACTTTCCTTGGCGGTGACGATTTCGATCAAGTCATCATCACCTGGATTGTCTCCGAGTTTAAAAAAGAACAAGGCGTCGATCTCTCCAAGGACAAACAAGCCCTGCAACGCATCAGAGACGCCGCCGAAAAAGCTAAAATCGAACTCTCCTCTTCCCAGGAAACTGAAATCAACCAGCCTTTTATTACTCAAGGTCAGGATAGTCAGCCTCTCCATCTTACCCTCAAACTCACTCGAGCCAAGCTCGAGGAATTAGTGGATGAACTGGTTCAAAAAACCCTGGTTCCCGTCAAAGCCGCTCTCAAAGACGCTGGACTTTCGGCTTCGGACATTGATGAAATTGTCCTCGTCGGTGGCATGACTCGTATGCCCAAAATTCAACAGGTTGTCAAAGACTTTTTCGGCAAAGAACCCCACAAAGGGGTCAATCCCGATGAAGTGGTTGCCGTCGGTGCCGCTATCCAAGGTGGCGTTCTCACCGGCGATGTCAAAGACGTCCTTCTTCTTGATGTCACTCCTCTTACTCTCGGTTTAGAAACTCTTGGTGGAGTCAGAACCCCACTTATCGACAGGAATACCACCGTCCCCACCAGCAAGTCTCAGATCTTCTCCACCGCCGCTGACAATCAAACTCAAGTTGAGATCCACGTCCTTCAAGGTGAGCGGGAAATGGCCGCCGACAACAAAACTCTTGGCCGCTTTATTCTCGATGGCATTCCCCCAGCTCCTCGGGGTATGCCTCAAATCGAAGTTACTTTCGACATCGACAGTAACGGTATCCTAAACGTCTCTGCCAAAGACAAAGGGACCGGCAAAGAGCAAAAGATCACCATCAAAAATGCTACCAACTTAGACGAGGCCGAAGTTGAAAAAATGCGCCAAGAAGCCGAAGCGCATGCAAAGGAGGATCAAGCCAAAAAATCCCTGGCCGAGGCTCGCAACAAGGCTTCATCAACTGCCTTTGAAGTAGACAAACAACTCAAAGAACATGGCGACAAGATCGACAAAAAAGAACTTGACCAGATCAAAAACCTAACCGAAAAACTCAAGTCACTTGCCGACGATCAAAATGCCACCGCCGAAGCTCTCAACCAAGCAACCGAAGAAGTTCTCGAAGCTTCTCAAAAACTAGGTGAGGCCATTTATCAGGAGTCTCAAAAGTCTCAAGAGTCACCTTCTGACGAAACCAAAAAAGAATCCGACAAAAAAGATGATGTCGAAGAAGGGGAAATCGTCGAAGAATAAGCTAAAATATTATTTCTAGGCGGGGAGAGTCTCTCTCCTCGCCTCTATTAGTTATCACAATTATGGCCCAAACACTTAAAGTAGATCTGTTTACTCTTTGCGACTTTGCTCTAACCAGCCAAGAAGGCAAATTAAGCGTCATCGGCATGTTTGATCGTATCTTTGTCCGCGATTTACCTGCCCAATACTCCCGTTTCTTTGTTGTCGCCGTAATTACCGGCCAGCCAGAGGCAAAGGCTCAAGTCAGCCTTAAGCTCGAAGGTCCCGAAGACAAAACCATAATTCCCGCCAGAAGTATCAAAATCAATCTTGGTACCAACGGCCGGGCCAATCTAATTACCGACATCATCAACCTAAATCTCTCTCAAACCGGCACCTACCATCTCATTCTCTCCTCAGAAAATAAACCCATTGCCAAATTCAAGCTTCATGTAACTCGGGTTTCTACCAACCCCTCTCAATCCAACTAATGCCCTGCTTGGTCAATTCTGCCATTTACTTGGTCAACCCAGTCTATCAAAATTAACTCAAACTCCCTATGCCTGAACAACGCGACTATTACGACATCCTCGGCGTTTCCAAATCAGCCAGTCCCGCCGATATCAAAAAAGCTTATCGACAAAAAGCCTTAGAGTTTCATCCTGACAGAAACAAATCCCCCAATGCCGACAAGGAGTTTAAACAAGTCAATCAGGCCTACGAAGTCCTCTCCGACCCTCAAAAAAGAAAAACCTACGACCAATTCGGGTCTGCCGCCTTCGATCCCGCTGCCAACTCCGGTTTCTCTGGTTTCGACGGTTTTGGCGGACCCCAATCTTCCCGTAGTGGGCCTTTCACCTATACCTACACCAGCTCTGGCCAACCTTTCTCCGATTTTGATTTCTCCGACCCGTTTGAGATTTTTGAATCCTTTTTTGGCGGTGGTTTCACTCGCCAACAAAAGCCTCGTTACTCTCTTGAAGTCGATTTCATGGAAGCCGTCAAAGGTACTAAAAGAACCCTGGTTCATCAAGGCAAAAGCCACACCGTCAATATCCCGGCCGGAGCCAGTGACGGCACCAGAATCCGCTATCAGGATTTTGACGTTACCCTAAACGTTCGGCCTCACCCCCAATTCAAACGCCAAGGCTATGACGTCCATCTGGAATTCCAACTCCCCTTTACCCAGGCCGCCCTGGGGACAACCATTCAAGTCCCCACTATCGATCGGCCAGTCAAACTCAAAATTCGCCCGGGAACCCAATCCGGTACTATCGTCAGACTCAAAGGTCAAGGCATTAAACATCTACGGGGCTCATCAAAAGGCGACCAATATGTTCACCTTCAAGTCACCGTCCCCACTTCCCTTACTAGGGAGCAGAAAACTCTTCTTCGCCAATTAGACTCAACCCTTAATAATTGACCCCAAGAGGTCTGGAGTGGTAAAATACCCCTGTTTGACTCAAGGTGGCCGCAATCCACCTTTTTTATTAGTGATTAACTAAAAAGACTAACATGGCCAACTCACCTTTATCAGCTCGAACTGAATTCGCGGCTGCAATCAATCAAATCTGTAATGAACGTGGTATAGACCCCCAAGTCGTCCTCGATACTATTAAAACCGCCATTCTCGCGGCTTTTAGAAAGGATTTTCCCGACCGATTTACCGACGACGAGACACCCCTTGAACGCTATCAAGTCGAACTCGACGCCGACACCGGTGCCGCCAAAATTGTCGACACCGATACCGACCAAGATATTACCCCTCCCGGTTTTGGCCGAATCGCTGCCCAAACCGCCAAACAGGTCATTCTTCAACGCGTTCGTGAAGCCGAAAAGGATGCCATCATTGGCGAGTACGAGGAAAGAGTCGATTCAGTCATTTCCGGCATGGTTTTGCGCTTTGACGGTAAAAACGTCATTATCGATATTGGTCGCGGTCAGGGAGTTATGCCTTCCGAGGAACAAATTCAAGGCGAATACTACAAAATGAACCAACGCCTGGCTGTCTACATCAAAGAAATCCGTGACACCATGCGAGGCAAAACCATCATTGTTTCTCGTGCCGCCCCTCAGCTTGTTGAAGAACTTTTCCGCCGCGAAGTACCAGAAGTCTCTTCAGGCGCTGTCGAAATTAAAGCTATCGCTCGCGAGGCTGGCTACCGCACCAAAATTGCCGTTCATTCCACTCAAGAAGGTGTCGACCCAGTCGGCTCGTGTGTTGGCCAAAAGGGCGTTCGTGTCCAGGAAGTCATCAACGAGTTAAACGGCGAAAAAATCGACATCATTCAGTACAGTCAAGATCCCCTTACCTTCATCACGGCTGCTCTGGCTCCTGCCGAAGGTCTTCATATCGACATCAATCAGGATGAATCAACCGTTCTAGTCACTGTCCCAGATGATCAACTCAGTCTGGCCATCGGCCGTGGTGGTCAAAATGTCCGCCTCGCTGCCAAACTCACCGGCTATAAAATTGACATCAAAGGTCAATCTGGAGATAAAGTCGAGACCGGCCAACCAGCGTCCTCAAGCCAACTTGAGGCTCTGGGTTTAACTCCTCGCACTCTAAACGCACTAACCAAAGCCGATATCACCACCTTAGATCAGCTCAAGTCCTTCCAAGAAGATTTTAAAAAAATCGCCGGTATCGGCCCCAAAGCTGCTGAGGAGTTACAAGTTGCTTTGGAGGCTACTTCCTAAACTATGGCCAAAAAATCCGCTACCATCACCAAGCCACCAGTCGTTACCATCATGGGTCATGTCGACCATGGTAAAACCACTCTCCTGGATCATATCCGCCACACCAACCTTACTGCCTCAGAAGCCGGCGGTATTACTCAGGCAATTGGCGCCTATCAAATCACCCATCGAGACCAACCCATCACCTTTATTGATACTCCGGGTCACGCCGCTTTTTCCAAAATGCGAGCCCGGGGAGCCGCTGTTACCGACATCGTTGTATTGGTCGTGGCCGCCGACGACGGCGTCATGCCCCAAACCAAAGAATCAATTCGCCACATCAAAGAGTCAGGCGTCCCCGTTATTGTGGCCATCAACAAAATCGATGTCAAAGGCGCCGTCCCAGAAATGGCCAAAGCCCAACTCGTCGAAGAGGGGATTAACGTCGAAGGCTACGGCGGTAACACTCCGGTTGTTGAAATTTCTGCCATCAAAGGCACTAATATCGACAAGCTTCTCGACACCATTCTCGCCTTGGCCGAAATTGAAGAATTAACCTCCGACCCCAACGCTCCTCTCGAGGCTGTAGTTATCGAAAGCCAAATGAGAAAAAATCTTGGCCCAGTTGCCACTCTTTTAGTCAGCCAAGGCACTCTTAAACTTCGCGATGAACTCGTCTCTCTCCAAACCCCACCCGTGACTGGTAAAGCCCGTCGTCTATCCGATAGCGCCGGTCGCCCAGTTAATCAAGCCGGACCCTCAACCCCAGTCGAAGTCCTGGGTCTCTCAGATGTCCCATCAGCCGGCTCCCTCTTTACCACCCCCGACAATCTTCAACATATTCAAACCACCACTAACTCCCAAGCAGTTGAGGCCGACATTCCCTCCTCAACCCCTATTGCTCCGGCTGCTTTTTCCGAAGAAGAAACTCCAGCCTCCATTCAAATTATCTTAAACGCCGACACCAGAGGCTCTCTCGAAGCCATCCGTCAAAACTTAGCCGACGAAGTCCAATTTATCAAAACCGGTACCGGTCCGGTTACCGAATCCGATGTACTCCTCGCCCAAACTACCGACGCCGTCATTATTGCCTTCAACGTTCCCGTTGCCCGATCCGCTAAAAAACTTGCCGACATCGAACGCGTTCCCATCCATTCTTACACGATCATCTATAAACTCCTAGAAGATTTCGAACAACAAGTCCTCAAACTCCTCGAACCTACCATAGACGAACAAGAACTTGGCAAAGCCAAAGTCATCCAAACCTTCCAAATGAAAGGGGACATCATCGCCGGTTGTCGAGTCACCTCAGGCGCCTTGTCTCTCAACGACAAGCTCCATCTCCTGCGCGGCAAAAAAATTATCACCGACGTTCGCCTCACCTCCCTCAAACAGGGCAAAGTCGACGTCAACCGGGTCGAGGCTGTCACTGAATGCGGCCTCATTACCAAACCTCAAATTCAATTCAAGCCTGACGACGAACTTATCGCCTTCACCAAAGCTTCATCTTGATAACTTGTCATCTTTTGATATATTAAAGTCAACCTGTCCCCAATATTAGTTTGTCTGTAATTCATATGGCCGATTCTGCTGACCTCGCCCCAATTAAATCTCAGTTTGACAAAGCTAAAACCATTTTCATTCTCATTGGCCAAAACGCCTCCGTCGATCACGTCGCCGCCGCCCTTGGCCTTTTTCTTGTCCTCAAAGACCAAGGTAAAGACGTCTCTGTTGCCACCCCCACTCAACTTCGCACTGAATTCTCGCGCTTGGTTGGCCTAAACCACATCTCCGACAAACTCGGCAACCGTAACCTCGTCATCAATTTTGCCTCCTATAACCCTCAGCACATCGACAAAGTCTCTCTAAACGACAGCCTCCAAGACCGCTTTGAATTAATTATCTCCCCCAAAGCCGGCCAAAAGGCTCCAGACCCCAAAACCATCGAATACTCCTTCCGGGGAGCCCAAGCCGATCTTATTTTTACTCTAGGTATCACTCGCCTCGAAGAACTCGATCATCTCTACGAATCCCAAAGAAGTTTTTTCAACGACACCCCCATCATCGCCTTTAATCGCCGTCAAAACCCGACTTTCGCCGCCACCAGCATCATTGATCAAGAAGCCAGTTCCTTAAGTGAAATTATTTACCAATTCCTCGATCAATTAGGTCTTGCTGTCAAAGATGACACTGCCAGCAATTTCCTCGCCGGCCTCGATTACGCCACCAATCGCTTCCAAAATCCCGTTATCTCTCCCAACGCCTTTATCATCGCCGGTCAACTTCTCCAAAACGGCGCCCGCCGCCAACCTCCCCGCATTGCCTCCACCTCACCCATCCCCTCCGGCATGGGCCAATCTCCCTTCTTCCCTTTCCAGTCTGCCCAACCCTCCAGCCAAACCCAAAACCCCCAAAAGCCTCAAACCCCTCCCCCCTTGCCTCAACTCCAAGTCCCCACCCGTCCTCAACCCACATCTCAGAAACCAAAAGACCAGAACGACCAACCCCCCCAGGATTGGCTTGAACCTAAAATTTACAAAGGTTCCTCCAAAGTCTGAAGCTTGTTTCCCGTACACACTAAATAAGTATCGCGATTAAAATAGCTATAGGCTAAAATATCCCTGTCACGCAACTCATGTTGCGTTTTGTTGTATTAATCCAATTTTTATGAAAAAAGAAATAGCACCAATAGAACCAGATCCAACAAAATCATTCACGCCTGAAGAATGGGGACAGATACTTAAAAATGGTAGTGAGTTATTAATAGAATTTAATAGGCGGTTAAATAATCCAGTCTATGACTATTGGTCTAGACAAAGTGTCTATGTTTCTACACTTAGGTATTCTTATTCCCTATATGAAGAATTAACCAAGCCCTACATTTGGGAACAGAGAATTCAAAGCGAGATTGCCGAACTTCAAAACAAACAAGTCGAACCCTCTCGTACAAAAGAGCTTTTCAACGAAATTGCTTTAAAAGCTAGAGAATTAGCTGATGCTCAAGCCTGGATTGAAGCTATACCTCAACCGGCTGTCATCTCATTTAATCAGACATCAGCGCTTCTTATGCGGTCTCTAACCACGACCCGCTTAGCCCTTGAATCCGATATGGACAGATCTGCCGGACACGGCTTGAAACGCAAACAACCCCAAAAAACCTTTTATCATCCAATCGATTCAAATCAACCAGGTGATTCTAGGATCATTTTATCGCCACGCCAAAAAGCGGCTGCAACGGCAGGCATAATAATTCCAATAACTGCAATTTCTTCCAATATTGTCAGCGCTCACGAACAATCCCTTCCTCAACCCGAATTACCCTCATCTCAAGATGAATTTTTGAGTCATTTTCGCAATCAATTATTAAACCTTTCTCCTGCCATCCCTAATCCAACCTCACAATCACCAATCCATAATAAACACGATCTGACTTCTCCCCAAAACCCCGACCGCCAAGATCCGAGGCAAGAAGGGGAGAGAGGCGATTTTTCATTTAGAGCATCAATCATCAGTGGTGGCAATATTCGCACTGAAGCA
>CAYNMS010000001.1:0-73935 GCA_964398525.1 uncultured Pseudomonadales bacterium | reverse complement strand
AGAGTCTTAAAGACATCTGGAGACGTGATAGAATGAAGGGAATGGACGATCAAAATAATTTAGAAACGAGTGGAAGTGGAACGGCTTCGGGATCTAGCCAGGATTTGGGGCGTGACCCAGTAGGTGGGCAACAGGCAGGTGGAGGGTTGGCTCAGACTCAACCGGTTCAACCTAAGCCAAGTTATGCAAAAGAAACGGAAGTGGGTGGGGGTGGAGCGGCGATGGTGGAGACGGCGCCGGTTGTGGAGATTAAGGAGCAGGAAGTGCCTGATGAGGTAGCGGAGTATGTAGCAAAAGTGGACAAGGAAAATTCGGAATTAGAAAAAAATGTGATACATAAGGGCCAGCCGGTGTTGAGTCCGACGAGTGGGAATGATCAAGTGATAGTGTTGCCTTTGACAAAAGAGGAGATGGAAAAGGGTTTGCATACTTCGGTAAAGAGGAGTGTAAGATGGTTGGCTGAATGGGCATATATGATTTACAAGAAATTTTATGGCAGTGTAGTGTATTCAAAAGGTAAGGACTGAGATGGATCTGGCACTGATTAATTTGAATTTAATTACAGATTGGTTTTGGGTAGCGATAGCCACCGTGCTCGGGTTGGCAGGCTTGGCTCTAGTTGGTTATGCAGCTGTGTTTTATTGGAGATACCGGAATCGGGAAATGTATAGTTTGGGGTTTGTGTTGATGGAAGTGGCGGTACCGAGAGAGAATGAGATTAAGATTGATGTGGCCGAGCAGATGTTTGCGTCTTTGATTTCGATGAGAAAAGGAGGGTTCTGGTCTAGATTTAATCCACAGGATCATTTGAGTTTTGAGATTGTAGGTAGAAAAGAAGATATTAGGTTTTTTGTGTCGGTGCCCAGTAAGCTTAAGGATTTGATTGAGAAGCAAATTCATGGAGCTTATCCTGGAGCACGAGTGAGAGAGGTAGAGGAATATAATATTTTTTCCCAAGACGGGTTTGTATCATTTGCGGCATTGCAACTAAAGGCGGCAAGCTATTATCCGATTCGAACTTATAGAGATTTGCCGACAGATCCGTTGAGTTCCTTGACCTCGACTTTGGGGAAAATGGGGGAAGGGGAAGGGGCGGCAATACAATTGATTGTGTCACCGGCGAGCAGTGATTGGCAAAAAAGAGGGTCTAAGTATGTGAGTAGTTACAAGAAGCAGGAGGCTGATCCGGAAAAAGCGAAGTATTCGGAGGCGCCAAGTGACTTGGAGGCAATAGATCAGAAAACCAGTAAGCCTGGTTTTAGGGTGTCGGTAAGAGTGGTCGTGAGTTCGCCGAACAAGGAAATGGCTGATGCTCATTTGAGAAATATAACCGGATCGTTTTCTCAGTTTAATAGCGATAAAAATGGCTTTACGAAAGCCAAGATTTGGCTTAAGCAGATGTTTATGGTGGATTTTATTTATAGACATCAAGATTTGTGGGGTAGGCATGAGAGCTTACTGAATTCCGAAGAACTGGCGACTGTTTATCACTTTCCCAATAAAACGGTGGAAACGCCCCATATTCACTGGTTGTCGGCAAAGACAGCGCCGGCACCGTCGTCGATTCCCAGTACGGGAATGTTTCTTGGAAACAGCGTATTTAGGGGAGTAACCCGACCGGTTTACATAGATGAGGACGACAGGCGACGACATATGTATATTGTGGGTAAGACGGGAACGGGTAAGTCAGAATTTTTGAAAAACATGGTGTTACAGGATGTGAGGGAAGGGAAAGGGGCGTGTGTAATAGATCCGCACGGAGAACTGGTAGATGATCTGCTGGAGTTTATGCCACCGGAGAGGGCTGAGGACGTAATTTATTTTGATCCATCTGATGTGCAGCGGCCGATGGGACTAAATATTATGGAAGCCCAAACTGAGGATCAAAAACACTTTATTGTTGGGGCGATTATTAATCTGATGTATAAACTGTATGACCCTCACAAAACCGGAATTATTGGGCCCAGGTTTGAACACGCCATTCGAAACGCGATGCTAACGGTGATGTCAGAGGAAGGAAGTACGTTTGTGGAAGTAGTGCGGGTGTTAACGGACAGCAAGTATGTGCAGGAATTGTTGCCTAAAGTTAAAGATCCGGTAGTGAGGCGGTATTGGACTGATCAGATTGCACAAACGAGTGACTTTCATAAGTCTGAAGTATTGGATTATATTGTGTCTAAGTTTGGCCGATTTGTGACTAACAAAATGATGAGGAACATTATTGGTCAGAGTAAGAGCTCGTTTGATTTTAGAGAGGTAATGGATACAAAGAAAATACTACTGGTGAATTTGTCTAAGGGAAAAATTGGGGAGGAGAATTCCAGCTTTTTGGGCCTAATACTGGTGCCGAGAATATTGATGGCAGCGCTTTCGCGGCAAAATGTGGCTATGGACCAGCGGCCGGATTTTTATCTGTATGTGGACGAGTTTCAGAATTTTGCGACACCTGACTTTGCAGTGATTTTGTCAGAGGCGAGAAAATACCGGTTGAGTTTGGTGGTGGCGAATCAGTTTTTGGGTCAAATTGATGAAGAAGTGAAGGCGGCAGTGATTGGTAATGTAGGAACGGTGATTTCGTTTAGAGTAGGTGTGTCGGATGCTAACTTTTTACAGAGTGAGTTTCAGCCGACGTTTGGAGAGGGAGATTTAACGAATGTGGACCGGTTTAATGTGTTTATCAAAACTATCGTGAATAACCAACCACAACCGCCATTTAGCATGGATTTGACTAGGGATATGGAGGAAGAGGAAAGGCGACGGAATCCGCAGTTGGCGGCTCAAATTAAGGAATTGTCGAGGCTTAAGTTTGGAGAAGATGTCGAGGTAGTAGAGGAAGTGATTACTAGGAGAGCAAAACTTTAAGATGAAGTGGAGATTGAAGGCAAAGAAATTGATAAGCGTGGGAGATTGGTTGCCTGTTGAGGAGAGGGAATATGAAATGCCTGACGGAACTAAAGTGGGGAGTTTTACGGTGGTAGTGGTAAAGGATGTAGCAATGGTAATGCCCAAGCTCGATAACGGAAAATTAGTGATGGTGAGGCAGTTTAAACCTGGAGCGGGTGAGGTGACGCTGGAGTTTCCGGCTGGCAGAAAAGACAAAGCAGAGGAGGATTATGAGGAAACGGCTGAGAGAGAGTTGTTGGAGGAAACGGGTCTGAAAGTGAGAGAACTGATACCTATTGGGGAGACTGTAACTTTTCCGACTAAAGGCTCGGAGAGAGTGATGAATTTTGTTGGAAAAGGAGCTTATTATGTGGGCGAGCAAAACCTAGACAAGCACGAGAGAATCGAGATAGTGGAATTGGAACCAATGGAAGTAGTAGAGAAGATTAAATCTGGAGAAATTAATACTGCACCAACGATTGCTTGTTGGCAACTGGCGAAAATAAAGTTGGGGGAGTGGTGGGATTAATCTAAGATGAAAAGGAAAGCGACTGAAAAAAGTATGAGAGTAGTTTTTTTTAGCTTGATAACAGATTGATTAAATATTGAAAAAGTTTTGAAAACTATGCAGCAGAGAAGTTGAAGGTTAATCGAGTGTGGGAAACGAAGGCTTGATTGGAGTCAGGAGTTGTTAAGTGGACAATCATGGGAGGGCAGATGCCAAAATGATGGTAATATTGATTGTAATCTTGAAGTGAAGTGTGAGTGGATTTGGTAATTTCCCAACCTGGCTTATCGTTACTAAAAAATGGATGGGTGGGGATAAGTTGGTTTGTAAAAAGATACTCAAGATAACTGGCTGATGGTCAAAGACCACCTTCGTATGAGGTAACTTGAGTAATTAAAGTTGGTATGTCAGGAGCATTGTGTGAAGTTATTATTTTGGATAGTTGCGTATGATGATCGTTGACTTCTGAATTGGCAGGAGATCCCCAATGAAAATGGTTGTTATTGTCAAGGACTACAAAGAGCATGTGTTGGTTGGAGTCAGGATATTGATAGGCAGGATAGGAAACTAGGGGGTGAGAGCGTGGCTGGGTTTGGAGTTGATGTTTAAGATGATCAAGGCTGTAACAGAGATGTTGAGTTCCTTTTAATGCATTAACTGAATGAAGAAGAAAGTAGCGTTTGAAAAGTGAGGAGTGTCGAGTGAATAAATAAGCAAGTGCTCTGGCTGATGCAGGAACGCACTCGTGGACTGTACATTCTGCTGCAATAGTTGACAAAGAGATTTGTTGAGATTCTTGAAAATGATGAGCTTGTTTAAGAATTAGACCAGCATATCCAAATATTAAGGCATCGGCTATGGCATCATCAGGAGTGACGGAGTCAATTGTTTCTTTCATCAATCGGGAATATTTCAGTCTAGTGACAGGAGATAGACAAAGCAAATTAATTACTTGATTGAGACTAACTATCTAGTTTAGAGAGGTGGGAGCGGGAGGATTCGAACCTCCGGCCGGACGTGTAAAAGCTAGGCTTGTTCTGCCTGGATGGTCCAGGCGAGAAAAAGACGTTTTAAAAGGTGCGCGAGCCAGGACTTGAACCTGGAACCAGTCGTGTATAAGACGACAGCTCTGCCAATTGAGCTACTCGCGCAAGTACTCGCGGAATTATTTAAGGTTCTACCACTGAGCTACACTCCCGTATGGGTATTTTAGCGTACTGGGAACAAAAGGGAAAAAGAGCTATAGTCTGTGGTAGTAGTATTTACTCGAGGGAGGTGTTATTATAGCATCTGCTTTTGGGGAAATACTCAAGGAGGAATATGAGTAAGAAATTTTCAGATGACTTTGATTTTGATGAAGACACGAGTGAAATGTTTCAAGACGATGATTACGAGGCGGCGTTTTGGGATGAGTTTTTTTATAGCCAAGACAAGTTAGAGGAAAAGGATGAGGGAAGAACTTATACTATCAAGATTGTAGATGAAGAAACTGGGGAAGAGCAGGTGTTTGAAGGAGTGAAACTAAGGAAGAAGAAATCGGCACACTAAGCTGTTCTTTCTTCTGATGATTTGGGGTGTGAATAGGTGAGAGGTCTAAGCTGTTGAGGAAGGCTTGAGATAAACTGATCACGATTAATTCTTAGTTGTCTAGTGGTATTGTCGATTTCTTGTTGAATCTCAAAAAGTTCTCTTCCTAATCTGAGGGAGATGAGAAATGGGGGAACATCAGATGTTCGAGAAGCTTGTTCTTCTTCATTTTCTAATTGATCAATTGAGTAGGCTTCGGCAGATATTTTTAAACTTTCTAAAACACAGTCGGGAATATTGTTTAAGAGACAGCTTTTTCTGCGACAAAAGTCAGGATTGCCGTCTGGATCGTGAGAAGTGAAGGGGCAAATTCGACCCCCAGACTCAAATGGGAGTTCGGGCATTAGAGTTCCTGGAGGCGAACTTCGTTTTTCTCCATGCGGTTATCGAGGAATTTGAGATATTTTTCGGTAGTGGTCAGGCGTTTGTGGCCGACAAGTTTGCTGACATAGACTAGGGGGGTGCCGGCGGCTAATTGCTCGGCGATGAAGGTGTGTCTTAAGTCGTTGACTTTGGCATTGGTGATGCCGGCAAGACGGAAGTAGCGATCAATGGCAGCACGAATGTTTCTGATAAGGAATGGTCGGCCGGTTTTGGTAACAAAGAGGGTTTTGGCATTGGTTTTGGGTCGATACTTTAGGTATTCCTCTAGGGCTTTGGCTGCAGGCTGATTGAGAGGAATGGAACGAGCTTCATGATCGGCTTCGGAGCGGATGTGGATCTTTTTATTGGTAGCGTCGACATCTTCCAGATTAAGGCCGGCCAACTCACTAATACGAATACCGGTTTGGAGCAGGAGTTCGACAATGGCGCTGACGCGTTCGTCACGACGACAAGCATCGCGAAGGGCGCGGTATTCGAGTTTGGTGAGAATTCTGGGTGGGGTAAGTTCGACTTTGGGATGAGAGATGTCGTTGGCTGGATTGTCTTGGATTAGTTTTTGGGAACGGAGAAAACGAAAATACGACTTGATAGAGTTGATTTTTCTGGAGATAGATTTAGGAGTGTAGCCTTCTGCTTCGAGGTGGGCTTTGAATTGTTCAATTAAGTTGGGGGTAATAGCTTGAGGGGCGGTGATTTTTTGGAGAGCGGCGAATTCAATTAGCTGGTCAATATCTTTGCCATAGGCAAGAATGGTGGCATTGGCTCGGCCTTTGTCACGGAGATTTTTGATGAATTGTTGGTGAGTGGCAGAAAGAGAAGTGGCGGAATCGGGGTTTTCCATTACAATTAAGTCTAGTTAATAATGATGGCAGCAAAGCCGGACTTAGTGGTCGGGGGGCAAGAACCAGGCCAAAAGAATAGGCTTATAATAACATATTATGAGTTTAAGTGCAAACAATTTTACTACAAGAAAGAAGATCGGGGCAATGATGATTGTGGGTATTTGGTTGATGTTCACCATTTCGCTTCTAGGAAACCTGGTGGAATTGTTGAGTGTAGGTGGGAGAGTGGAAAAAGAAGAGGCGGAAGTGGTGAAGTTGATTGAGGAAAAAGAGGCTTTGGAGGAAGAGAAAAGGAAAGTAGAGAGTCCGGGTGCGGATGAAGTGTATATTCGTGAGGAACTAGGATTGGTTAAGCCTGGAGAGGCGGTGGTGGTGATACCGGATGAACTGATTGAAAAGGTGATGGTGGCTGACCAGGGAATAGAAAAGCCAGAGGTGGAGGAAGAAAAACCGGTGTGGGTCCAGTGGGTGGAGTTGTTTTGGTGAAGACTGTAGCAGGGGTGGGATTCGAACCCACAACCTTAGCCTTATGAAGACTCTGCTCCGCCATTGAGCTACCCTGCCTTGACTAAAGCTTTGTTTGGCAAGTCAACATGAGCACAACTTGAGCTTTAGTAGTTGATATTTTAACAGATGCTAAAGCAGGCAAAAATTCGAGGAGATAGATTTAGAAGCAAAAAAACCGACTATGAAGGTCGGTCTTTTCTTGGTTGCGGGGCCAGGAGTTGAACCTGGTCTGTGAGATTATGAGCCTCACGTGCTACCGTACACTACCCCGCGCGTAAGAGGTATTTTATCAGGCAAAGGGGTTTGGTTCAAGATATCAGTGACTGGGCAGGATTGATTTTTGAAGAGAACATGGTATACTTCTGTACTAGTATATGAAAACAAAACAATTGTTGAATCAGTTGATAGGCCACATGCTTAGAATTCAGACTCGAGAGGAGATGGAGAGTTTTTTGACGGGAATATTGACTCCTGGTGAGTTGGAACAAGTTTCAAAGAGATTGGAGATTGTCAGGCGACTTAAATTCGGTGATAAACAGAGACAGATTGCTCAAGACTTGGAAATTGGAGTTGCGACGGTGACAAGAGGGTCAAGAGAATTGCAGCTAGGGAGGTTTAAGAATGTTGAATAAGCTTTTATCCAGAGATTGGTGGCAGATGTATCTTTTATGGCGCGGACAAGTTTAAGTCGGCTTTTTTGTTGAAATAAACTTAACCCGCGAAGGCGGGTTTTTTTATGGCATTTATTTTTATTGATAAGTTATTAAGGAAAAAAATGAGATATACATTTCCAGACGAAAATGGCAAATTTGGTCAATATGGAGGAAGATTGGTGCCGCCAATTTTGGAGAGAAAGTTAGGTCAATTGAAAGAGACATACATTCGATTGAAACATGATGACAAGTTCAAAAATGAATTGGAAAAACTGTATCGGGAATTTGTTGGAAGGCCGAGCCTGTTATATGAGGCAGCGAGTTTAGTCCCTAAAGATAGCAAAGCGAGGGTGTATTTAAAGCGAGAAGATCTAAATCATACTGGAGCTCATAAGATAAACAACACTGTCGGACAAGCTTTGGTGGCTAAGTTTTTGAGAAAAAAACGATTAATTGCCGAAACGGGAGCGGGTCAACACGGGGTGGCGGTTGCGACAGTGGCGGCCAAGTTCGGGATGAAAGCAACCATTTATATGGGGGCAAGAGATGTAAAAAATCAAAAAATGAATGTTTATCGAATGAAACTGCTGGGAGCAAGTGTGCAGACCGTGACTCGAGGACAGAGGACGTTAAAGGACGCGATAGATGAAGCCTTGGAGGCATATGTTAATGATGGGAATAGTTTTTATATGTTGGGATCGGCAGTGGGACCAGATCCGTATCCTCTTATGGTTAGAGATTTTCAAGCTGTGATTGGCAAGGAGGTAAAAACTGAGTTACTGCAGAAATTGGGTCAGTTACCGGATTATGTCGTGGCTTGTGTCGGAGGAGGATCGAATGCTCTGGGATTATTTTACTCGTTTATTCGAGACGAAAAAGTAAAACTAGTGGCCGTTGAACCGGCTGGACGAGGAGTGAGCACAAAGAAACACGGAATGTCGTTAATGAAGGGAAAACCTGGAGATATTCATGGATTTCGATGCCGTGTTTTGGTAGATGAAAATGGCGAAGTGACTGAATCCTATTCGGCAGCATCTGGTTTAGATTATCCGGGAGTGAGTCCTGAATTGTCGTACCTTTATGATATTGGCCGGTTGGAGGTGGAAGGGATTGACGATAAGGAAGCGGTAATTGCGGTGGTGCAATTATCAAGAAATGAAGGTATTATTCCAGCGTTGGAATCGGCACATGCTTTAGCTTATGTGTCGAAATTAGTAAAGAGGCTGGATGATGAAGTGGTAGTGGTGAATTTGTCCGGTAGAGGGGATAAAGATGTGGAGAATATATATGAAAATCTATTGAAGGATAGAACTTAGGGTTGATTGAATGAGTTGGGACATGAAATTAAGTTATGATATAAAATCAGAAATAAAAGGAAAACATGTTTAAAAGAGTACTAGCAGGGATTACACCAAGTGGGAGCGAGTTGCATATTGGGAATTATTTTGGGGCGGTGAAGCCTCATATTGAGCTACAAGACAGTATCGAAGAGACTTATTATTTTGTAGCAGATTTGCACGCATTGACGACGGTTCAGAATAAAGATGAATTGGAGAAAAACATTGTGGGGGTGGTTTTAGATTATTTAGCCTTGGGGCTTGATCCGGAAAAGTGTGTGTTTTTTAGGCAGTCGGATGTACCGGAACAGTCTCAGTTGGCGGTGGTACTGGCTAACTATGTGTCGTATGGACAGATGAAACGGATGCATGCGTTTAAAGATAAATTGGAGAAGGGGGAGAGGCGAGATGCGATTAATATGGGGCTATTTAATTACCCAATATTGATGGCAGCGGATATTTTGGCGTACAAGCCAGATGGAGTGCCGGTGGGTGAAGACCAGAGGCAGCATATAGAACTAGCCCGAGATATTGCAGAAAACTTTAACCGGACTTATAAATCACAAGTGTTTTCGTTGCCAGAGCCGATGATTAGCAAAGAAACGGGGAAGATTGTAGGAACGGATGGGGAGCGGAAAATGAGTAAGAGTTTGGGGAATACGATTGGGATTTTTGTTGAACCTGAAATGGTGCGAAAACAGATAATGGGCAGTTTTACAGATCCAGCCAGAATTCACCCGACTGACCCCGGTAGAGTAGAAGGGAATCCGGTGTTTATCTACCACGATTTGATGAATGAGCGGGAGAATGAGGTGGAAGACTTGAAGGTAAGGTACAGAGAAGGGAAAGTTGGGGATGTGGAAGTGAAGCAAAAGTTATATGAAGCGCACCAGAAACTATTTGAACCCATGAGACAAAGAAGGAAAGAGTTAGAGGAAGACGTGGATCGAGTGAGGGAGATTTTGGCGGAGGGGGCAGATAGAGCGAGGAAGTTGGCAGGCGAGACACTTAAAGAAGTTTATGAGGTGATTGGGGAGAGGAATAAGTTAAATCGTTAATAAAAGGAGTTGATGATGAAAGACATGATTAAGTTTGAAGATTTTTTGAAATTGGAGTTGAGAGTGGGGGAGGTAGTGGCGTGTGAAGAGCCGGAATGGAGCCGTAAATTATTAAAGCTAACGGTTGATTTAGGTGAGGAGTTGGGAGAAAGAGTGATATTTGCCGGAGTGAAAGGGGTTTATTCGCCGGAGGAAATGGTAGGCAAAAAGGGTGTGTTTGTGGTGAACCTGGAACCCAAGAAAATGGGAGGAGAAGAGAGTCAGGGAATGATGTTGATGAGCGACACACAAGAGAAGCCTATTCCAATTGAGATTAGTCGGGAGGTGCCGAAGGGTACAATAGTTAGATAAGCTACTAGATAGTAGGAACAATTGGGTGCAAGCAGTTGGGGGGAAGGAGTGCCAGAATAGACCTGGTAAATAGTGTTAGTATCGGTTAGAATACCCTCGTTATGGCGAAGAAAACTGAAAAAAAGCAGGATAAACCAGACTCCAAAGGCAAAAAGCCTCTAAAAAAGATTGAGATGGAATTTAAGTTTAATTTTCGCAGAGCGTTGATGTGGCTGCTGATTTTGTTATTATTTGTGCCGTTTATTGTGTCGCTTTTTGGAGGAATGGGCAACGGAGAGGAAGTACCTTTGTCTGAGGTAGTAGCAGATGTGAAAGCGGGTAAGGTGGAGCGAATTTTGATTGAAGGAAGAACGCTAAGAGTGTTTTATGCGGATCAAGAACAACCAGTTAATTCTAGGATTGAAGATCAGGGTTCGTTTACGGAAATTCTGCAAAACGCAGGAGTGGAAGTAGCCGATGTAGAGCTTGAGGTAGCGGATCAATCGATGAGCAGGATGTGGGTGGATATTTTGGGAACATTGCTGCCTTTGGTGTTGATGGGAGTATTTTTCCTATTTTTGATAAGACAAGCCAGAGGAGCACAAGACGGGATTTTGGGGTTTGGTAGAAGTAAGGCAAAATTATTTAGCAAGGGCAAGCAGGATGTGACCTTTAAAGATGTGGGGGGAGTGGATGAAGCTAAGAAAGAATTAGAAGAAGTAGTTGATTTTTTGAAACACCCCAAGAAATACACTAAAGTGGGGGCGCGTACTCCAAAAGGCGTGTTGTTGGTTGGGCCTGCGGGAACAGGTAAAACTTTATTAGCTCGGGCAGTGGCAGGGGAAGCTGGAGTGCCGTTTTTCTCAATGGCTGGAAGTGAGTTTATGGAAATGTTGGTGGGAGTGGGTGCCAGCAGAGTCCGAGATTTATTTGAGACGGCCAAGAAAAACGCGCCTTCGATTATTTTTATCGATGAGATTGATGCGATTGGAAGAATGAGGGGTTTGGGAGCGGCTGGAGGTCATGACGAAAGAGAGCAAACTTTGAATCAGATCTTGGTGGAAATGGATGGGTTTACCAGAAATGACAGCGTGATGGTGTTGGCGGCGACAAACAGAGGAGATCTGTTGGATCCGGCGTTGACTAGACCGGGAAGATTTGACAGGAGAGTGCAGATAGATTTGCCTGATTTGGACGAGAGAAAAAGAGTCTTAAAAATCCATGGTTTGGGTAAACCCGTGAGTAAAAACATGGATTGGGATCGGGCTGCCAGAAGAACGGTGGGCTTTTCGGGAGCGGATCTGGAGAACATGCTTAATGAGGCGGCAATCTTGACCGCGAGAGAAGAACGTAAAGAAATAACTTGGGAAGATTTGGAAGAAGCGGCAACCAAGGTGAAATTGGGACCGAGCAAAAAGAGACTTCAGAGCGAGCATGATAGAAAGATGACGGCTTATCATGAGGCTGGACATGCACTGGTAGCTCACTTTAGTCCACATGCGGATGCGGTCCACAGGATTAGTATTGTGTCCAGAGGTAAAGCTTTGGGTTTTACAATGACGCCCCCAGAGCAGGATAAATACCAGCAAACTAAGAGTGAACTGATGGAAATGATGGCAGTGATGATGGGAGGTCGAGAAGCAGAGGAGCTGATTTTTGGTGAACTTACAGCTGGGGCTTCGAGTGATATAAGTCGGGCCACAAGGATAGCTAGAGCAATGGTGGTGGATTATGGAATGAGTGGACTGGGGCCGGTTTATTTTGGGCCTCAGTATGAGACGACAGAGTGGGGTCGGGCGGTGATGGAACCAACCAAGATATCGGATGAGATTCAGTCTAGGGTAGATAAGGAAATGCAAAAGCTGCTGTCAGAAGCACAAGAATTGGCAAGGGCGATACTGAAGAAAAACAAGAAAATCCTGGATAGGGTAAGTGAGGAGTTGGTTAAAATAGAGACGATTGATGGAGAGGATTTTGAAAAATTGGTCGGAGTACCTAAAGCCAGAGTGGCTGCCAAGAAGGTAAGGAAAAGCGTTGCGGTTAAAAACACTAGACGAGTGAGTAAGACAAACAAGCGTTGAGAGAGAGTGGGGCATAACCTATACTGGTTGAATGAAAGCTTTGTTGGATTTGATGCATCATCATCGGTTTAAGTTGTTGGTAGTTTTATTTGTAATGCTGGCTCTTAATCTGGGAATTTTGATTGTGCCTCTGGAGGTGAATCATGCTGGGGCAAATATTATCGATGTAGAAGACGGAGTTTGGTGGGCGGTAACGACAATGACAGGGGTTGGTTTGGGGGATGTGTATCCGGTAACTTTGGCAGGAAGAGTGGTGGGAATGGTGTTGGAAGTGTTGGGGGTTTTGGTGTTTGGATTGATTGTGGGACATATAGCGGTGGCATTATTTAGCGTACGGGATAGATATTATTGGAATCGGCTGGACAAGAGGCTGGATGAGGTGGAGGCAAAATTGGCACGGATTGAGAAGAATCAGGGCTTTAGTATGAAGCCAGAAAGAACTGAAACTGACGGGAAGAGAAAAGCAAAATAAGGCTTTGGTAAAATCAGGACATGGCAGACAAGAAAAAGAAAGACAGATTGGTATTGGTTGATGGGCACTCGCTACTTTTTAGAGCGTTTTATGCGATTCCATATTTGACTTCGCCTGACGGGGCGATGGTAAATGCGGTGTATGGGTTTGCTTCGATATTGTTGTCGGTGATAGAGGAATTGAAACCGACTCACATGGCGATTTGTTTTGATAGTGAAGGGCCGACGTTTAGGAAAGATGGTTATGAAAAGTATAAAGCCAATCGACAGAAAGCGCCGGAAGAGTTTAAGGAACAAGTGCCAAGAGCCTTTGAGGTGGTGGAGAAAATGAACATGCCCATGTTTGCAGTCAAGGGATTTGAAGCGGATGATTTAATCGGCACAATAGCTGAGCAAGCACGAGACGAAAGCAAGCATGAGATAGAAACCGTAATTGTGACTGGAGATCAAGACATTTTTCAGTTGGTAGAGAACAAGAAGGTGTTAGTTTTTATTCCTGGAATGAGAAGTAAGCCATCGATAATGTATGGGGAAGAAGAGGTTGAGCAAAAGTTGGGAGTCAGGAAAGACCAAGTGGTAGATTACAAAGGGTTGGCCGGAGACAGCAGTGACAATATACCGGGAATTAGGGGAATTGGACCAAAGACAGCGGTAGAGTTACTGAAGAAATTTGAGAATTTAGAGGGTGTTTATAACAAACTGGATGAAGCAAGAAGTGAAGTGTTGGGAACTGAGAGTGAAAGTGAGGAAATTGAGGCAAAGCAGTTAAAGGAAATAGCCTTAAAGATGGGAGTGGGTGTGGCGGTGGTGGCTAAACTAATAGAGGGCAGAGAACTGGCATTTAAAAGCCGGGAATTGGCGACCATAATGAGGGAAGTGCCGATTGAGCTTAAACTTGAGGACTGCCGAGTGACTGGTTATGACAAGAGAGAAACAGTAGCATTGTTTGAGAAGTTTGGGTTTAAAAGTTTGATAAAGAGACTGCCGGCAGATGAATTTGAAATGAGTGTACAAGAGGCGCTATTTTGAAGGAATTGAGGCAGGTATAATTTAGAGATGAAAGTAGCCTTAGTTCACGATTATTTATCGGAGTTTGGCGGGGCGGAGAGGGTGTTGTTGGCAATGACTGAAATCTGGCCAGAGGCGCCGATTTATACAGCTTTTGCCAGAAAAGATTCGCCTGCCTATAAAAGGTTTGAAGACAAACAGTTAATTGAGTCATGGGCGGCGAAGATACCTGGGTTTAGAAGTAAGCTTCATAGTCCGCTACGATTTTTGGCACCTTACATCTGGGAGAGTTTTACATTTGAAGACTATGACTTGGTGGTGACGAGCGCGTCTTGGTATATCACCAAAGGAGTGATAACCAAAGATAGTGCCTTGAATATTTGCTATTGCCATACGCCACCAAGGTATTTGTATGGATATCCCACAAGTGTGGAGTGGCAGAAATATTGGATGGTGAGGCAATATGCCAAAGTAGTGAATAACAGACTCAGGCAATATGATTATTTGAGCGCCCAGAGAGTGGATTATTTTATTGCAAACTCGCAGAACACGAGAGAGAGAATAAACAAGTTTTACAGACGAGAAGCAGATGTGATTTATCCACCGGTAGAGTTGGTGGGTAGCCAAGAGAAGGAGAAGGGTAACTATTATCTGGTAATATCGAGGATCGTGGGAGGAAAAGGATTGTCTTTGGCAGTAGAGGCAGCCAACAAGTTGAGAGTGCCTTTGAAAGTAGTTGGGGCGGCGGCTGGATGGAGTGGAGAGATGAAGAAACTGAAAGAGGCTGCAGGGGGGACGGTAGAGTTTTTGGGGTATCTTGAGGATGAGGAATTGGCTGGATTGTATCGAGGAGCTAAGGGATTTTTGGCGTTGGCAAGTGATGAGGATTTTGGAATTACTCCGGTAGAGTCGATGATGGCGGGGACACCTGTAGTAGCTTTCAGAGGGGGAGGATATCAGGAGACGGTGTTGGAGGGGAAAACTGGAGTGTTTGTTGATGAACTGACGGCTGAGAGTGTGGCTAGCGGGATAAGGAAATTGGAGGAAAAGGGAGTGAGTTTTAGTCCGGCTCAGATAAGAAAACATGGAGAGAAGTTTGGAAAGGAAAGATTTAAAAAAGAGATGGTTGCGTTTGTGGAAGAAAAACTACGGCGACGGTGAAAGAGTGGGAAGAATAGTATAAGTTTTAGGAGGCTTGTGGATGCCAGAATTACCTGAAGTTGAAACTATTGCCAAGCAGTTAGATCAAGTACTTGTCGGCAGAACAATCGCTCAGGTTGAGGTCAGACGGGAAAAAAGCGCTAGAAGTGGCTTGGATGTGCTAAATCGAAAGCAAATAAAGAGCGTGGGAAGACTGGCAAAAATGATTGTGGTGGAGTTTGAGACTGGAGACAGGCGCCTGTTAATTCACTTAAAAATGACTGGCCAGTTGATATTTGTAGAGAAGGAGAGTAATGACAGAGTGGTGGGAGGACATCCAAGTGGAGACTGGGTGGGTAAACTGCCGAGTACACACACGAGAATTGTAGTGAGATTTGAAGACGGAGCCAGGCTATATTTTAATGACATGAGAGTGTTTGGCTGGTGGAGATTGGTAAGTGGTAAGGAGTTCTTGGTCCTTCGGAGGCAATTGCCGCCGGATGTGGTGGATAAGAGGTTTGGGGTGGAGTATTTGGGAGGGGTGTTAGGCAAATCTACAAGGCCAGTTAAATTGGTGATTTTGGATCAAGCCAAGATGGGAGGGATGGGAAATATTTATGCCAACGATGCGTTGTGGTTGGCCCAAATTGATCCGTTTAAGCCAGCTAAAGATTTGGGAAAGCAGGAAGTGGAAAGATTGCACGAGGCAATGGTAAAGGTGCTACATAAGGGAATTGAACTAGGTGGGGCAAGTTATAGTAATTACGTAGATATTGCCGGAATGGGGGGCAAGTATCAGGAACATTTTTTGGCATATGGAAGAGAAGGAGAGAGATGTTTGAGAAAAGGGTGTGGAGGAGAAATGGTAAAGGCAAAACTAGGAGGGCGGGGAACATATTGGTGTCCCAAGTGCCAGAGGAGAAAGAATGAAGTATCTTGAGAAGGTAAAAGTTTTTTCTAAAGTGGTGGTAGTAAATGAAGAGGGTAGAGTGTTGGCACTTAAGCGGCAAGATAGTGATTGTCGACGGCCAAGCGCGTGGGATTTGCCAGGAGGGAATTTAGAAGTTGGGGAGGAGATTCATGATAGTGTTAGACGGGAAGTGTTAGAAGAGACAGGATTGGAAATTGGTGATATCAAACCTTTGAGAGTGGAGTCGAGCATGGGGAGTAAGCCTGAGGGGATAGAGGTGGTGGTAATTGGTTGGTGGGGAAAAGCAAGCGGAACACAAGTGAGACTTTCTAGCGAACACAAGGTGTGGAAGTGGGTTAGACCAGAAGAGTTTAGAGGTTTGGAGACTGGGGATGATGGAGGTTTTTTGAAAAAGTTTGTTGACGAGTGGGCTAGACTAAAGCATGAGTGAAAGGCAGCAAAAATTTATTGGAGATTTGGTTGCCATATTTGGAGATTATGAAGATGAGGAGTTTAACAACGATTTGGGAAAGTGGTATTTGTTGTGGGGAGACTGGGTGGAACTGGTGAGTGAACGAGAGAGTTTAAAAGAATTAGGGTTGAATTTTGAAAAGGGAGTGAGGTTGGCGGTAGAAGCAACGAAGACTGGCAAAATTCGGATGGGGGATGGATGGTTTGGATTCAATGATCTTGATGAAGAGCTAAAAACCCTAGTAGTGTTAAATGCTTTAATTGCAGGGATGTGCATACACTTGGATGGTGAGGGAATAAGGATTATGAGAGAAAGCGGATTAGATAGGAGTGTTAGAATCCAAGCACATGAAGATTAATAAACTAGTGTTGATGAATTTTCGCAATCATGTAGCTTTTGAAGCAAATTTAGAGCGAACAAATATCATTGTGGGTCCAAACACAGCGGGTAAAACTAATGTATTGGAGGCAATTTGGTTGGTATCCACCGGTGAGAGTTTTAGGGAGGGAAGAGTGGAGGAGATGGTGAACTTTGGAGCAGAGGTCGCTCATGTGGGAGCAAAGGTGAGTAATGGAGAGGAAGAGGAAACTGAGCTACAAGTTGTGATTACCAGAGGAGTAGTGGCAGGCAAGAGAGTGAATAAAAGGCGATTTTTGGTAAATGGAGTGGGGAGAAATAGGAGTAAGTTTATGGAGAACTTATTTGCCGTGGTGTTTAGGCCGGAGGACATGAGAATTGTGGAGGGCAGTCCGGCCAGGAGGAGACAGTTTTTGGATGAAGTGCTGACACAGATTGATGGCGAGTACGGGAGAAACCTGAAGGCTTATGGAAATGCTTTGAGAAGACGGAATAAAATTCTGGAGATGATTAGAGAAGGAAGGACTGGGAGGCAAGCCTTGGGATACTGGGACCAGTCGGTAATTAAAAACGGGACTTATGTGCAAGAGAAGAGGAGGGCGATGGTGGACTATTTTAATCACACGCAGACTTACAAAGAATTTGGTTTGAGTGCGAGTTATGAGGTGAGCGTGATGAGCGAGAGACGGTTGGAGGAGTATAAACAAAAGGAATTGGCAGCCGGTTACACTTTGGTGGGGCCGCACCGGGATGATATTGAAGTGAAGAAGGTGATGAAGGGAAAGGAAAGGAGTTTGATGGCGTTTGGATCCAGGGGTGAGCAGAGACTGGGGGTGTTGTGGCTTAAACTTTTGTCGATGGAATTTGTGGAGAAAATGAGTGGAGAAAGGCCGATTTTACTCTTGGATGACATTATGTCGGAATTGGACAGAGGGCATCGGCAGTTGATTTGGGAACAACTGGAGCGACAGCAAACAATCATCACCACAGCTGACAATGAACAGATTCCGGTGTGGAGCAAAGAGATGAAGGTGATTGAATTGTGAAGTGTGAATATGTTAGTTTAGTGTATGGGAATTGAAGATTTGAGAATAATTGAGAAAATCTATAAGGGAGTGGAAGGCGAGGATGTGGATCGAGACCAAGAAATGAAGGAGGAAGAATGGAAAGAGGGTGAGTGGGTTAGGGTGTTGCCGCATGGGATTGATAGCCATGAACCAGTAACTGAGGTAGGGAGAGATAAAGTATATGATCTGACAGTAAAAAAACCGGACAGAGGTAGAGATGGAGTCTTTGACTTAGTTATTACAGGTGATTATGCTTGGGTAGTAGATGGAGGCGTGAGGGAGCAAACTATGTTTTGTGGATTGAATGGTGAGGGAAACAGTTGGAGTGGTCAAATTATGTTTGACCCGATGGACTACGAAAGGGAGGCAGTGGAAGTAAAAGTAGGAGTATATCAGGGTGGGGAACAAATTAAGACAGAGATTGTAAGGTTGGAGTGGAGGGGGTAGGCTAGTTTGTTAGAATGAGCGGATGAAGCGAGTGTTTGTGGGAGTGCCTTTAACACAAGAAGCAAAAAGAGGAATAGACAAAGTGATGAAACAACTGGAGCGGAAGCATTGGCCGGTAAAGTGGGTGAAGAGAGACAACTGGCACGTGACACTGGTATTTTTGGGTGAAGTTGAAGAGGCCAGAATAGAGGTGGTGGTGGGGGCGGTAAAGAAGGCGTGTGTGGGGGTGGGGGAGATGGAATTGGAATTTAAAGGATTGGGTGCGTTTCCTGATTTAGTTTGGCCAAAAGTGGTGTGGATGGGACTAAAAGGGGATTTGAAAAGCTTGGCTTCACTGAGGAAGAAAATTAAGTTGGAGTTGGAACAATTGGGCTTTGATGATTTTCAAGCGTTTAGACCGCATGTAACTTTGGGGAGAGTTGAGGCGAAAGCCAGTTGGAAATTGAAGGGCGAAATAGGGAAGGAAATTGCCAAAAAGATAAATTGGCAAATACCCCACAGGGTGCAAGTGGAGAGAGTGGTGGTGTATGAAAGCAATTTGGTTGGCGAAGAGGTAGATTACTTGCCGTTATATGAGGAAAAGTTAAAGATGTGAAACGATGGGAAGTATTGTAAAAGACGACTTTTTTGGTTATTAAGACGAAGTGAATACGGACTATAATGAGTTAGATCGTGATTTTAGGAGAGTGAACATGTTTCAATTAAGAAATGTAAAAGTGGCAGAAAAGAGTTGGTGGGAGAAGATAAAGCAAATTGGCAGCATCGGGTTGATCACTTTGTTTTCTTGGTATCTACTAAAAATCGGGTTGTGGTATATAATCGGTGCTTTAGAGCTACCGGTGCCAGCCTGCGGAGAAGCAGTGGCTAATTATGATGAGCAGAGATATGCGTTGACTAAATGCGTGTGTAAGGGGATAAGATTGACTTCGGTGGGTTTGAGTGTGAATAAGCCTTATTATCCTGCACCAATGAAAACTTATTGCTTAGGCTGGGTGAGCCGTTGAAGATGTGAATTTGGTTGGGAAAATTAGGCAAGAACGGTATAATTAAGCTCGGTGTAACCAATTAGATAAGAGGATATTATGGCTGGAAAAATAGTGTTAATCAAAGCGTTGGAGATTTTGGATTCGAGAGGCAATCCGACAATAGAGGCAAATGTAGAGTTGGAGTCAGGGGTGAGTGGCTGGGCGGCGGTACCTTCCGGAGCCTCGACTGGAAGCCATGAAGCACATGAGTTGAGAGACGGTGACAAGGGAAGATATGAAGGCTTGGGAGTGCAAAATGCCGTGAGGAATGTCAATGAGATTATTGCTCAAAATATTGTGGGAATGGAGGCGACGGAGCAGCGGACAGTAGACCAAGCAATGTTGGAAGTGGATGGAACAGAACACAAGGAGAAACTGGGAGCCAATGCAATTTTGGCTGTTTCGTTGGCGGTAGCAAGGGCTGGGGCGGCGGAAAACGGGATGCCCTTGTTTGCGTATCTTAGAGAAACATTTTGGAAAGAGAAGGCTGGTTGGGTGATGCCAATACCGATGATGAATGTATTAAATGGCGGTAAGCATGCAGTGGGTTCGGTGGACTTGCAGGAATTTATGATATTTCCAGTTGGAGCGGAAAAAGTAACTGAAGCGGTGAGATGGGGAGTGGAAGTTTATCAGGTGTTGAAAAAGATTTTGCATGAGAAAGGTTTGCCTGTTGGGCTTGGAGATGAGGGTGGATTTATGCCCAAGATGGAATCACATAGACAGGTATTGGAAGTTTTGAGTGAAGCGGTGGAGAAGGCAGGGTTTAGGTTAGGTGAGGATTTTGTGTTTGCACTAGATCCGGCGGCAAGTGAAGTGTACGAAAACGGCAAATATGAACTGAAAAGCGAGGGAAGGAGTTTGACTAATGAGGAAATGGTGGAGATGTATGAAAGTTGGGTAAATGAGTTTCCGGTTCGATCGATAGAAGATGGTTTGGCTGAGGATGACTGGGATGGATTTGGGATGATGACGGAGAGGCTGGGAGAAAGAATTCAAATTGTAGGAGATGATTTGTTTGTGACGAATCCAGAGAGACTTCAGAGAGGAATTGAAACTGGGGTGGCAAATTCAATTTTGGTGAAACTTAATCAGATCGGGTCTCTGTCGGAGACAGTGGATGTGATTAATTTGGCGATGGAGAGTGGATACTCGGCAGTGGTGTCTCACAGAAGTGGGGAGACGGAGGATGCGTTTATAGCAGATTTGGTAGTAGCCGCAAACGCGGGGCAGATTAAAACGGGGGCACCAGCTAGAACCGATAGGGTGGCCAAATATAACCAGTTAATGAGAATTGAAGAAGAATTGGGGGATGAGGCGGAGATGGCTGAGTTTGTATACCGCTGAAAACCTAAGGAAAAGTTTAGTGATAAACAGATGAGAGTTTGATTCTGGGGTGGAAAGAGGAGACTAAAGCCCTTTGAGTTGGTTGAAGAATCGGGAAGCTAGGCTGGGACCAGTGAGCCAGTCTGATTGGGTAGTGCAATCAGTTTCATTTAGACAAGTGGTAGTCTGTTGGTAGTAAATAGTGGGTAGGAGAGTGGAGATAAGAAGGAGCAGAAAGAGGAGAACAAGGATTTTCATTTGGATTGATTGTAGCAAATGTTTTGGGGTGGTTATGCTAAACTGGGAAGATGAAAATGAGCGAGTTTACCAGAGAAGATTTGAGTAAATTAGTGCGTCCAGCTAAGGACTCACATAAGGGTGAAAACGGAAGGGTGTTGGTGATAGGCGGAAGCAAGTTGTTTCATGCATCGATTTTTTGGAGTGCGGATGTGGCGAGTAAAATAGTGGACTTGGTACATTTTACGTCGAGTGCTAATGAAAATAATGAAGTGGTGAGAAAGAGAATTAAAGGAGGCTTTTGGAATGGGATTGTGGTGGATTGGGGTGAGGTGGAGAGTTATATTAAGGAAGATGATGTGGTGATAATCGGTCCGGGAATGCCTCGAAAAGAAGGCTTGATGGAGGGGGAAAGAAGCACAGAGGAGATTGTAAATGAGTTACTAGGCAAGTTTCCTGATAAAAAGTGGGTGGTGGACGGTGGGGCATTACAAGAATGTGACCCGACAAAACTGACGGAAAACATGATAATTACACCTCATTGGGGTGAATTGAAACGATTGGTGGAAAAGCTCGGGCTAATTGAAATTAAGACTCGGCTAGAGGAAATGCAGAACAGAGCAGATGAGGAGATAAGAGAAGAAAGGGGTAAAATCTTGTCTGACCTGTCACAAAGGTTGGGGGGAGTAACAATTTTGTCTAAATCCGTGGAGGATATAGTGTGCAGGAGGGATGAGTGTGTTTTGATAGTCGGAGGAAATGAAGGTTTGACTAAGGGAGGAACGGGGGATGTGTTGGCAGGACTGGTGGGAGGAATGTTAGCCAGAAATGAACCAATGGTGGCGGCAGGGAGCTCAAGTTTCGTATTGAAGAAGGCTGCAGACAGGCTTTATGAGAGTGTGGGAGTTTACTATAACAGCAGTGATTTAGTGGAAGAAATAGCCAAGGAGTTGGGTCGGAAATAGGATTATTTTTTGGCGGCTTCGGCTTCTTTTTCGCGTTGAAGGCGTTTTTCGATTTTGGCGAGTTGGAGAGTGATGATAACGGCCAAGGAAGTGACGATGATGGCATAAATAAGCAGGGAGATAACCGGAGAGCCGGAGGGAAGATAGGGGCGGATATAGCCTTCGATGACTGATTTGACAAACTCGTTCCAGGCTAGGGCAGCCACTAAACCAAAGCCGGAAGTGGCAAGGGTGATCATTTGTCTAACTACTGCAAGGGGCAATTCTTTAGAGGATTCTGGGACTGCGATTTTTTTAGCCATGAAGGGATTTTAGCAGGAGAGGCTGAGAAAGGCTAGGAAGCAGAATCGAGCGTTTGGAGGGAATAATCTTTAAATTGAGGGTGGTTTTCATCCAGGCGATAGTAGGTTTGACCAATAAGATAAGTGTTAGGAGCAACTTCGGTACCTTCCAACGTGGGATCAAAATCGGGATCAATAGATGGGAAAAAAAATTGATCGATGGTGTGAAGCAAGTTTGTAAGCTTTGCTACTGTCAAAGAGGGAGAATCGAGAGTAATTTTTTCCTTTTCTAAATGGTTCATTTGTTAATTTTGCTTGAAAAGAAAACGGACCACAAGGAAGTATTAATGTGTAGCATAAACTGCTTGAGAATTAGCGCAAGAAATGCAAGAATAGGGAAGCAGTTCTAGGGAGTATAAGGAGAAATAAGTGTTTGAACCCAGATATGTAATTACCCACCAAATCTTAAAAAGCATTGGCAAGATTGATGGCGCAAGGGAAGTGGTTGAGCATGCCGCGCTGGTGCCAGCATGGGAGGCTAAGTTTAGACAGGATGCATTGGTGCGAAGTGTGCATCATGGAACGGCGATAGAGGGAAATGAATTGTCACTGTCTCAGGCTGAAAGAGTGGTGGTAATGGACGGAGAGCGAGCAGAAACGGTGGCAGAGAGAGCGGGAATGAGCGGGCGAGAACGAGATGTGCAGGAAGTGATTAATTATAGGAATGTATTAGGGTGGATTGAGGAGTGGGGAATGAAATTGTCCCAGCCAGTAACCTTTTCTGATGACATCTTAAAGACTTTGCACCGAAAGGCGGTGGAGAGAATTCTGCCGGAGGATGAGGCGGGCCAATACCGGAAAGTGCAGGTGGCGATAAGAAACTCTAAAACAGGAGAACTGACTTTTATGCCACCGCCAGCGGTTGAGGTGCCGATTGCGATTGAAGAGTTTTTCTTTTGGTTAAACAGCGATAGCGGTCGGGCACATCACTCGGTATTGCGGGCAGGAATAACTCACTATGAATTGGTTAGAATTCATCCGTTTACGGATGGGAATGGGCGGGCAGCTAGAGCTTTGGCAACTTTGGTGTTGTATGGAGAAGGGTATGATGTAAAGCGCTTTTTCTCGTTGGAAGAGTATTTTGACAGGGATGCATTGAGATACTACCAGGCTTTGGCGAGTGTGGGTGAAGGGGAGAGTATGGATCTGACGGAATGGTTGGAGTATTTTTGTTGGGGACTGGCTAATGAATTAGATGCAGTGAAAAACCAAGTGTTGAAGTTGTCGAGAGATATGAAATTAAAGGGAACTCTGGGGCAACAGGTGGCTTTGAGTGAGAGGCAGATAAAGTTGATTGAAGTACTCAACCAGCAGGGTAAGCTGACAACACCGGAGGCGAATGATTTGTTGCCGATGGTATCACCGGACACAGTGCTTAGAGACTTTAAAGATTTGATTGATAAGGGAGTGGTGGAGAAGAAGGGGAAAACTAAAGGGGCATACTACGTGTTGAAGAATTGAGAGTTTGAGTACTGAGTGGGTGTGCAAAGTATAGCCCAAGAGGTTAAAATCAGAGAGATTTAGACAGGAGATAGGATGAAATTTAGTGAATTGTCAGCCTATTTTGAGAGGTTAGAGAAAACACCCTCTCGGCTGGAGATGACAGCGTTGTTGGCAGAGTTGTTTGGCAAGGTGAGTGAAGAGGAGATTTCGGTAGTGGTGAATTTGAGCTTGGGGCAATTGAGACCCAAGTTTGACAGACTGGAATTTAATTTGGCAGAAAAGATGGTGATGAGGGCGATAGCCTTGGCGTTTGGATTAAACGTAGAAGCGGTAAGGGCAGAATATAATAAGTTGGGTGATTTGGGGGGAGTGGTGGGTCGATTTAAGATCGATAACATAAATTCTCAAGAAATGGCTGAAAGCGATGGGTTGGGGATTTTGGATGTCTATGAACGATTGGTTGAAATCGCCACGGATCAGGGGCAGGGGAGCCAAGAAAGGAAAGTAGCAGGTTTGGCAGAATTATTTAGGGAGCTGGATGAGATTTCTGGTAAGTATGTAGGCAGGATGGTGGTGGGGAAATTGAGACTTGGATTTTCGGATATGACGATTCTGGATGCGCTTTCATGGATGGAGACTGGCGGAAAGGAGAAACGGAAACAATTGGAGGGGGCGTATCAAATTTCCCCGGATATCGGTAAAATTGCAAGACTAGTAAAACAGTTTTCTGGTGATGAGGTTGAAGAGAGAGTGGAGGTGGAATTGGGAGTACCGGTAATTCCGGCACTGGCACAAAGACTTAAAAGTGCGGATGAGATGGTTAAGAAGATGGGAAAAGTGGCAGTGGAACCTAAGTATGACGGAACAAGAGTTCAGATACATTTTAGAAGAGGAGGAATGGGTCGAGAAGAAACAAAGAAAGAACAAGATAGCTTATTGGAATTAAACCTGGGAATGAATGAGGAAGTGAGGACTTTTACACGAAACTTGGATGAGACGAGTGAGATGTTTCCGGAACTAATGGAAGTGGGGAAGTACTTGAAAGCAGAAGAGGTGATTTTGGATAGTGAGGGAGTGGGGATTGATCCCGAAACCGGGGCACTGCGACCGTTTCAGGAGACAATACAGAGGAAGAGAAAACACGGAATTGCGGCAGCGGCTAAAGAGATACCAATTAAGTTTTTTGTATATGACATTTTGTACAAAGATGGAAAGAGTTTGGTGAAACTACCTTTTAGTGAGCGACGAAAAATATTGGAAGAGACAGTGGTTAATGGAGAGTTACTAGAAGTGCCTGAAGTGTTGGTAACCGAAAGGGCAGAGGCGATAAGAGAGTATCATGCCCATCAATTGGCTGAGGGCTTAGAAGGGGCGATGGTGAAAAAGTGGGATGGAGTCTATGAGCCTGGCAGAAGAGGTTGGAGTTGGGTGAAGTTTAAAGAAATCGAGGGTTCGGCGGCTAAATTATCGGATACGGTAGACCCAATGGTTTTAGGGTATTACGCGGGGAGGGGTAAAAGATCGAGGTTTGGGATTGGTGCGTTTTTGGTAGGAGTAAGAGGGGAGGGAGACGGATTTGAAGAAGGTAAATTTTATAGCTTGTCTAAGATTGGGACGGGGTTGACAGATGAACAATGGCGAGAGATGAAGTCTAGAGCCGACAAGCTGGCGGTAAATCAAAAACCGAAGGAATATGAGGTGGTCAAGAATTTAGCTGCGGATGTGTGGCTGGCTCCAGGGCTAGTTGTGGAGATAGCGGCGGATGAGATTACTAAATCTCCGATACACACGGCAAAATTGGCATTGAGATTTCCAAGACTGGTTAAGTTTAGAGATGATAAAGATCCAGAACAGGCGACCAGCGCAGAAGAGTTGAAGAGGATTGTGTAGAGTTGGTTAAAATTTACTTGAGTTGATTGTTTAGTGGGGACGGGATATCTGATACGATGAGGGAGTGAGAAAACTGCCCTTAACTGATTTGGAATATGGTTTGAGTAGCCAAGAAGCCAGAAAGCGATTGGTGATGGTGGGGGCGAATGAGTTTGAACAAAAGCGGGAGTATTCGGTGGGAAAACTGTTGGTATCGCAGTTTATGTCACCATTGATTTATGTGTTGTTGTTTGCCGGTGCGGTAACCATTTATTTGAAAGAGTGGCTGGACACGGCAATAATTTTGGGTGTAGTGGTGGTGAATGCAACGCTGGGGTTTTGGCAGGAATGGAAAGCGGCCAAGTCGTTGGAGGCGCTGAAAAGTTATTTGAAGCCACAAGTAAGGGTGAGACGGGATGGAAAGCAAGAGAAGATATTGATGAGTAAATTGGTGCCGGGGGATATCGTGCTTTTGGATTCGGGAGGGAGTATACCGGCTGATGGAGTGGTGATTGAGGAGAATTTACTGTCGGTGAATGAGGCGTTATTGACCGGTGAGAGTCGGCCGGTGTCTAAGAATGTGGCTAAGTGGGAAAAAATTGAAAGTTTGGATGAGTTAGTTATACCCGGACCTCATGACAAGAAAGCAGAGGGGTTTGTGTATATGGGGACGACGGTGGCGGGAGGGGTGGGGGAGATGTTGGTGTTGGCAACAGGAAATAAAACGGAGATGGGAAAGATTGCTCAGAGTTTGAGCACAACTGAGGAAGAAGATACGCCGCTTCAGGTGAAATTGGCGGAGTTGGCTAAAGTGTTGATGTACATTGTGGTGGGAGCGACGGGGATAATTATGGTGATTGGAGTGGTTAGAGGAGAGCCGGTGGCGGAAATGTTCAAGACAGCGGTGGCGATGGCGGTGGCGGCAATTCCTGAAGGACTGGCGGTTTCGATGACGGTAATATTGGCTTTAGGCATGCAGCGGATTTTGAGGCGTAAGGCATTAGTGAGAAAACTGGTGGCGGCTGAGACCTTGGGGAGCGTGTCGGTGATTTGTTGCGATAAGACTGGTACTTTGACTGAGGGAAAGATGCGAGTAGTTGAGTTTGTGGGAGAAAGAGACGGACTGGTTTTGACGTCAATACTAGCCAACGATGAAAGGGATGAGGAAGGGTTGGCAATGTCGGCGTGGGCTAAACAAGAGATGGATAAGACCCAAGTAAAAAGAATCACACAGAAAACTGTGGCAGAAGTGAGGAAGAAATTTGAACGAGTAGATGAAATCCCATTTTCTTCGGCGAATAAGTATATGGCCAGTTTGAATCGAGACACTAAAGATTATTTGGTGAGTATGGCCGGGGCGCCGGAGGTAGTACTAAACCACTCTTATATGTCTCCGAAGAGAAAACGAGAGGAACTACAAAAAATTAAGGAAATGGCCAAACAGGGGTATAGATTGATTGGGATGGCGAGTAAAAGAGTTAAGACGAGTGGAGAAGTAGAGAAGAAACTTAGTGATTTGGGGTGGCAGGGATTTTTGGCGTTTGAGGATCCATTAAGACCTGAGGTGGCAGAGTCATTGTTGGCTGCCAGGAGAGCAGGAGTGGAAGTTAAGGTGATTACGGGTGACTACAAAGATACAGCCGTGGCAGTCTTAAAGAAACTTCTAGGTGAGCATGGAGAACTGTCTGATGAACAAGTGATAACTGGAGACGAATTAAAGGAACTGACACAAAGGCAACTGAAGAAGAGAATTGGTGAGATTGTGTTGTTTGCCAGGACTACACCGGACCAAAAATTGGCGATAGTAACAGCTTTGAAGGAAAAAGGGGAAGTGGTAGCCATGACTGGGGATGGAGTTAATGATGCTCCGGCGTTGAAGGCTTCGGATATAGGAGTGGTGGTGAATGAAGCCAGTGATGTGAGTAAGCAGACGGCGGACATGGTACTTCTTAACAGTAACTTTAAGACGATTGTAGAGGCGATTCGGGAGGGGAGGGTTATTTATGAAACCATGCGCAAAGTGGTTACATATCTATTGACTGATGCGTTTCAGGAATTGATTTTGATTGGCGGAAGTTTGATATTGGGATTACCTTTGCCACTGACGGCAATTCAAATATTGTGGATTAATTTAGTGGAAGATGGTTTGCCGGGAGTGGCTTTGGCATTTGATTTGAGTGATGAGGGAGTGATGGAGGAGAAACCAAGGGCGAGAAATAAACCAATATTGGACGCAGAAATCAGAAGTTTAATACTGGCTGTGGGGGTGATTTCGAACTTAATGCTATTGGGTCTTTATTGGTGGTTATACTCAAAAGGTGAAACGGTAGAGGCATTAAGGACGTTTATGTTTGTGGGAGTGGGAACTAATTCACTACTTTATATATTTTCGATTAAAAGTCTGCGGGCAAATCTATGGAATGAGAATTTGACTAATAATAAATTTTTACTGGTGGCAGTGCTGGTCGGGTTTTTATTGATGATGAGTGGGCTTTATGTGCCGAGCATAAGTCGAATGCTTGAGACGGTACCGCTAAGTATGCTGGAATTGCTGCTTCTGTTAGTAATGGGACTTATTAACATCACGATGATTGAAGCGGTGAAATGGATCTTTATTCATCATGATTATCAGATAAAAATAGGGAATAAGGTACTGTTGCAGATATGATGGTTTTGTTGGTTTTAACTTTGTTATTGCTTGGTCTGTCTTATGCTTTGTCTAGAGCCACGGATATATTGGTAGTGGGGATTAAGCAGCTTTCTAAGGGGACATCGTTTGAAGCTTATGGACTAACAACCTTTTTGGTAGCGTTGGCAACGAGTTTGCCTGAGTTGTTTGTGGGGCTGACAAGCGCACTTGAGAATGAGGCAACGTTACCTTTGGGGGTGGTGATTGGCAGTAACTTGGCCAATATTTCATTGGTGATTGGAGGAGCGGCGGTATTGTCGGGGGTGGTTAAGGCAAGAAATCAAGTTTACAAAAAAGATATCTTGTATGCATTTTTGGTGGCGCTGCTGCCTCTACTGATGTTAATGGATAAGAAACTATCCAGAATTGATGGGGGTGTGTTGCTGCTGGTGTATCTGTTTTTTGTAGTGAGCACCATGAATAGGAAAAAGAAAGCACGACTGGAGAGAGTGGGTGAGGAGTATTATGAGGAGGAGGAAGATTGGGGACACAAAGTGTTGAGAGTTTTGGGGAAGAGGGAAATCGAGCATGGAATGTTTAAGTTGGTGGTTGGGTCGGCGGCGTTGATTGTGTTGTCGGATTTGATTGTTAAGTTGGCAGGGTCGATGGCGGAGCTGATCGGAATTCCGGTAATTTTGGTAGGGCTTTTTATGGTGTCAATTGGTACGAGTTTGCCAGAGATAACGTTTGAAATAAGAACGATTAGAAAAAGAGAATACATGATGGCGTTTGGGAATATTATTGGTTCAACGGTAGCAAATTCAGCGTTAATTCTAGGTGCGGTGGCGTTGATTTCGCCGGTTATGTTGGGAGATGAGGCTATGACTTATTTGGTAAGTGTAATTTTCTATATTTTGATTTTTGCCATGTTTTGGTGGTTTACATACAGTCAACGCAAACTGTCACGACAAGAGGGGTTGGTGTTAGTAGGAGCTTACTTTAGCTTTGTGGTGGTGCAAATGATGATTGTGAATTAGGAGAAATTAAGTTTTTTACTGGCAAGATGTTGGTCGATGAGCTTGATGAGATGATTTATGGATTGTTGATTGGTTTTGGCAAGGGAGGCAAGAGGGTCTTTTGATGATTCTAGTAATTTAGGGGAGTGGATAAGGCGCTGGAGAAGCGAGAGGGCTGGCTGGGGACGTTCTTCGACATAACCAAGCTTGTAGGTTTGAATGAGTTCAAGATTACCATCTTCTTGTCCGGGGAGGTGGGTAATGGCAAAAAAAGGAGTGTGGGTGGCAACTGACTCGAATATTTGATTGGGTCCGGCTTTGCCGATGACTAAATCGGCTGCCTGCATGTATTGGTGGATTTGGTGAGTAAAACCTAAGGGAACAAGACGGGTTTGACTGGAGGAAGAAAGGAGCTTGGAAATTTTGTAGAAAAGTTGCTGGTTAGTGCCACAGATGACAATAATTTGGAGGCGATGGTTTTGTTGACACAGAGAAGAAACGAGGTCGTAGATTTTATTACTGCCTTCACTGCCGCCGGTAATTAAAAAGGTTAGGCGAGAGTCGAGACTGAGTTGTTTTTGAATGGCGGATTTTTGGTAGGAAGCTTCAAAGGCGGGACGAACGAACCAACCAATCGGGAAAACAAGGTTTTTTTTGATGCCAATTTGGTGGCAAAAAGTGGCAGCTTGGTCATCGAAGATTAGATTGGGGGAGATTTGGGAGACAGTTATGGGGTGAAACGACCAAGGGTCGGGGACCAGGTTTAAGTGGAGAAAATTGTGAGTGGGGGATAGTGATTCCAAGATGGGGTTGAACATAAACCAGGTACTGATAACCACATGAGGTTTTTGGTCGGCTAAATCGGATTTGATGGATTTGAGATATTGGCGCTGGGCATATTTGGTGGCAGTTAAGCGAGCGAGTTTCCTTTCTCCTAGGGTGTAGGGGATTTTCCATAATTTGGGAAAAGACCGATAAAAAGGACGATAAAGTATAAATTCACGGTCCCCGTAGAGATTGAGGTGAACATCGAAACCCTGATCTGAGAGTTTTTCATACAAGGCTTGGGCGATACTTAAATGACCTTCAGGGGCTGCAAAAATAGAAACGATTTTTGGCATAGATCACCATTTTAACCGATATGGATAGGAGGAATAAGGGAAAAAGTGACGGATTAGGAAAGGCTTGAAGCAAAGTGTTGATCCAAGAGCAAGCTGAGAGGTTGGTTTTTTCCGGAGATTTGACCATGCTTTAAGACTTGGTCTGCCAAAAAGAGCCAGTTAATGGCATTGCTGGGAGTCTGGACCCAAAAGTGGTCGGCTGAAGTGGCCTGAGAAGATATTTGGGCGTGCAGTTTGGGTTTTGTGAGCAGCTGATGAAGATAATCAACCACTTGGGGTATGTTGCCAACAGAGGCAAGAAAGCCGGTTTGGCCATGTTTGATCTGAAGAGGAATGCCGCCTGCCCGATAGGCGACAACAGGTATACCTTTCATGAGGGCTTCTGAAACTTTGACTTCAAAACCTTCCTTGTGGGATAGCTGGAGAACGATGTGGCTGACACGAAGGAGAGTGTTGAGAAGTTGATCAATGTGAGGGAGACGGGCGATTTTGATATCTGGAGCCAGAGAAGCAAATTTTGTTTGAGTGAGGGTGTGGCGAATAAGGTTTAGAATTGGGACACCGTCTGGGTCGTCTACACTGCCGTTACCGGCAATAATGAGCTGAGGCTTGTGAGAATCTTGGAGCTTTTTCCTAAGTTGAGCAAAAGCATCGAGGACATCAGGAATGCCTTTGCTGGGATCAAAGCGGGCAATTTGAGTGATGATAGGACGATTGAGATCGAGCGGGGTTTGGTTGGTTTCAAGTAGGAGTTTATCAAAGAGTTTGAGATAGTAGGTTTGTTGCTCAGCTGAAAGTGGTTTGTTTAATCCATCGAGAGGGTCGGTGGTCGGGGGCATGGTGACGACCAAATTTGAAGGAACATTGGCTGGAACAAAGCCTTTGACGGGGTGGGAAATGAAACCGTCAACAGACTTGATCTGATCCCAAATAAACTCCCAAGTAGCGTGCTGGGGGGTACCTGGTTCATTGGCGAGGTGAGCCTCTAATTGAATGTGGGAGCGGTAAAGAATTTTGGCGTGGCGGTTTTGTTTTCTAATATGTGGGACTAGACCAGCTGGTTGAGGATCGTCGATAACGACCACGTCAGCATCGCTGAACACGTCTTGGAAATATTGGGCGTTATCCTGGCTCCAGGCTTTAAATAGTTCTTGATCGGTTGGGTTAAGGCGAACGTTGGCTGCAGCTACATTTTGGAGGACGTTGTGAAATTTAGTTTTGGTAATAGCAAAAACTTCAGGTTTATCTTGGAGCACATGCCATTGAGCATCAACTCCCAGCAGGTGATAAAGGCGAATGAGGGCGTGACGCATAAGGGCAACACCTCCGCCTTGAGGGGTGGCGGAGAAAAAGCGGAGTTTTTTACCCTGAAATGAGTGAGCTAGAGATGTAAGTTGTTTGAAACGGTTGGGAGAGAGAAGTTGTTGGTAGTCGGAGAGTTTGACGAGGGAGGCGACTTTGACTCGATGAGCGTCGTTTAAAATTGGTTTGGCGGAATTGTCTGGGTTGAAAAGATGAGAGACTTTGCGAGCAGTGTCAATAATGTCATCTTTATCAGAGTGGGTTTGGTGTGAAATTAAATGAGGGACTATGTCATGCTCAAGCCAAAGTTTGGAGACGAGAGGATTTTGAGAATGACGTTTGCCTAAGCCGGCGGCAATAATTTTAAGTTGATTTTGGCTTTGAGCTTGGATCCAGTTGAGCAAATCTTGTTCGAGTTGAGACTTGGAGGTGTTTTCGCGATGAAAGGTAATACGTTGACCGCCAATTTTGGCGACTTGGAAACTGTTTTGGTCAGGGCTAATGTGAATCCCCAGAAAAGCGGAAACAGGTAATTGAAGATTTTCAATTTGAAGACGGATATCAGCAAGGTCTTGGGAAAGATTTGGCTGAGAAGAGGAGGCGGTGTCCGTCATGGTTCTTTTACCTTACCTAAAGCTGATTTTATTTGTCAAATCATGTAATTATGAGTGTAAAATGGTGAAGCTGAATTATTAAGGGGTTTAATGAAAATTATTGTGGGTTTGGGTAATCCGGATGAAAAGTATGAAGCAACACGACACAACATGGGGTATGGTGTGGTGGAGAGATTGGCCGGAGAGAAAAGCTGGAATAAAAACAAAAACGGTTTGTTTGAATATGTGTGGGTTAAAATAAATGGTCTAGAGGTTGAGTTGGTGAAGCCTTTGACTTACATGAACCGAAGTGGGGTGGCGGTGGCTTATGCTCTAAAAAAGCAGGAAGAAGTGACAGCTGAGGGTTTGTGGGTGGTGCATGATGATTTGGACTTATCCTGGGGAGAATATAAGATTGATTGGGCGCGGGGCCCGAAAGTGCATAATGGAGTGAATTCAGTTGAAAACGCTTTGAAGACCAAGGAGTTTTGGCGCGTGAGGATAGGAGTGGACAATCGAAGTGAGGAAATGAGACGAAGAATCAGTGGAGCGGAATTTGTATTGATGAAAATGAAGAAGGCTGAGAGAGAAGAAATGCAAAGTGTGTTGGAGAAAATAACTGAAGAAATCAAAGAGAGACTTATATAAAGGCTTTGGGTGTATTAGAGTGAGGGTATGTTGAATTTGTGGTCGAGATTTGTTTTTTCGGTGAGAAGAAGAAAAATTAAAGATCAAAAAGGTCTGTGGATAATGACCTTTTTTAGAGAAATTGCTTATGCTTTGGTGACTGTGTTGAGTTCGATATTTATTTTTTCAGTTGGTAGAGAGAGTTTTTGGAGTGGTGAAATAAAGGGGGGGTTATTGTTGGTGGTTTTGTATTGGTTGATAACAAGATTGGTGGTGGTAGGGGGAGTAGTGGGGGTAGGAAACGGACTGATTCGAAAAATCGGATACAGGAGAACACTTTTGGTTTCTGCCTTATTATCAGTGGGTATGTTTCTATTATTGGCCCAAGCAAGTGTTACGAGGAATTTGTGGTATGTGTTGATGGCTGGGGTGTTGAATGGTTTGGTGATTTGCACGTTTTGGGTGACTTATTTTACTTTGTTTTCAGATGAATCAAAGGAAGAGAACATGGGAACTGAATTTGGCAGATTGGATGCAATGTCAAAGCTTGGACATGTAGCCGCACCACTGATAGGGGCATTGATTGCTTCAAGATTTGGATATGAATATATGTTTGGGGTGGCTGTTATATTTTTGGTTTTAGCAGGAGTGCCGGCTTTATTTTTAAAGCATCACTTGCATTTGGATGAGGTGAGTTGGCGGGAATTTTTAGATTGGACGAGCGAATGGACATTTGTAAAAGCAGGAATAGCGATGGGGGGAAGATTGATAAATGATTCAATGTATGGGGATTTTTGGCCAATTTATGTAATGTTATTGGTGGGTAGCATTGAAAAGGTAGGTGTTTTTGGGTCGGTGACAGCTTTGGCAACGGTGGTATTTACATATTTGGTGGCAAAATTAACTGATAAACCAAATATGAGAAAGTTTCAGGTTTTGGGAGCTGCTGGTGGGGCAGTGATGTGGGGGGTAAGAATGTGGGTGAAGAATTTGACCCAAATAATGGTGGTGGATAGTGTGGATAAATTGTTTTCGACTACCTCTAGGAATTTTTTCTTTGGGTATGCATTTAAGAGAGCAAAGGGACCGGAGACGTTTTCATTTGTGGTGTATTGGATATTGTGGCAGTCGATTTGGATGATTCTAGTATTGTTGATTTTGGCTTTAGTGTTAATGTGGAGGGAAGAGATAATTTGGTTGGTGGTGGTGGGCATGGGGGCAGGGGGAATTGTATTGTCAACCTTGATTGAGGAGCATCAACGAAGAAACAAATAGGTAAAATAGACACATGACCAAAAAGACAAACACCGATAAAAGTGATGGATTGATGACTTTGGCAGGGCTTTTGGAAAACTTTCAACTGGAGGATAAAGGGGGATATATAACCCAAGAGTTTCAGGATTATGGTTATAGATTGGCAATGGAGCTTGATGACGAAAAGCATAAGGCTTTATATATTAGGCTGGCTAAAAAAGAGGATAGAAGATTGTTGGAGAAGGCACTGTCGTTTGTGAAGGATGCTGGAGCCAAAAAGCCAGGAGCATTGTTTATGTGGAAATTGAAACAACTAAAGACTGGAGATGAAAAGAAATAGACAAATCTGGAAAGTGAAAAACATGAGTTTGGAGGTGATGAATAGAGGTTAGATATTTTGATCAGATATCAAATTGTGTATGATGGAATCATGGAACAACCGTGGACAACACAGCAACAAGTGCAAACACAAACCAAGGATTCACAAGGGACAGCGCCTCTAAAAAAAGATTGGAGTGGCTGGATAAATAGACGAATAGGTGTGGTGGGAGGGGTATATTTTGGAGTGATGGCGTTGGGGCTTTTGCTTCGGAGCAACTGGAGGTGGCAAGCGTTAATGGGAATGGTGTTGTTTTTGCTGGGTGGAGTGTTAGGTATGGTTTTTGGATTGGCAGACAGGTTAATTTTTGTTTATTTTTCCAGACCTGAGGATGATTTGAGCGTAAAAGTAAGGGGATTGATAAAGCAGAAACGGTACCAAGAAGGGTTGAATCTTTTACTAGAGCGAAAGCATGAACAGGTTCAGTTGGCGATGAACAATGTCTTGTTTTTGGGGGCCTGGGTGGTGCTGGCACTATTTCTAATGACCAGCTCGTTAAGCCTTCTGGCACAAGGCTTGATATTGGGAGTGGGGTTGAATTTAGTATTGGGAATTAAAGAGGACTGGTCGGATAAAGAATATCTGATGGGCAAATTATTTTGGCCGATTAAGAGAAAAGTGAGTGAAGATGAACTAAAAGTGGTGGTGGGGGTGTTTGGCGGGTTTTTTGTGCTTGTAAGTTTGATGGCATTGTTTGGAATGTAGAATAGACTAGATAATTAACTAGAGGTAAAGGTGATTGAAATTGAGGAAATTGGGATAAGAGTTTATGGATTAATGATTGGCTTGGGAGTGTTGACGGCTACTTGGATTGTGGGTTGGGTGGCAAAAAGAGAAAAAATGGACAAGAAAGTAGTAGAAGATGGCGTGGTTTGGGTGGTATTGTCGGGGATTGTGGGGGCTAGGGCATATCATGTAATTGATTGGTGGGATTATTATCAAAAAAATTTGGATCAAATTGTGGCTGTATGGAACGGGGGGTTGGGGATTTTTGGGGCAATTGCCGGAGGATTGTTAGGAATGGTGTTGTTTTTAAAGTTTAAACTTGGTGAGGTAACTCAAAAGTTGGTATGGAAATACGCTGATATAACTGCCTTGGGAGTGCCGGTAGGGCAGGCACTGGGAAGATTTGGAAATTACTTTAATCAGGAGTTATATGGAAAGCCGACTAATTGGCCTTGGGGGATAAAAATAGATATTGAGAACAGACTTTCCGGGTATGAAAGTTTTGAGAGATTTCAGCCATTGTTTTTGTATGAAAGTTTGCTGAATTTGGTACTGTTTGTTGTAATGATGAGAATATATTTAAATGGCAATTTTAGAATTGGAAGTGGAAAACTGTTGGGGGTTTATTTGATAGGTTATGGTGTGATTAGATTTGGACTGGAAATGATGAGAATTGAAAGGTGGGAATTAGGTGGAGTGGCAGTGGGGCAGATGGTGGCTTTGGTTATGATATTGGCCGGATTTGTGCTAATAAGCAGAAAAAATAGGGAAGGACAAAATGAGGGAAGAAATAGGGTTTAGAATGGGAGATAGGATGAGGTTGTCAAAATGGGGAATATTGGGTGGATTGTTGGGGCTGGCTGTTTTGGGCGGGTGTAGTGCAAAGATTGCTCAAAATGAAAGTGTGGGGGAGACGGTAGAAGAAAAGAAAATGACGCAAATGAAGATTGGAGAAAGACAGTTAAATGTGGAAGTGGCGGATACACCAGAAAAAATCACTAAAGGTCTTGGTTACCGAGATGAAATTGGTAGTGAGGGGATGTTGTTTGTGTTTCCTAGAGCGCATGTACCGAGTTTTTGGATGAAAGGAATGAGGATAGGATTGGATTTTATCTGGATAGGCAAGTGTAGTGATGAGGAATCGGGGAGGGTAGCAAAATGTGAAGTGGTGGATGTAACTGAAAGAGTGAAGGCGCCTGAGGAACCTGAGGATTGGGTAAATTTAAAACAATTTAGCCCGAGAAGTGAGGTGAAGTATGTGTTGGAAGTGGATTTGGGCAAAGTAGAGGAATGGGGAATTGGAATTGGAAATAAGGTAGAGATAACCAATTAGGTAGATGAAAGACAGGCTTGACTTGTATACTAGGGGGGAGTATTATTGGTGAACGTATGGACAAAACTTTAAATAAATTGAAACGAGCGGAAGGGCAAATTGCGGCGGTGAGACGAATGTATGAAGAAGGTCGGGAATGTGGTGAAATTGCTCAGCAGATTATGGCAGTTAGAAGCGCCTTGTCCGGAGTGGCAAGGGATTTGCTGACCAATGAAGCGAAGGAATGCGTTAAATCAAGGAAGAGACTGGCAGACTTTGATAAGATCTTGAAATCTTTATTTAAACAAGGATAAAAAACATTATTAAGTTTTTAAGGAGAAATAATGGGAGCAACACACATTAACCAGGATGAATTTGAAGAGAAAGTATTAAAAGCAAAAGTGCCGGTATTGGTCGATTTTTATGCAGATTGGTGTGGACCATGCAAAATGGCGGCACCAGTTTTGGATGAGTTGGCGGATAATAGTGAGGGAAAATATGAAATCATTAAAATCGATGTAGATCAGAATCAGGGAATAGCAGGTGAATATGGGGTGATGAGCATTCCGACGGTGGTTTTGTTTAAAGACGGGGAAGAAGTGGAGAGAAAAATCGGTTTTGGTGGGAAAGCTGGCTATGAAGAACTGCTGAAACAGGCTGCCTAAAAATAAGGCTAACTCTGATTAATAAAAGTAGTTAAGGAATTAAGTGGAAAAACATAAAGTAATTATTATTGGCAGTGGTCCGGCTGGGTATACGGCGGCAATTTATGCAGCCAGGGCGGATTTGAAGCCATTGGTTTTTGCGGGGGAGAATTTTGGCGGACAACTGATGAATACCACTTTGGTGGAGAATTGGCCAGGAGTTCGGGATGGAATTATGGGGCCTGAGTTGATGGCTCAAATGAGAGCTCAGGCTGAGAAGTTTGGGGCGGAAATTATTGATAAAAATGTGAGTGCAGTAGAGTTAAGGCAGAGACCGTTTAAAGTGTGGACTAAGTTGCCAAGCACTGGGGAAGGGGAATGGGCGACAAAGAGTGACAGGGAAACGGTGAAACGATTGGTAGAGGAGGTAAAGACCAGTGAGCCAGAATATGGAGCTGAAAGTTTGATCATTGCCACTGGGGCGTTTGCCAAAATGTTGGATGTGCCAGGAGAGGGAAAACTTTTTGGAAGAGGAGTGGCGACTTGCGCGGTGTGCGATGCGCCGTTTTACCGAGGCAAAAAGGTGTTTGTGGTTGGGGGTGGGGATGCGGCGGTGGAGGACACGCTGGCACTGACCAAGTTTGCAGAGGAGGTGACGATGGTGGTGCGAAGAGACGAATTGAGAGCAAGTAAGATTATGGCCGAGAGAGTTAAAAGCCACGCTAAGGTAAAAATAAAGTGGAATAGTAGAGTGGTTGAAGTTTTGGGGGAGACGAAGGTGGAAGGGGTTAGATTAGAAAGCGAGACTGGTGTGGAGGAATTGGAAGCAGATGGAGTCTTTTTGGCAATTGGACATAAACCAATGACGCAAATATTTGGGGATGATTTAGAGATCGATCAACAAGGATATTTGGTAACCCGATTGGGGTTGAGCCAGATGGGGGTGAGTTTGGCAGAGACACATATAAACCAAGGTTTGGTGGCCTTTCCCACAATGACTTCGGTAGAGGGTGTGTTTGGTGCAGGAGATGTGGTGGACTTTAGATATCGACAGGCAGTAACAGCGGCAGCTATGGGATGCCAAGCGGCACTGGATGCTGAAAGATGGCTGGCAGCCAAAAAATAAAATTATAGGGAGGAAGAATGAACCCGTATCAAGCGGCAGTGGAGCAATTGGCGCAAGTGAGAGAACGGGTGGCGATGAGTGATGAAGAATGGAAAGCTTTAACTGAACATGAGGCAATAATTGAGGGAGAATTGGATGTGGTGATTGCTGGCCAGCGAAAAAAAATTAAAGCTTATCGAGCCCAACACAATAGTATTTTGGGTCCTTTTAAAGGGGGAATCAGGTTTCATCAAGATGTAAGTGTGGATGAGGTGAAAGCTTTGTCGATGTGGATGAGCTGGAAATGTGCGGTGATGGATTTGCCTATGGGTGGAGGTAAGGGAGGGGTGGCGATAAATCCGAAAAGATTGACGATGAGTGAATTGGAAGAGATAGCCAGAGCTTACGTGAGAATGTTGGGTGAGAGACTGGGGGCCTGGAAGGATGTACCAGCACCTGACGTGAACACTAATGCACAGGTGATGGCGTGGATGCTGGATGAGTATGAAAGTTTGGTGGGCAGAAAAGAACCCGGCGTGTTTACCGGCAAACCAGTAGTTCTGGGCGGATCTCAAGGAAGAGAGGAGGCCACGGGTCTGGGAGGCTTTTTTGTGTTAGAGGCTTTGGTTAAGAGTTTGGGTTGGAAGGCAAGTGAAACTACTATTGCAATTCAGGGATTGGGAAATGTGGGTTATTGGTTTGGGGAGTATGCCCAGAAGAAGGGGTATAAGATTGTAGCTGTGGGTGACTCAAAAGGGACTGTAAAAGCAAAACCGACAGAGAGTTTGGACTGGGAAAGGGTGATTAATTTTAAACGGGAAACTGGAAGTCTGGAGGGAATGGAAGGAGTTTTGTGGGGAGAGGGCGGGGAAGTGTTAGAGCAAGAGGTGGATGTGTTGGTGCCGGCGGCTATGGAGGGAGTGATAGATTTGGAGAGAACTGATAAAGTTAAGGCTAAGTGGATATTGGAACTGGCTAACGGACCGACTACACCTGAGGCGGAAAGGGTTTTGCTGGATAAGGGGATTGAAATAGTACCGGATATATTGGCTAATGCCGGAGGAGTAACGGTGTCGTATTTTGAGTGGGTACAAAATAATAGCGGGGATTATTGGGAAAAAGAAAGAGTAATTGATAAATTGAGAGAGAAAATGGATGCGGCATTTGATAAAGTTAACCGGCTAAAAGAAACAGAGAAGGTAAGTTTTAGAGAAGCGGCTTACATTTATGCAGTGGGCAGGATTTTGGATGCAAGAAGATATCGGGTAGGAAATAAATAAACCGTTGACAGGAAACTAGCAAAAAAGATAAGGTGTATTAACTTTTAAGAAGGAGACAATTATGCCGAGTAGACAAAAATCAGGCGGTTTGAAAGGGCTGGTGACCGCATGGAAAGGAATGGAAGCCCAGAGCAAAATGATGGGGGTATTGACGTTGGCGTTGGTAGTTAGCTCTTTTTTCTTGGGCTACTTTTATGGTCAACTGAGGATGCTAAGAGGTGGAGTGGTAGCTCAAGGAACCAATAACAACCAGCAGGCGGCAGCGCCTCAGGCCCAGGCCCCAGAACAAGTAACTGAACTGAATGAAGAACAGTGGCAGAGAGTGATGGAGAATCCGGCAGCCGTGAGGGGAAATGAGGATTCTGAGGTGGTGTTGGTTGAGTTTACTGATTACCAATGTCCTTTTTGTCAAAGGCACTTTCAGCAAACAGAGCCCTCGATTAAGTCTGATTACGTGGAAAATGACAAGATTAAATATTTGATTCGAGATTTACCTTTGCCTTTTCATGGTAACGCACATGCAGCGGCTCAGGCGGCCAGATGTGCAGGAGATCAAGATGCTTATTGGGAAATGCATGACGCACTTTTTGAAGGTCAGCAGGAATGGTCCAATGGAGATCCGGTTGAAGTTTTTGTTGGATATGCCCGAGAGCTTAGTTTAGATTCGGGTGAGTTTGAAAGTTGTTTGGATTCAGAGAAATACAAACAGGCGGTAGATGATGATTTGGCATTGGCTAGCCAAGTAGGGGCGAGTGGAACACCTACTTTCATCATAAATGGCAAAGTGGTAGTTGGAGCTCAGCCATATAGTGTGTTCCAGACCGCTCTAGACGAAGCACTGACAAACTAAGTAATTACTCAAGCAATTAGCCTTGATATAATAAGCCCATGAAGAAACTAATAATCGTGGGCTTTTTGTTGGGATTGTTGGGTAGGAGTGTAGGGGAGGCAAATGCCCAAGGGGTAGTGATTTCGCCATCACCTGATACAGATCTAGAAGCTCAGGAGGCGACAGAAGCGGCCATGGAGGCGACAGCCAGTGGTGTGGTGAAGAGAATTACCGAAAGAAGCAGTGATTTGACTGAGACTCAAGGAGAAACAAGGGGAAAGTTAGCTCAGTTTATTCTGACACATCCGGTGGGGGAATTCTCGATAACTAATTTTTTGCGATGGTCGATTCGATCAGCAGTAATGGCGGGAGTGCCGGCAAACACGATTGTACTTTTGTTGATGTTTCCAATCGTGACGGCGATGATTGCGGCGTCTAGACACTTGATTGGACTACGAGGATTTGGAATTTTTACGCCAGCGATTGTGTCTATTGGTTTATTGGCAACGGGAATTACGACGGGGTTTATTTTAATTTTTAGTATTATCCTGGTGGCAACCTTGGCTAGAATGCTAATCAGGGGTTTGAAACTACCATATTTACCCAGGACGTCATTGCTGCTTTGGGCAGTGACTTTATGGGTAGTGATTTTATTGGTGGCGGCACCGTACTTGAATTTAAACGACTTGACGCAGCTGTCGATCTTTCCGATTTTATTGATGGTTTTGTTGGCTGAGACATTTATGGAAGTACAATCCAGAAGAAGCAGGGATGAGGCGATTGAAATGACTTTGGAAACTTTGTTGTTGGCGGTGGTGGCTTATTTTGTGATGAATTTGGAAATGGTGCAGTTGTTTGTGCTTTTGAATACTGAGGCGGTGCTTTTGATAGTGGCGATATTTAATATCTTTTTGGGGAAGTTTTCCGGTTTGAGATTAATGGAGTATTGGCGATTTAGAAGTTTACTAGATTAAGATGAGGGTGGTATGGCCAAACCGGCAGATATTTTGGGTCTAAATGCTAGACAGAAATTGTATAAGTCTTTGAATGCAGACAAAGCGGTGGACATAGCCAATTCTAAATTGATGACCAAAGAAATGTTAGAACAGGCTCAAGTATCGGTGCCTAAACTGTATGGATTGTTTGAAACAATGGAAGAAGTGAAAGGATTTGATTTTGAGACAATAGAGACGAGTTTTGTGATAAAACCTTCATCTGGGAGTGCGGGTAAGGGTATTTTGATAATCAAAAAGAAGTTGCCAGAGAAAGAAAGCTGGCTCGATGTGGATGGAGAGCGTTTGAGTCGACAGGATTTGGAACTGCATATTAGTGATATTTTGGAAGGACAGTACAGTACTTTTGGAACGAGGCATCAAGCCTTTGTAGAGGAAAGGGTGCCGAGACACCCTAAGTTTAAACGGTATGTTTACAGTGGAACGCCGGATATTCGAGTGTTGGTATTTAATAGAGTGCCGGTAATGGCGATGTTAAGACTACCGACCAAGGAATCTGAAGGTAGAGCTAACTTGCATCAGGGAGCAATTGGAGTGGGAATAGATGTGGGGACGGGAGTAACCTTAAAAGGAGTTCAACACGGCAACAGAGTGAGGTATGTGCCGGAGACAAGAAGGAAGCTTAATGGATTGAAAATTCCTTTGTGGTCGTCAATTTTGAGAACGGCGGTGGCGGCGGCTGAGGCAACTGGATTGATGTTTTGTGGAGTGGATATTTTGTTACACAATGATAAAGGCCCGATGGTAGTAGAATTAAATGCCAGTCCGGGATTGGGAATCCAAATTGCTAATGATGCGGGGCTAAAGTGGAGACTGGAGAGAGTGGAGGGACTGCGTGTCAGGAATGTGGATCATGGAGTAAGAGTGGGGAAAGCACTGTTTGCGGAGAGTTTTGCAGATAAGGTGAAAGCGGATGAGGGAATAACGATTATTGGAGCGCAGGAGGAGGTAGCCTTACTGGATAGTGAAAAGAAGCGACACGAACTGATGGCGGTGATAGATACTGGTTTGTATCGGACCCAAATTGATAAGGATTTGGCGGCAAAGCTAGGACTACTGGGTGAAGAACATGAACTTTGGGAGAGGACTCTCAAGAAAGGGAGGCAGAGAGTAGTGGAGATTGTGTTTTATATTCGCGGCAGGAAGACGGTGTCGGCGGCATCGGTAGTTTCAAGAAGTCAGAATAAAATAAAGTTGGTGGTGGGAAGGCTAGATCTGCAAGGGTTTTTGGTGAATCCGGAGGTAACGAAATAATGAAAGTTTTAAATATTTTTAGTCGAGTGTTACACCGAAGAAAAATGGTGCGAGTGTTTGAGCAAGTTCAAGTACAAGACTCAAACAATAAAAAACATTTGGTTGATGCGAAAGTGGATACAGGAGCTTATCGGACGAGTTTGGATCGGGGTCTGGCTGAGAAATTGGGTTTATTGAAGGAAGAAAACGTGGTGTTTACAAGGCATTACCGGAGTTCTTTGGGAATAAACCAGATAAGGGAAGTAATTAAGGTAAAGTTTTGGATGAGAGGGATTGAGGTAAATTCATTGGCGAGTGTGGTGGATAGGACACACATGAACTTGCCGATGTTGATTGGAAGAAAGGATTTGAAACAGTTTGTGGTGATGTATGATCCGGAAAATGAGATTGAAGGTCAGCGGGCTAAAGGCCGCGATGTCTGGAAGAGTGAAAAGACCCATGAAGAGGGAAAGTCAGAATAGTTGGGAGAAGTGGTTTGATAAAATTGCAGGATGACACAGGGGAGAAAAAAAGTGGCAGTAGGGTTGTCGGGAGGGGTGGATTCGTCGGTGGCGGCGGCAATGCTGGTGGAGGCCGGTTATGATGTAACCGGAGTGTTTTTGGAGTGTTGGAGGGCGCCTGGTTGTAGGGCGGAGGAGGATCGTAAGGATGCTTTGGCAGTAGCCTTGAAATTGGAAATACCGTTTAAGGTGTTGGATTTCCGAGATGAGTATAAAAAGAAAGTGGTGGATTATTTTTATAGAGAGTATGAATTGGGAAGAACACCGAATCCGGACACAGTGTGTAATAGAGAAATTAAATTTGGTTTGTTTTATGAGTGGGCTATTGGGCAAGCTCAGGGTAAACCGGCTAGGTTTGATTATGTGGCGACGGGACACTACGCACGGATAAAACAAGTTGGGAGTAAATACTGCTTGCAGAGAGGAAGGGACACCCAAAAAGACCAGAGCTACTTTTTGTATCAGTTAAAGCCAGAACAGTTGGGAAAAATATTATTTCCAATTGGAGAGATAGAAACTAAAGAAATGGTTAGGGAAAGGGCAAAGGAGTACGGGTTGGAGACGGCGGGCAAACCGGATAGCCAGGGGATTTGTTTTATGGGAGAGATTAACGTGAGGGATTTTTTAAAGGAGAGATTGGAACAGAAAGTGGGGGAATTGGTGGTAGATGTTGGTGGTACCAGAGAAAGAGTGGGTGAGCATGAGGGAGCGTGGTTTTACACGATTGGCCAACGGGTGGGTAAAGGATTGGATAAAAGACGAATTAAGAAGCTTAAGGAAAGAGGGGTGATTGACTGGGAACCTCGGGAACTGCCGCCTCTATATGTGGTGGGTAAGAACGTTGAGAAAAACCAATTGATGATTGGTGAGGAGGTGGAATTGGAGAGAGATAAGTTTGAAGTGGAAGAGATGAACTGGCTGGTATCTGAAGAAGAATTGGCTTCAAACATGAAGGTGTGGGTGAGGATAAGAAATTTGGGAGAGTTGGTGGAAGCGAATGTGGCAAGAGAGAGGGGAAGCGTAAAAGTGCAGACGCCGAAACCATTGAGGGGAGTGGCGCCGGGGCAGGCTTGTGTGTTTTATGATGGGAAGGACAGTGGGGCGTGTATGATAGGGGGAGGAGTAATAAGGGAGTAAGAATGGCAGATGGCATTGTTTCCAATGATGGGGTAGTAATTGAGGGCGAATTTAGGGATATGCCGGAAAGAGTAAAGGCCAGCGTGAAGTGTGCCAATGGATGGGTGATTCATTTGGATATCGATAGAAAGGCTGTGATTTTGGAGGCAGCGGATAGATTAGAGGAAATGGGAGAAAGCAAGAGAGCACAAGAATTAAGGTTAAAGATTAACGAAATTGTTTTTTTCGGGAGTTTTAATGACATGAGTGCTTATGCAAGTCAGAACATGGGGATGAATGAGTCAGGATTAAAGGATGAATTTTTTTTGATAGAGGCAGCGGCTGCTCAACGTACGGATCGGGAGGATATGAAATTGGTAGGAGTAAATTTACCAAATCTTTTAAGGGGAGTAGTGCAAGATGATTTTGTAGATACTAAAAAATTGCACCAAAGAATTTCTGGAAATTTGTTACATGAACTAGCCCATCTAGGTGAAAACGAAAGGGAGTTAAATGAAATATTGCGTTATAAAAAAAGATTGAATAGATTGGCAGGAGTGGCGGCAGGTCTGCTCTCGGCTATAACTGTTACTCAAGACTTAAGTACATTTCAGACAATAGTACAGATTTTTGGCATTGCAACTATGAGCCCAATTGCGACTCAGTTTTTAGGTTATGTGCTTCAAGGAGAGGAGCGTGTAGCTAATAGGTTTAATGACCAAGAATTGAGTGAAATGGCTTTGAAGGTGCAATTATCAAGATATGAAGAAAGAAAAATACAACTAAGTAATCCGATAGTTTACCAAGAAAAAGAAGTCGAAATAATTGAACATAAAAGGCCAAGAATTGGGTAAGAAAACGGTAAAAAAGCTTGATGGGTAGTGGTTTGTTTGTTAGAGTTTGCGGGCAGAGGAAGTTAGTATGAAGAAGATAAAAGGCATATTGAGTTTGGGGTTGGTGCTTGGATTGTTGTTGGCAGGCTTGAGTGTGGGATCGGAAGTAGGGGCGGTGGGGTGTAACTATAGCTCGACTCAGGCAAGAGTACAGCAGAGCATTAGCCAGCCTTGGCAGAGGGAGATTAGGATTAGACAAGGTGAGAGTTTTAGAGTGGGTTCGTTTCATGATGGGACAGGGCAGTTTGCCAATGACACCAGGATAATTGTATTGGGCCCAGGAGTGCATGATTTCTCGAGTAATGAAGCTACAATTAGGGCTGACAGACCTGGGACGTATCGGATTTGGGTGACGACGGAGGGACAGTGGGGGGATAACTGTATGGAGTGGGCGAGTGTTGAAGTAGAAGCGTATCCGAGTGAAATAGCAGAGTGTAAATATGGGAGTACTCAGGCTAGAGTGCAACCTGATGAGCAAACTGATTGGGGACAATACCTGGAATTAGACAGGGGGGAGGAGTTTAGAGTGGGGTCGTTTCACGACGGCACGGGACAATTTGCAGACGACACGAGAATTAAAGTGATTGGTCCGACGGGAGAAAAGGAATGGAGGAATGGAGATCGAGTGGAAGCAGATGAAAGAGGAATTTATAACGTGTGGGTGACGACGGAGGGGCAGGAAGGAAAGAGTTGTGCTGAGGTGGCGACCATTTTAGTCTGGTAGGTTTGCATTTTGCCTGAAGATTGGGTAAATTACGCGTGCCTAAAATAGTAGGCTAAATGCGAAATCCAGAACTACAATTGAATGAGAGTCATGGAAAACTATTGGTTAAGAGATTGGGGAATTCTGTTTGTGTAGATGATTTGAGTATTCAGGAAGTGGAAAAAGGCCAATGGTTAATACCTGTCGAAACTTTGATAAAGGTGTTTGAAGGTGAGATTTGTGAAGAAGCAAGACGAGAAATTCTGGCGGTTCTACTATTGCAGTATTTAAACAATGCATCTGATTTGAATTTAATTGAACAATTGGAGGAAGATGGGGTCATGTTTGAAGAGATGATGTGGATAAAGCGGGATGTTATGAAAAGGCTGGAGCCTTTTACAATTTTAAGTGAAAGGGTGGGGATTAACTGGGCTGAAAAAAGTTAAAAAAGGATAGGGGTGGTGGCTGTTGATTTTAAAGGAGAGTGTGGTAGGATACATGTTGAGTATGACAAGGTAAAAATCTCAGCTAAGCCACTTGATAACCATCCCCGCTTAGTCGGGGCTTTTTATTTCTTGACAGCAAACTTTTTTAAGTGAGTACTCCTAACGGAAAGGCTCACAGAGTGACTAAACCAAAGGCCTAAAAACCCCTGGATTGGTTTTATTGCACTTTAATAATTAAATACGCAGCGAAAACAGAGTAAGGATAATGATCCACATCTTAACAGCTAAGATGTGGTAGGAAGCAGTAAGAGATGAACTATGTCTCTTGCTCATTTTTTCTTGAGAGTTTGATCCTGGCTCAGGATGAACGCTGGCGGTGTGTTTTAGGCATGCAAGTCGAGCGACGCAACCTTCGGGTTGACGGAGCGGCAGACGGGTGAGTAACGCGTAGGAATCTGCCCATTGGTGGGGAATAGCCCTCCGAAAGGAGGTGTAATTCCGCATAAGCCCGAAAGGGGAAAGGACGTAACTGTCCGCCGATGGAGGAGCCTGCGTGCTATCAGCTAGTTGGTGGGGTAATAGCCTACCAAGGCGATGACGGCTAGGGGGCGTGAGAGCGTGGCCCCCCACAAGGTCACTGAGACACGGGGCCTACACCTACGGGTGGCAGCAACCGAGAATATTGCGCAATGGGGGAAACCCTGACGCAGCGACACCGCGTGTGGGAAGAAGGCCTTCGGGTTGTAAACCACTGTGGCAGGGGAAGAAGTTTGACGGTACCCTGCTAGAAAGCACCTGCTAACTACGTGCCAGAAGCCTCGGTAATACGTAGGGTGCAAGCGTTATCCGGAATTACTGGGCGTAAAGCGTTCGTAGGTGGATTTGTAAGTGGTGGGTTAAAGCCTCCGGCTCAACTGGAGACCAGCTCGTCATACTGCAGATCTAGAGTCAGTTCGGGGAAGTTGGAATTCTCGGTGGAGGGGTGAAATCCGTTGATATCGAGAGGAACGCCAAGGGTGAAGACAGGCTTCTAGGACTGTACTGACACTAAGGGACGAAAGCTAGGGTAGCAAAAGGGATTAGAGACCCCTGTAGTCCTAGCCGTGAACGATGGATACTAGCTGGCCGATTCGCTAAGAGTAAAACTTGAGGTTTTGCTTTTAGCGAGTTGGCTGGCGTAAGCTAACGCGTTAAGTATCCCGCCTGGGGAGTACGGCCGCAAGGTTAAAACTCAAAGGAATTGACGGGGGAGCGCACAACCGGTGGAGCATGTGGTTTAATTCGAGACAAAGCGAAGAACCTTACCTGGGCTTGACATGTACCTGCACGCTCTGGGAAACCAGAGAAGCCTTCGAGGGTGGTACACAGGTGCTGCATGGTTGTCGTCAGCTCGTGTCGTGAGACGTCCGCTTAAGTGCGGTAACGAGCGCAACCCCTACTGTGTGTTACATATCACACGGGACTGCCTCGCAGCAAGCGGGGAGGAAGGAGGGGACGACGTCAAATCAGCATGGCCCTTACGCCCAGGGCAACACACATCCTACAATGGGAAGGACAGTAGGTCGCGATGCCGCAAGGCTGAGCTAATCCTCAAACCTTTCCTCAGTTCGGATTGGGGGCTGCAACCCGCCCCCATGAAGTCGGAATCGGTAGTAATCGCAGGTCAGCAGACTGCGGTGAATACGTTCTCGCTCCTTGTACACACTGCCCGTCAAGCCAGCGAAGTCGGCAATGCCCGAAGTCTCAATATTGAATTGGGCCTAAGGCAAGGTCGGCGACGAGGACTAAGTCGTAACAAGGTATCCGTACTGGAAGGTGCGGATGGATCACCTCCTTTCTAAGGAGTACGGGTTCCCAGCCTCACGCATGGGATAAGTAAATACCCTGATCTGGTAACAGATCAAAAATACTCTAGGCACCCAGCCTTAAATTGGGCACGTGGCATTACCTTGTAGTTGCCACGGAGACCAAGAAGGGACCAGCTTAAACAGGCTTTCTGTTTGGGATGGTCGCTTCCTACCACCTCTTAGAGGTTTAGAATTGCCTGGATTCGCTAGATTACCCCGCTTAAACGCGGGGTTTTTTGATGGAAAAATTGAGGTAGAGAATGCCAAGGGGGACCCAGAGGACGAGAAGGGGGAAGGTGTAAAACCCGAGGGTGATGGCCAAAAGATTGAGAATGATGTTGGAAGACAAGAGTAAGAGAGAGGCGTGAAGACGGGTGTGGGAGGAAGGCAGGATGGAGAGGAATAAAGAAGACCAAAGGAGATCACCCGTGCCAAGAAGATTGTCGGAGACGGTGAGGCCGAGGGGAAAGCCGATATTTTCGGTATTAACTTGGACTTGGGCGCTGGTTTTACTAACCCAGACAAAGACAATATCATAGAGAAACCAGAGGAGGCTGATAACGACAAAGCGGTGGCGATTGATGAGTTTGATTTGAGTGATGACTGGACCAAGCCAGGAGATGGCAAAGATGAGAAAAAGATTATGGATCAGATCGTAACTGGTATACAAACGAGCAAAGAAGAGTAGGAGAGCCAGGAGAGGAAAGATAAATTGGTGATGCTTATTCTGGGAAAGCCAAAAAGTATGAGACACTAGGGAAAAGCCCATGAGGAAAATGATGTAGTAGCGGAGAAGATGACCGGGGGCATAGAGGATTAGAGCCAAGACTAAAGCCATGGAAATGAGAACAAGTACCAGGGTAAAGAAGGGAGAAAACGAAAGGGAGGTTTGATGAAAACGAGAAGGCTTGTGAGACAGGGAAAGTTCAAAAATGACTAAGAGAAGGAAGAGAAAAAGAAAAAGGTTAAGGAGAACGAGGGAAACCATGAATATATTATATTCAAGGGGGGAGAGAGTTTTGGCATGAAATTGGTAAGAAAGAATTGCTAAGATTGAAAGATGAAGAAACAAGAATGGCAAGGTAGATTTAATCCGTTTTGGCTGAGGATGGCTGGTTTGGTAAGCGCAATTTTTTTCATCTATTTGGCAGATGCGATGTTGAGTTTCTGGGTGCCAGGACTATTGGAGGAAATTTGGGGGAGTGGATTATTGATGGGCTTGGTGATGAGTTTTTCGTCGGTGGTGGGGCTGGGAGTGGATTTAGCCTTTCCTCAGATAGTTAAAGAAATTAAGGCTACTTATCTGTTTGTGTTTGGGGTGGTAGTAGGAATATTGTTTAGTGGAGTAATGGGGTGGGTGTTTTTGATGCGAGGATTATGGTTGGCGCTGGTGGGGATGGGGTTGTGGGGGGTGTATTATGAAATTTTAATTTTTGCTAAACAGCAGTATGTGGCCGAGAGGGTAAGGGTAGAGAGGCGAAGCGGAGTGTGGGCGATATTGCGAACCTTTTCGAGTTTGGCTTACGTGTTTGGTCCGCTATTAGCGGGAGGGTTGCTGATGATAGGAGTAGAGGCGATGTTAATGGTTGCCATCGGTTTGGCGGTTTTAGGAGGGGGAATGATTATTTTGATATCCGACAAAAAGGGAGAGCGGGAATGGAGCGCGGATTGGAAACATGTGAACTTGAAAGACGAAATAGGACACTGGTTAGTATTGCTGCCTCATATCTGGCCTATATTGGTGTTGTCATTGATCTTTACGTTGATTGATTCGAGTTTTTGGACAATAGGGGCGGTGCTGTCTGCCCGCTTGCTGAAAGAGAGTTGGTGGGGCGGGTTGTGGATACCGGCATATTTGTTACCATCATTGTTTGCGGGAGGGATGATTGTTAAATGGGGTATATATCGACGGAAAAAGATTTGGGCAACAGGTTTGATGGCGGGTGCGAGTCTGGTTTTAGGGTTACAACTTTTGGATGTGAGTTTGCCGTTTAGGATAGCTTTGGTGTTTGTAGCAGGCATGTTGGCTTCGGTAGCTTTACCCTTGATTGATGCCGTGTATACGGATTTATTAAGTAGGATGGGGAGAGAGAGAAAACATCTGGTGGGTTTGTCCAGTTCGATGGGCAGTATTGCCTTTGTGTTTGGGCCGGTTTTGGTAGGAGGAGCATCGGAATTTATTGGTGAGATCGCAACTTTTGGATGGTTGGGGATTTTTGGAGCTGTAGTTTGTGTTGGATTGTTTTTAGTGATGCCTAGGAAATTGAGGCTGCCACAGACAGTGATGTCTGACTGGGAGAAATAGGAGTTGAGTATTAAGGGTTTAAAGATAAGATAGGAACATGAAAGTATTGGGAATTGATCCGGGGTTTGGGAGGATGGGCTGGGCGATAGTGGAAGGAAATCGATCTAGGCAAAATTTGGTGGAGTGCGGGTGTTTGGAGACTTCGCCAACAGACTCATTGAATGTAAGACTAGAGGAGATTTTTGATCAAATTAGTGAGTTGGTGGATAAACATCATCCAGATGCAGCGGCAGTGGAGGAGTTGTACTTTTTTAAAAATGCCAAGACGGTGATGGGAGTGGGGCAGGCTCGGGGGGTAATTTTGGTAGCTTTAGTAAAAAAGAAGGTAGCGGCTTATAACTACACGCCACTACAGATAAAGCGATGTATAGCCGGCTATGGCCAGGCTGACAAAAAGCAAATGCAGATGATGGTAAAAAGCCAGTTGAAGTTGAAAGCTGTGCCAAAATCTGATGATGCGGCGGATGCGATGGCGGCGGCATTGACGCATTTTTTTATCAACAGTCAATTGAGGACAAGGTCGACTTAGGGCTGGGGAGAGGGGTTGGGACGAGTGAAGAAATCCTTAAAGGGCAGATTGTGTTTGGTGCAGATATTTTTAGAGCAAGTGAGGTAGTCAAAGTCGCGTTCAGGTAGAGTGGGGCAATCGATGGGGTTGAAAACAAATTCTTGATCTTCGGGGATTTCGAGGTAATAGCGGTTGGCGACTTCTATTTGGCAATGGGTTTGGCGAGTAACAGAGTAACTACAGTCGGCGTTTTGGCGGCAGAGTTTGGATTGATTAAACATATCGTAGATTTGCGATTGGGTAGGCTCACGGAGGCGGCGGTGATCTAGAGAATTGATGAGGGATTGAACGAGGCGGGGAGGGAGTGCATCGAAGGTTTGTAGGAGAGCGGAGAACATAATGGCTCCGGAGATGAGCATGATGACGGCAAGGAAACGATAGATTTTGAGCATAGGGTAACTATAACCTCTGGCGGAAGTGTTGGTCAAAGGTGTGATAATATGAGGCGAATAAAGGAGGGAAATGATTGGATTTTTAAAAGGTGAAATATATGAGGTGGCGGAGAAGTCTTTGATACTGATGGTAGGTGGGGTGGGATATAAAGTGGTGATGGTATCTGAGGGATTGGAGAAAGGAGCAGGTTTGGAAGTTTATGTGCACACATATGTCAAAGAAGATGAGTTGACGCTTTATGGGTTTAGGGACAAGAAACAACTAAAGTTATTTCAGATGTTAATTTCTGTTTCAGGGGTGGGGCCAAAAATGGCCATGAATGTGTTGAATCGAGGGAAAGCTGAAGAAGTGCAGAAGGCGGTGGCAATGGCAGATGTAGGATTTTTTACCAGCGTGTCGGGAATTGGCAAGAAGAACGCACAACGGATAATAGTGGATCTGAAGAGTAAGTTGGGAGATTTGGCAGAACTAGATTTGACGGAGACAGATGGAGGAGAGCTGGTTCAAGCGTTGATGAGTATGGGGTTTGGACGACGAGAAGTGGAGGAAGTGCTTCGAGGTTTACCTGCTGGTATGAGAGAGGAAGAGAAAGTGAGAGAAGTGATTAAGAAGTTGGGGAGATAGGAGTCAGAGAGCGGGAGAGGAGGAAGGTTTTAGGCGTTCGAGTTTGTAAAACCAGAGGTATTGATTGAGTTGTTGCTTTTGTCTAACTGCAAAAGGGGCAAAACTGGCGATTTCCCAATTGCCTGGCTCGATGCCTTGGGCTAAGAAACCCTGGTCGACTAAATAAAGCGTGTCGACGAAGGGATACTGTGTAAAGCCGGCAGGTTGGGCGCATTGCTGGACAAACCAGCGAAGATCCATAGCGCGAATATCGGCAGTGACCATGGCGGCGATTTCGAAAGGTTCGCCATGATTGTCTTGGCAAATTTGGTAGGCGAGTTGTTGCTGCAGGGGAACACTCCAGCCTTTGGGCATACCGATACCTCTGGTACGGCTATAAGTAGTGGAGGTTTGGAAATAAAAAACTAAGATAAGTGTGAGGAGGAGGGGAACCAAAAAACCGATTCTACGGCGAAGAAATTCAGCAAAGTAGGCAAAAATCCAGACAGCTAGGGGAAGAAAAGCAAAGAGGGTGTAGCCGGCGATAAGACTGGCTCCACCACCAGGACTGACACCAAGATCAAGGATAGTACGGAGATTGTAGAAATTGTGCCGGAGTTCGAAGATAAAGAAAGGCAGATTGCCAAGAATGATGCCAAATCCGATGACAAGTGGGTCGATAATGCGGGCACGGCGACGATAGATTTGGTAAAGCCAGACAAGGGCGATGAGGCCAAAATAGGAAAGAACTAAGTAGTTAAAGCTCAGACAAATACCGGTAAATAGGCCAGTCAGGAACCAATTGGCTTTGGAGGGGTGGGAGAATGCGCGAAAGAGGAAAAAGAAAAAGCCAATGGAGAACAAAGCGAGGAAGTTGGGGTTTAAGACCATGTGGCTATAACCAACAAGGGTCGGATGGGTGGCGAGGAGTAGATAAACCAATAGAGCAATTGACCAATTAAGTTGGCGGGCGACCCAAACGGTGAGCAGTAAAGCACTAGACCACCACATTAATAGAAGAAATTTGGTAATGGCGATAATGTTCCAGCTGAAAATGCTGCCTAGAATGGCCAAGAGATAGGAATAAAGTGGTCCGATAAAGAAGCCACGGCCGTCTACCATGCGGGTGGTGACAATAGGGCCGATCAGTTTGGGAGTCCGGGTATCGACCATTTCTTTGGCTTCGAAGAAATGTTGGGCTTGGTCGATGTGGAAGGTGAGGAGTTGGTCGAAGTTATAGAGGCGAAGGAACCAGAAGAGAAAAGTAATCAGGAGGAGGGCTAAAAGAAGGGAGAGAGATTTGCCTTTAGGAAAAGCCAGGAGGGAGAGGAGGGTGTGAAGTGGAGAGGAGATTCGATTCAATTGGGTAGAGAAAAAAGATTGAGTAATGGGATTTTACTTGGATGTAAGAATGGTATCAATGAGGGAATAATAAGAAAGTAGAGCCATGTGGAGTGACTTGCTCTCTAGGGTGTTTTGGGGTATGTTTCGTGTAGTAAGTAGTAAGTAGTAAGTAGTAAGTAGTAAGTAGTAAGTAGTAAGTAGACATTATGGCAAGTAGAATGGTTCAAAGTGATGAGGTGAGAGTGGTCGAGCCTCTTGAGGATGAAGAAGAAATGCTTTACCAGTCTTTGCGGGCAGGAAGTTGGAGTGAGTTTCGAGGTCAGGAAAAGGTCAAGAAGGCTTTGAAAATTGCTTTGGAAGCGGCCAAGAGCCGGAGTGAGCCGATTGAACACGTGATGTTTTACGGGCCACCGGGACTGGGCAAAACTACTTTAGCTCACATTATTGCCAAGGAGATGGGGGCAAATATTCGAGTGACAAGCGGGCCGGCGATGGAGCGGGCGGGGGATTTGGCAAGTATTTTGACGAACTTGGAGCGGGGCGATGTACTCTTTATTGATGAAATTCATCGGTTGAACAAGGTGGTGGAGGAAACGCTGTATCCGGCGATGGAGGATTTTGCTTTGGATATCGTGTTGGGGAAAGGGCCAGGGGCAAGAACGGTGAGACTTGATCTGGCACCATTTACGATTGTGGGGGCGACGACGCAAGTAGGTAAGATTTCTTCACCATTGAGAGACAGATTTGGAGTGGTGCACCGGTTGGACTTTTACAGTGATGGAGAGTTAGCGGAAATTATTATGGGAGCAGCGGAGAAACTGATGTTGGAGTTTGAGGATGAAGCGGCGTTGATGCTGGCGGCACGATCGAGGAAAACGGCTAGAATTGGGTTGAAACTACTAAAGAGAGTGAGGGATTTCGCCCAGGTGTATAAGCATAAATTGATAACTAGAGATGTGGTAGAGAAAACTCTTAAGTTGTTGGAGGTGGATGAAATTGGACTGGATGGAAATGACCGAATGCTACTGACGGCCATTGTAGAAAAGCATGGTGGAGGACCGGTCGGGCTATCGACACTAGCGGCAAGTATCGCCGAGGATGTAGCTACTATAGAGGACATGTATGAGCCGTTTTTGATGAGAGCGGGACTGTTGAAGCGCACACCTAAGGGGAGAATAGTGACAGAGAAAGCTTATGAGCATTTGGGGATAGCGGATCAGAGAGATGAAAAGCTTAGGCTTTTGTAGATGAGAAGAGCTGAAGAGATATATGAATACTGCCAACAGAATGCGGATTATGTGTGGTTATCTTTAGGAGCTAAGATTTTTGGGGGAATGAGTTTGTTGATTGGGCTAGTGGCGGAATTGGAAGGTAAGGCAAATGAGGTGTTGATGATAGCCGGAGGGGCAGTGGTGGTACTGGATATGGTAGTTAATGAGCTGAGCTTGAGAATAAATAGGGGTGAGTGAAAAGCAGAAAGCGTTTTTTGTCAGGGTGGTTCATGGTAAAATCAGGGTTTGTTGAGGGTGAGTAGCTCAGTCGGTTAGAGCGCTATCCTGATAAGATAGAGGTCCCAGGTTCGATTCCTGGCTCACCCACAAGAAGATGTGTGAGTGGAGAATGTTTCTTTCTAGAAATCAATATTCATAAACAGGATTTTGATGGATAAAATACGGGCGTTGGTAGTAGATGATGATGGGGATTGGGCGATTATCTGGGAAGATAAACTAACAAATCTTGGAATGGAAGTGGAAATAGCACATAATTTGACACAAGCAAGATTTATTATTAGGTCAAATAGGCAATTTGAAGTGGCTGTTTTGGATAAGGGGGATAGGGGAACGCAGAACGAGTTGTATGGATATCACGACGGTTTGGTGTTGGCTAAAGAAATCAGAAATCAAATACCTTGGTGTCGAATATTGATAGCTACAGGAGAAGAATTTTCACGAACTGTTTTTGATTGTGGAGCAAATGCTTTTGCAGAAAAAGGGTATGTAGCTGATTATTTGGAGTCTATTTTGGAGTATTTGGGTAGGGGGAGTTTGGAGGTGGGAGAAGAAAAGCGATCGATTGTTAACTTGACTGAGGGAAATATTTGGCGGAGACAAATTGAAAGGTAGATTTGAATTTTGAAGATTTTATGGTGTGTAGTGGAGAGGTAGAGACAAGGTGGTGACAGTTTGGTAGGATGGGAAAAATCTGGAATGGAGGTGATGAGGGTGAGTGAAATTGAAGAGCAATTGGATGCGTCAGAAAGTCCAATAGATGATGGAGTGTGGGGAGTGGAGTTTTGGGATAGTGTGAGAAAACCTGAAGTTGAAGAAGAACGGGGAGAAGACTGATAGAATAGGGGCATGAATAGCGTTTTTAGGGTGGGAGAGTTTGTGTTTCCTTACCGGGACTTGAAGTTTCCAGGGCAATCCAGTGATGAGCGAATTTTATATATTACGCGGGAAGCGACGGTAATGCTGTGGTTGAGGATGTTGATGATTGTCTTGGTGGTAGCGGTGTTGGTGATAATGGGCATGGGATTGCCTTTGCTGGTGGCTCAAGCGGGAGTGGAAGGAATTGGGTTAGTGTCGGTGGCAGTTTTATTCTTGGCGGGGTTATTTATGGGAGTGGGGGGCTGGTGGGTGTATACACTGTGGAAGAAGAGTGTGTTTATTTTGACGAACAGAAGACTGACTAAGTTTATCTACACGACGCCGTGGAATCGGTACAATTTGTCGCTAGGGCTAGATAAGATTGAAGATACTGGGGCATACGGGCGAGGGTATTTTCAGGCTTTGGTAGGGATCGGGACATTTACGGCCAGATCGAGTGCGGGCAACAGAAAGGAGAAGTATTTTTATATTGAAAATATTCAGGCTTATGAGGATTTAGCAAATTATGTGAATAAGTTGCTGTTTCACTTTGAGCGGAATTTGGAGAGACTGGATAGTTTTCGGCCGTTTATTCCTGAAATGAAGGGTGAGAGGCGAAAGAAGTATATGAAGAAATTTCCGGAGTTTTGGAGTTAAAGAGGGGATTGCGGAAAGGGAATTGGTGGGTATACTATGGTGGATATAGCAATTCATTTGGGAGGAAGAATGAGTATTGAGCAGTATGGTGAAATGGATCAAAGCGAGATTTTTAATAGAAAAATTAGATTTGAAAGAGTTGGAAGACAAGGATTCAAAACTTATCTTGGAGATATTTCTGCTGAAGACGCACAAGCTTTGGATCCAGAGGAATTTGTGATAGCTGAGCCTGCAAACAAAAGACCTGGTCGAAAAATTGACTGGAAAACAGGACAAATCGTCCCTTCAAAGGGTTGATTTAAGGTGTGAAAGCGAGAGTGTGAGATCAATTTTCGAAGCAGTTATGATAGGCTAGGGGGATGAAGTGGTTGAGCTGGAAGCTGATGTTTTTGGTGGGCGTGATAGCATATTTGCCGAGTTTGGGAAATGGATTTTTGTGGGATGATTATGCTTTTTTTGTGGATAATGAGAGTGTTACTCTGGGCAGGTTTGATCGAATATTTTCCGAGAGCACGACCAGCGGGGTGGGACAGGTAAGTAACTACTACCGGCCACTGACGTCTTTGACATTTGCTCTGGATAAAGCAGTGTGGGGATTGAACCCGATGGGGTTTCACTTGACTAATCTGGTTTTACACAGCATGGCGGGGGTGGCTTTGTTTGAACTATTAGTAAGGATGGGGATGAAACGTGAGGAGGCGGGTGTGGTAGCGGTGGCTTTTTTGGTACATCCAACCCAAGTGGAGGCAGTAGCTTATGCAAATTCCAGGGGAGATAGTTTGTATGCGCTGCTACTTTTTGTAGGGGCAAACTGCTGGGCGGAGGCTTTTGGGAAAAACACTAAAGTGAGGAAGGGGAAGTTAATTGCCCTGGCGGTGGGATTATATTGGTTGGCGATTTTGGCTAAAGAAGTGGCAGTGGTGGGAGTGGGGCTATTTGGTCTGATTAGTGTTAAAGAGATAGTGGAAAAGAAAAAGTGGAAGAAGTGGAAAGCTTATAAAGCTCAAATTGTGGGTTTGGTAGCGGCACTTGGCGGAGTGGTCGGATACGTGTGGCTGAGGCTGACCAGATTGAACTTTTTGGATGGCTATGAGTTTTCGTCGCTGGGGAGCGAGTATACTAACAGCCTGTGGGTGAGGGTGATGACTTTTGGAAGAGTGTTTTGGGAGTATATGAAAGTGTTGGTGTGGCCAACGGGCTTACACTACGAGCGGATGGTGCCGATCATGAAGGGGGTTAATATTTGGTTTGCTGGGATGATAGGAGTGAGTCTTTTGATATTGTGGTTGGGGTGGAGGGAATACAGGGAGAAAGGAAAGATGTGGATATGGTTTGGAATGGCCTGGTGGTGGATATTTATCTTTCCTTTTACCGGAGTGTTGCCCGGTAATGCGCTACTTTATGAACACTGGCTTTATGTGGCGATGGCGGGGATGATGATCGGGTTGGTGGCCGGTGTAGAGTGGAAGTGGGAACGACTGAGGTGGATGGCTGTCGGAGTGTTGGTGGTTTGGTTGGGGCTGACGTGGAGACAAATTGAAGTGTGGGCGGAGCCGATTGGGTTTTATCGGTATAACATAGAGAGGCGGGAAACGGGGAGGTTGTGGACGAATTTGTGTCATACGTTGCGCACCCAGGAGAATTTTCCTAAGGCAATTGAGGCCTGTGGAAGGGCACTGGAACTTAAAGAAGGAATGGCGGCTTTGGCTACAGGTTTGTTGTTGGAAGATATGGGAGAGTGGGCGCAGGCGATTTTGGTTTATAAACTTCAAACTGAAAGTAAACCTGAAGATTTTATGTCCAGAAGGAGGTTGATTCACCTTTATGAGAAAACGGGGGCTAGTGAAGAATTGAAGGAGGAGGTAGAAATGTTAGTCGAATTGGAACCAACGCAATGGCAAAATTGGTTTTTATGGGGGAAAGTACTGTGGCAAGAGGGAGAGAGCGAAAAAGCAGAAGAAATTTGGGAAAGAGGTAGAGAAGTGTCAGGCAATATTGGTGTACTGGAGGAGTTGATCGCGGAAGTTAAGTCCGGGTAATTTGGGCTTGGGAAAACGCCAGGTTTGGGGTAAAGTAGGAAATTGTGTTTAAGATATTGTTTGTGTGTACCGGAAATATTTGCCGTTCGCCCATGGCGGAGGCGGTGATGAAGAATGAGTTGGAGAAGATGGGTTTGGAGGGAGAGGTGGGGGTAGATTCGGCAGGGACAGTGGGAGCGCATGAGGGAGAAAAGGCGGATTTGAGAGCGAGGAGACTACTAGAAGAAAAAGGGATAAGGTATGAAGGTGGAGCCAGGCAAGTGAATGAGAGTGATTTTGATGAGTTTGATTTGATAATAGGAATGGACCAGGAGCACGTGGAGTGGCTCAAAGAAAATAAACCAGAAATATCAAAAGCTAGAGTGGAATTGTTGATGGAATTGGTGGGTGAGCCAGGAGTGGGGGTGCCTGACCCGTATTATGGAGGTGGGTTTAAGGGGGTGTATGAAATGATAGAGAGAGGAGTGAAGGGAGTAATTAAGAAATTCGTGGAGAGCGATCATGAATGAATATAGGAGGAGGGGATATTTTTCGGGTAATGAAGGAGAGGGTAGAGGTTATCCTTGGGAAGTAATTGCAGGAGAAGCGATTGAGTTAAGAAGGGGGAGAAGGAGGATAAGGGAGTTTAATTTAGGATTACCTTTTGCAGAAGAGGTGAGGTTGAAATTAATTAGTTCTAATGGTTGTTTGTTTTGGAAGCTAAGTGGAGTGGAGGATTGGGAGGAGCTAATGGAATTAAACCAGCAAGAAAATCCAGAAGTACCAGTAGTGGCCTTTTTTGAAGATGAACATGTAAGACTGATAGGTATGGGGTGGGAGTTGGTTTTTGAGGGGGGAGTTGATAAGTTGAATGGAAAGGTGTTGGTGAAAGGGAGGAGATATGAAAGTTGAAAGAATAAAGACTTTGGTGGGTGGGGTAGAAGTTTTATCGGAGGAAGGCAAACTGGTGGGGGTGAATTGGATTAATGAACTAAAGCAGAGTGATAAGTTGTCGAAGATTGGGGAGCAGGTGGAGGAGTATTTGAGAGGCGAGAGACGGGAATTTGAAATGGAAGTAAAGCTTGAAGGGACAGAGTTTCAGAAGAGAGTATGGCAGGAGCTGATGAAAGTGGCTTACGGGACAACGGTGAGTTATAAGGGGCTAGCCAAAAGAATGGGTAAGCCATTGGCGGTGCGGGCAGTAGCGGGAGCATGTGGAGCCAACAAGGTGCCGATTGTGGTGCCGTGCCATAGGGTAGTGTCTAGTAGTGGTGGTTTGGGGGGCTACTCTGGGGGAGTAGAGAGAAAGAAGTGGCTACTCAAACTTGAGGGATTGTTGACGGATTAAGTCAAACTTGAAATGATGGGTGGATGGATATTGATGTAATAAAGCATGCGGTAGAGGGAGTTCCACCTAGTGCAAAGGAGTTGAGTAAAAAGGTGGGAGAATTGCAAGAAGCTGGTTTAGCGCCTGCAAGAGAGACAACGACACCAGAAGCACCAAAAGAAGGTTTGTGGGGGAGGGTAGTGAGAAAGCTAATAAACAAGGGCGAGCCGCCGAGGAATCAGGATTACCAGGTGGAAGCAAGTTTTAAAAAAAGTGATGATCAGGGGAAATTGATAGATTCGGTAGGTGAACTGAGCGAGGAAGCGAAAGAGTTTAAAGAGAAAAATTGGCAGAAGTGGAAGGAAGGGGCGGATCAAGAGTTAGGGAAATTGAAGGCACAAGAGGAAAAACAACCGAGTCCTGATGAATTAGCAGCAAGAATTAAGAAGCAGGCTTTAGGTGCTACTAAGAGTATTGGTTTGGCTGAGCAGAGAAATTTGGTCAGAGCGGTGTTGGAAAAAGGTGAGGCAACAAGTCAGACGATTGAGTCGGTAAATGCAATTGTGGACGATTTGATGAAACAAGCGGGAGAGGCAGGGGGTAAAAAAGCTGGAGATTTGTTAGTAATCAAGAGACAGCTGGAAAAAACGACACCTGTTGTGGAGGAAGCCATAGATTTAAGGTCAGGGTGGGAGCAAAAAACTTCAAGTGTTGTTGACAAAGCCAAAGAAACAGCATCGGAAGGCAAAGGGTTGGTTGAGAAGGCGAAGCAAAAATGGGATAAATGGAAAAAAGATCCAGAAAGAGTGTGGGGGCGAGTGAGTAAGCAAGGGATTGAGAGTGCAAGAGAAATGCACGAGGCTTTTGGTGAAATTGGAGTGAACCAGATTAAACAACTGCTAACCAGCCCAGAGACGGCCAACATTGGTGATGTTAATGATTGGATAAGGAGAATTGAGAATGAAACGTACGGTGTAGATGAAAAGAGTGTGATAGAGGTATTGTTTGCACTCAAGCAATTGAAGGAAAGGATGGAGGATGGTGTGGATTTGAGTGAGGCAGAGGTGATTAAGCAAGAAAAAGAGTTTGAGGAATTGAAAAAAAAGGAATTGATTGATCGATTAGGGGAAGGCGTAAAGGAGATAGATGGCTTGGACGGATTAGAAAGATATGAAAAAGTTAGTTTGCGAATTTTTGTTCAAAAAATAATGCGAGGGGGTTTGGAGGGGGTTGATATGGAAGCTTTGGTTGGTTGGTTGGATACTTTGGCAGAGAGGGTGAAAGGTGATGGAGAAAGCGAATTAATGGATGGTCTAGCTCAGGTGAAGAAATTACTTGAAGGAGAAAAAATAGAAAGTGAAGAAGTTGCCGAAGAAGCGGCTTCGTCGCTAGAACAGGATCAAGTAGAGCTTGGTGGTGAAGCTGAGAGCAGTGAGGAATCAAAGGAAGATGGTGCACTGGAGATACCGATGGATACAAAAGAGGAAAAAGAAGCCGAATCAGACGGAAAACAAGAGTTACTTGGGGCTGAAAACATGGAAGAATTGAGTAACGTGTTGAATGAATTGGGAGTTGCTTTTGATCCGATAGATTTAGTAGATCTTAGTTGGCTTTTGTCCAGTAAATGGAATGAGAAAACATTAGATCAAATACGAAAGATATTGGCTAAGTATGAAGTGAAGGAATTGCCAGAGGATGTGAGAGAAAAGTGAGAAAGACGGTAATGGTAGGGGTGGTGATGGGGAGCGGAATTCGGTTGGAAACGATGAAGGAGTTCCAGAAGAAGTGGTCATGGTCGAGCCAGTTGAACTGGTAGAGAAGGTGCCAGAGGTTGCATGACAGAAGATTTAGAAGAATGGTATTGAGAGAAAATTAGCAGCTTTGAGTAGAATGGTTGTGGTTAATGGGATTAAATATTTGTAAGAATTCCGTGAGAATTGCGTTTAAAGTTGGAAAGAACTTAGTGTATATTGGGTTTTCCTAGTGACATGTTTGTCACTTAATATAAAAATAGGAGGCTAAATGGAGATTCTGCCCTTAATTGTTAACTTGTTTTTGCCTTCCCTGATGAGTTCGGCCACTATGGCCATCATGGTTTCCTTGATTGGCGCGGCGTTGGGTTTTAAGCTCCATCAGCGAATGAATCAGTCAAGATAGGCCTTAAAAGACCTAGAAAATTGAGAAAAGGTTAAGTTAGTTGGAGTGGAAGACTTCGAGCAGGCGTGAACAGTATTGGAAGCGGGAGAATTCGCCTTGTTGTTGTTGCATGAGGAGGGTGCATTCGTCGATTTCTTGTTGGAGGGTTTGGGCTTGAGATTCGAGCCGATTGGCGGCTTCCAGTTTATCCACGGTGGAGCGGTAGTACCAGTAAAAGGCAGCTAAGACGGCGGTGAAGAGTAAGAGGAACGAGAGGATGAGTTTGGTTTTGAGAGAAAAATGGCGAGGATTGATGTTCATAAAAACTCCTTGCCTATAGTCTATCAAGGACAAGACGAAAGAAAAAGGTTTATTACCAAAATTTAACTTAATTCTGACCAATTAGCGACAAAGGGAGATTAGGCTATGAGAAATAGCAGTTAACAGGAGATGATATGGATAATGGTGACAACCTTTGGAACGATATAAGGGGAAATTGGAGTGAGTTTAAGGGGGAGGCGAAAGAGAGGTGGGGAGAGTTGACTGATGACGAATTGCTTCAAGTTGAAGGTAAGAGAGATCAATTGGTAGGAATGATCCAGAAAAAGTATGACTTGGATCTTGAGGAGGCAGAGGCTCAGGTGGACGTTTGGGCGGAGAGTTTGGGGGAGGATTTTGAAGATGATGAAGATGATGAGGACGAGTTGGAATGAAAGAAAAAAAAGGGAGGATGATTTTTGTTGATCGAGAAGGAAAACAAAAGCGGCAGGAAATGATTAGAAATCAAGTAGGACGCCACATGAATGAATTACCGGAGGGGCGGGTTTTGGCGGTGGTGCCAGACTTGAACTTGAAAGGGGTGATGGTGGGTTTGGTGGTTGTGGATAAAACCGGAGATGAGCCACGGATTAATATGATTTTGATGAGAAAGATCTTGAAGGGGAGGCATGATTTGGCGGTGACGATGAATGAATTGGTTGAGAAATTTGAATTGAGCCGAGACAGGGTAACTATAGACTTGAGTTTAGGTCTTGAGTTGAGAAATCAGAACTGGCCAAATATGGAAACTAATTGGCGGGAGAGCAGGGATTGAATTTAATAATAAGGGGTGATAACATACAGTACGCTTGGAGAGATCCCAAGTAACCTTATGCAGAAACTGAAAGCGACAACCCGAAAAAACTTAAACCGCACTGATTGGTTGTCATGGTGAGTGAAGCTGCCTGAGGGACTTGGTCTCTAGCAGCACTTTTTAAGATTGAATAATCCAGCTGACCGTATAAAAGCGGTTGCAAATCCATTTATCCCAACGCTTAGGGGAAAAATAAGCGAAAAAGAATAGTTAGTTCGTTGATAGGTTGGCTTTAGTTGAGTACAACTTGGCTGTGGCGAACTGACGGCACTTTAATTCTTGGGCCTGTAGCTCAGCTGGTAGAGCGCGTCATTTGCAATGACGAGGTAAGCGGTTCGAGCCCGCTCAGGTCCACAAACGAGAATTGAAGATTGGCTAAAGCCTTGAAAGATTGGCTTTCGCGAGTCTTTAAACTCGAAGCACATTAATCCCACAAGACGACTTGATAAATTGTCTAATTGAGTAGCTGTCCGGCTACAGAGAGATTAGCAAAAGAGAGTCGGTACGGGATCTGCAAGAGGGAATACCCCGGCAGTATTTGTTCTTTAACAAGTGAAGAGAAGATAAATGTTTAAGGTTTTTTTAAACTTTAAACCAGTAGGTCTTATTAGATCAGACTTTAATCTTGACTACTTTAAATTAAGGCAAACGGTGGATGCCTTGGTATGATGTGCCGAAGAAGGACGTGCATGGCTACGAAAAACGTCGGGGAGCTGCCAAGAAGCTTTGATCCGGCGGTGTCCGAATAGGGAAACCTCGGTTGTGGAAACACAACTGGACCCTTGTCTTTTAGATAGGGGTGGGGCACCTGGAGAACTGAAATATCTAAGTACCCAGAGGAAAAGAAATCGTAAGAGATTCCCTTAGTAAGCGATGAGCGAACAGGGAAAAGCCCAAACCCAGCTTAGCTGGGGGTTGTAGGACTCTAATATGGTATCGGCTAGGGTAGGAGAACAACTTGGAATAGTTGGCCAAAGAAGGTGAAAGCCCTGTAAACGAAACCTAAACCGAGCCTAGGAGTATCCTGAGTAGCTTGGGAGACGGCAAACTCCCGGGTGAATCCGCGCTGACCACAGTGCAAGGCTAAACACACATCATGACCGATAGTGAACTAGTACCGTGAGGGAAAGGTGAAAAGAAGGGTTAATGACCCCGTGAAATAGTACCTGAAACCGTTTGCTAACAAACAGTGGGAGTCCAGCTTAGCTGGATGACCGCGTGCCTATTGAAGAATGAACCGGCGAGTTAAGGTTATCTGCAAGCTTAAGCGATTGCCATCGCGGAGGCGGAGTGAAAGCGAGCCTGAATAGGGCGATTAGTAGATAATCTTAGACCCGAAACCGGACGAGCTATCCATGGCCAGGGTGAAGGCACAGTAACATGTGTCGGAGGCCCGAACCGGTGTACGCTGCAAGGTGCTCGGATGAGCTGTGGATAGGGGTAATATGCCAATCGAGTCCGGAGATAGCTGGTTCTCCCCGAAATGCATTTAGGTGCAGGCTCATGTTCGAAACTTTCAGGGGTAGAGCACTGGAAGGGTGTTTGGTGCGTAAGCGCCGGCATCCTATCAAACTCCGAATACTGAAAGTGGATTCATGGGACTGAGTATCTGGGGGCTAAGCTCCAGAGGCAAAAGGGAAACATCCCAGACCATCGTCTAAGGTCTCAAATTGATATCTAAGTGGGAAAGGAAGTTATTTTCCTCAGACACCTAGGAGGTCGGCTTAGAAGCAGCCATCCTTGAAAGAAAGCGTAACAGCTCACTAGCCGAGGAAAGTAGCGTCGAAAATTCAACGAGGCTAAGATATCAACCGAAGACATGGGTTCGTCAGCTTAGGCTGGCGAGCGGTAGGGGAGCGTTGCTTGGGCGGTGAAGGTCAGCCGTAAGGCGAACTGGAGCGCAAGCAAGTGAGAATGCCGGTATGAGTAGCGAGATTGGAGTGAGAATCTCCAACGCCGCAAGTCCAAGGTTTCCTGAGCAACGTTCGTCGACTCAGGGTTAGGCGGCCCTAAGGTGAGCCCAGTGTTGTGCTGGGGTAGCCGATGGATTACCGGTTGATATTCCGGTGCTTGGTTTGATTCGTTATTAGTTAGGGCGTGACGCAGTTGGCTAATCTGGGCGGTGCGAAGAAGATGCACACGTCTAAGCTCTTAGTTAGGACTAGCAGGAAAATCCGTTAGTCCGTTTAAGGCGAGGAGTGAATGAAAGTCGTCTAGCAATAGATGGCAATCCAGATGACGTGAGCTGCCAAGAAAAGCGTCGTGACGAGAATCAAGTCAAACCGTACCGCAAACCGACACAGGTGGACGAGTCGAGTAGACTAAGGCGAGCGGGAGAACCTCTCTTAAGGAATTCGGCAAATAATCTGGGCGTACGTTCGCAATAAGCCCAGCCCCGCATTAGCGGGGTCGCAGATAAAGACTACGGAAGGACTGTTTACCAAAAACACAGGTCTGTGCAAACTCGTAAGAGGAAGTATACGGGCTGAGGCCTGCCCAGTGCCGGAAGGTTAATTGAGGGGGTGATTGCAACTTGTTGTGATTGCTTCCAATCGAAGCCCCGGTGAACGGCAGCAGTAACTATAACTGTTCTATGGTAGCGAAGTTCCTTGTCGCTTAATTGGTGACCCGCACGAAAGGTGTAACCATTCCGTAACTGTCTTGAGAGGGGACCCGGCGAAATTGAAATGGCTGTGAAGATGCGGCCTACTGGCAGCAGGACAAAAAGACCCCGTGGAGCTTTACTACAACTTGACACTGATTTGTCATGAAAAATCGTTTAGTATAGGCGGGAGGTTCGGCCTTTGGTCGAACCGTCAGTGAAATACCGCTCGTTTTTTATGGTGAATCTAACCTAAGGTATATGGAAACTATATCAGGGACAATGTTTGGTGGGTAGTTTATCTGGGGAGGATGCTTGCTAAAGAGTACCGCAAGCGTACAAAGGTGCCCTTAGCCCGGAAGGAAATCGGGCTGGACGTACAACGGCAAAAGGGCGCTTGACTGTGAGACATACAGGTCGAGCAGGTGGGAAACCAGGTCATAGTGATCCTCGTGCACTTTGTGGAAGGTGCCGGGCTTAACGAATAAAAGCTACCCCGGGGATAACAGAGTAGTCGCGCCTAAGCGTCCCTAGCGTCGGCGCGGTTCGCTACCTCGATGTCGGCTCATCGCATCCTGGGGCTGAAGAAGGTCCCAAGGGTTAGTCTGTTCGCCTATTAAAGCGGTACGCGAGCTGGGTTCAGACCGTCGTGAGACAGGTCGGCCTCTATCCGCTGCCAGCGTGGGAATCTTGAGGGAAGCTGTCCCTAGTACGAGAGGACCGGGATGGAGAAGTCCCTAGTGTGCCAGTTGTTACCGTCAGGTGCATTGCTGGGTAGCTACACTTCTGCTGGATAACCGCTGAAAGCATCTAAGCGGGAAGCCACACCCAAGATGAGGATTCCGTGTTCCTTCGGGAACGAGAGACCCCTGGAAGACTACCAGGTTGATAGGTCACCGGTGTACGCACAGTAATGTGTTTAGCTGAGTGATACTAATCGGTCGAATAAAGTAAAAAGATAAAGTCTAATTACGATAAGAACTCGCTATCTTTCTCTTCACTTGCTAAAGAGCAAAAATAAAAAAGCCAAGCGGAAGCTTGGTTTTTTGGTTATGTAGCGTGGGGCTTTGGAGTGAGGACTTTGGTCAATATTTGGAGAAGTTGGTAGTTAAGGAAACATTTACAGGATAAGATGAGTTTGACAAAAAGTTGTTGGTAATAATCAATTTAAACTTGGTTTAGGCTTTTCTAACAAGATTAATAGCTGATTTTAGAGAGGAACATAATGCAAATGTATCAATTCATTTGCATGGAATAGGAAAAGTTATGGGGACGTTGAGGGTATATTTAATTGCTGACTTGGTGGGGAAGTGATATGTTGTTTGGTAATGGAGTGGAAATTGCCGCCAGCTATAAAAATTTATGAGGCTTTGGGAGCAGTGGCTGACGGGCGAGTAGAAGTAGATGATAAAGATAATGAAGGCGTCGTATCGGCCAGAGTGTTTTCGAGTAGTAGGAATAAGTTTTATATGGTGTTTTGGGACGAAATGAAGCAAGCAATCATGACAAATGATAACGGAACATATTGGCAAGGGTATTTAGGTTATCCAGGCTTGGCATTTTTGATGAAAATTGGCGAATTGGAATATCGAAAAGAGGTTGCCCAGAGTTTGGAAGGGATAGCATGGAAAGATTTGAACACGCGTTTTAACAATAGGTTTGAAAAGACAATGGAAGTTGTCTGGAACCAGGCTAAAACTAAAGGTGTAACCAGAGAAGAGTTAGAGAATGAGGTGGAAAGAATAACTGAGAGATTGAAGCAAATGAAATTGGTTTTTCTAGGGAAAAAGTTAAAGCCACCTAAGGGGTATTAAATTGAGAGAGTGTCGAGGAGGCGGTAGTAAATGTTGGGATAAGTTTCTGCCATCAAGTCACCATTGTCGGCGGAGACGGTGATAGTTTTATGAACGGTAATGGGCACAAGGCCAAAGAAGCGACGTCGTTTGGTGCCTTCGATGACATAAACGACTTCTCCTTGGGGGGTTAGGGTGAGAGAGAATGATTGTTTGGGGATGATGTTGTCTTGAAGATTGGCAGAATCGGTGGCAGGGGTGGCGTTTGAGGAGATGTCGTCTAAAAAGTTTCGATCTAAAAGTATTTGGACGGTTTGGTCGGGAAGAGTGGTTACGGCTTTGGTTCCAGATGGAGTTGAGACTGTCAGCTGGTTATTCTGAGAATTAACCGAGAGAGGGAATTTGCTGAAGGCTTGATACTTGGTTTGGGAAAGGAAGTAAGTCTGATTGTTGGTGTGGATCTGATAGTTGCCGTTTTCTCCGGTGATCTCGATGGATTCGGTGTTATCCAAAGTTTTTACTTCTGATTGGCCATCAGGATTGGTGGTGCGAACTTGAGTTTGGCCGTTTTGTTGCTCGACCTCGAGGCTTGAATCATTTTGACGGATGTTAATAGAATTTTCACCTTGGCCATCCGATTCAAGGCGTATTCGAGCGGAATTATTGGATCGTGAATCGGTCTGTTGAGAAGAATTGCCGTTGTTGTCGATATCAAGCCTGAGCGAGGTGTCTCCGGATCTTATGTTGGAGCCGGATTGGTCGTTGGTTTGGTTGCCGCCAGTGTTTAAATCGATGTCTACATTATTTTTTATATTAAGCGCATCGACTTGAAGGGGAACTAGGAGAATGAGGGAAATTGCGGCTAGTGGAATAAGCGAAGTAGCCATATTGGGGACTATTCAATCATTGTTGGTAGGAGATGTCAACGAATTTGTTATATTTTTTAACTGATTGATATATTTAGCCTGGGTGTGTGGTAGACAGAAAAGAGAATTTTGATATAATGTGTCTTCCGGTCATCGGAGCGATGTGGTTCCACCTCTTCCCATTCCGAACAGAGTAGTTAAACGCATCAGCGGTGACGATAGTAGTCGGGCAACTGGCTGCGAAAATAGCTCATGGCCGGACTAAAGTACCTCAGGATAAATACCTGGGGTTTTTTAGTGGTTTTGAAGTGAGTAACTCAAACAAAGTTTGAGGTGCGAAAACCCTCCTTGATAACACTATTTCACACTGTCGGCTTGTTCAGCCGGATCGTGAATCGGTTATATCGGAAGGGCGCAGTAGCTCATGGCCGGACTAAAGTACCTCAGGATAAATACCTGGGGTTTTTTAGTGGTTGATTTGAAAGAGCCGGAGACATGGTGAATGGACTGAAGAAAACAAACGAGATAGGTTTTTTGATTATATGTTTGATCTACCAGATGATTTGAGGTAGAATAGCGGCTATTCCAAAGAAAGGAGATCATGAATATTCATGGCGAAAACAGATACCAAAAAGCAAACAAAATCCAGCTCTACCAAAGCTAAAAAAACTGACAACAAGGAGGGAGGCAAGAGCAAGACTGCTAAAGAAGAGGTTAAGAAAGAAGTTAAGAAAGAAGCTCAGAAAAAAACTTCAGCTGACAAAGAAACAAAAAAGAAAACTACAAAAAAAACATCAACAAAAGAAGTAAAGGCAAAGAAGGAAAAAAAGGCAGACAAAAAGGCAGAGAAGAAAGAATTAAAAGCCAAGACTGAAAAAGCTCCAAAGGAAACTAAAGCAGAGGAAAGTGCCAAGGAAATTGATGGCGACGAATTGTCGATGGCAGATTTGTTGTCGATGAGTGAGTATCAGTTGCGGGTGCCCAAGAGGGGGGATGTGGTTGAAGGGGTGATTACGGATTTGAACAAGAGAATGGTGTTAGTGGATATAGGGGCTAAAACCGAAGGAATGGTGGTGGAGCAGGAGTTTGATGCAACCAAGGAATTGATTGGGGACTTGCATGTTGGGGATAAAGTAGCCGTTTATGTGACTTCTCCGGAGAACGAGAGGGGTCAGATTTTGTTGTCGCTTAAGCGGGCAGCGATTGACCGAAAGTGGGAACAATTTGAAGAGTATATGGAGACAGGCAAGGTGTTGAAAGTAAGCGGAATTGAAGTTAATCGCGGCGGATTGATAGTGTCGGCAGAAGGGTTGAGAGGATTTGTGCCCTCGAGTCAGTTTGGAAAAAACTATTTGGGGCGAATGGATGTCTTATTAGAGAAGGATTTTGAAGTGAAGGTTATAGAAGTAGATAAAGAGAAGAACCGACTGATTTTCTCGGAGAGAGAAGTATCTGAGGCCGAGGCGATAGAGAATAAGAATAAGGCTTTGGATGTGATTGATGTCGGAGGAATTTTTGAGGGAGTGGTTTCAGGAATCATGCCATTTGGGGTGTTTGTCACCGTGACCGTACCTCTAGGAGGTAAGGAAAGCAAAGACGATATTGGCCAGGTGGAAGGCTTGGTGCATATCAGTGAGATTTCTTGGGAGAAAGTAAATGACCCTAATGACTACTTTACCCAGGGAGACAAAGTAAAAGTGAAAGTGTTGGGCATAGATAATGGCAAACTTAACTTGAGCGTGAAGCAGCTTTCTGGAGATCCTTGGGAGACTGTCTCTGACAAGTATGAGGTAGGAACCTCAGTAACCGGCAAGGTAACTCGAGTAGAGCCTTTTGGGGTGTTTGTCACCCTAGAGCCGGGAGTTGATGGACTGATACATATCAGTAAGATTGAGGCCGGGAAAGAGCCGGAGGTGGGACGGGACATTGACGTGGTCGTAGACAGCGTTGATTTGGAAAACCGCCGGATGAGCCTAGGCTTGGTCTTGACTGAAGTACCGGTTATGTACAAGTAACCAATTACAAATTGATTCATATATGCGGAACTAACGGCGCAGATGAATAGGAGGATTAAATGAGTAAGAAAAGAATGATAGTTTATGATGATCAGCTATTGGTAGATATGGATTTGATCTTTAATGCTATCCGGGAAGCCGGAGGCAAGTGGGAGCAAGTAGAAGAAGAGATGAAAGCCTACCTGGCAGCGGTGCAAGGGATGGTGGGTGATGAAGAAGGGGAAGAGGAATAAATAATAATTAGCTGCCCGATGGAGGAATATGGGGAGAGAAGAAGGTCCAAGTATTGATGAAATTAATGCAGCTAGAACTGAGCAAATAAAAAGAGAAGCCAAAGTGTTTGTGGGAAGAATTCCAAGGTGTATTGACGATAGAGTCAGGTGGCAGGGAGAGCTAAATTTAGAAAACGTTGTTTCAAGAGAAGAATTTAATGGTCCGCAGTTTTTAGGTGGTTCACTGGGGATATTTGCTTTGTTAGTGGAAGCTCGAGCGAGGATGAATGAAAACAATGGTGAAATTAATTTTGAAGAGATTTGGGGAGAGACGGTGAGGATGCATGATGAACAAGGTTTGATTATTGGTGTTCATATGGATGATCATCATGGTGAAATTAAAGGTGAAGATATCGAAGCTAGATTGGTTAAGGTTAAGAGGGGTAAGCTGGGAGAAGTGTCCGTAATTCCTGGGTGTGGATTTGCAGGGTTGCTTTCTCGAGAAGATAATCCACTAGGACTTAGTGATAAAGCCCATGATTTTTTTAGAAAAAATCCAAATGTTGTAGATGAGATGGTTAGACAGGGGGCAAAACTGTCTATCTTGACGGGAGACCATGCCCCGAAAAAACATGCTCATGCTGTCGAAAATATGGATTCAAAGACTACAGTAAACACGGAGAAAGCTATAGGATTAGGAGTTCAGACTTACAATCATGACACAGGGAAACTACAGGAAGTTTTGGGTCAAGATGAAATTGCAACATTAATGTTTGAGATTAATCAGGATTGGCTACGGAAAACGACGCAAATTTTGGCAGGCATGGATCCTGTAAAAATGGTGGTTTAAGATTATGAAATATTTGTATTATTGATATTAACCAGGAGGCAAATGGCAGCTCAAGTAAATGCTAATGATTATGTGGAAGTGGCGGCAGATAGTGGGCGGTGTGTGGATGAGCGGGGAGACAAAAGGGGAGAGAATTTGGGTTGGCAAGCGCCTGGAGCGGGACTTCATATTGTTGATTTACTGAGAGTTGCCGGAGCCAGAGCTGGGGAGGAGATTGCCGAAATGGATTTATGGGAGATGGCTCAGAGTGTGTTTGAGAGTGAGGAAGCCAAAAGCAATAAGATTGTAGCCGGGGTTCATATTGATGATGAACATGGGCATATTAGCGACGAGTCATTGCTGAAAATGCGAAACAAGGGGTGTGGATATGACAGTGTGCGAAACCAGGTGTTAGAAAGGCTGGGAGCCAGTGTCAGGGATTATGAGTCCGGAGGGCACATTTTGTTGGCTCGAGAGAAGGGTTGGGGAGTGCAAGTGCTGACTGGCGAGCATGTCGCTAGTGCGACGGCTGCCGTTAACAATATGAAAGGTAAAACTTTGAAAACTCAGAGTCTGCTAGCTGGTGCGAGAATACCGAGCTTTAATTATGATATCTGGGCAATAGAAGTGTTGTTGCCAGTGATGGTAGAGGCTCTTAAGGCAAAAGGATATGATGATTCCGCAGAGAAATTAAGGGAAGAAGGTATGGAAATTGGAAGAAAGCTATATGCTGAAACGTTGGATATTTTGACTCAAGGTAGACTGAACGAGGAAAATCTGATCGAGATTGAGTAGTAGATAAAGCGTTTGAGCTAGTCGAATGGGGTGTGTAACCAAAGCTGATTGCGCGGCAGATTGGGTTTTGCTAAAAATAGTCAATTTAGCCAAAGGCCGAATCATCTTACTTTCAAAGGCTAGGGGATTATCAATTAGCAGCCGAGAGTTGGCGTTTGTGAGAGGAGGTGAGGAGAAGTGGCAGAAAGAGAAGTAAACGCATCTTTTATGGATTTAAGAAGAGCTTTTGGTGTTAGAGAGAGTGTTTCTCAAGCTGCAGAGAAGTATCCTGAGAAAGTGTTAAGTGAAACATTGAGAAGATTAAGAGATGCTTCTAAGTCAAAGCAGGACAGTGAAGGAACTACTTTGAAGGTTGTTTTTGACTCAAGACAAGGATCGAGGGGTTTGTTGTCTGACGAAGCGATAGAGAGGTTGAGTGCATAAGGTCGGAGATAGACAATATAGGGCAAGTGCTTGCCTGGGGTAATATAATGGGAGTATGGGAAAAGAAGAAGGTAATTATTCTGGTATTCAGTTGCCGTTGGGTGTTGGAGGTGGAGAAGTAGGAAAGCATTTCGAAAGTAACTTTCTTGAAGATGTTCAAGTGTGGAAAGGTATCTTATTTAATGCTGCCAGAGAATCTAGCCGAGCAGAAATGCCTTTTTCTGCTAGCGAAATTAATGTCTTGTTAGGTATTAAAGGGTTGGGTGAATTGGTGGCAGAAGGGCGAGAAACTGAAATTTTATTAAAAGCTGAGAATGGAGGAGTTGTAGTTGAAGTGTTAATGAAACAAGATGAACCTGGTACGGTCAGAAGTTTAATGGAAATTATGGAAGATAAAGTGAAAAGAGTGACATTTAACCGTGAAGAACTAGCAAATAATATCAATCCGGATTGGGTTAGCAAAATTGATGAAGGGAAAGAATTACTAATAAGAAAAAGACCAGACAACGACTTCGACGTAATACTAGCGGATCAAGGAGGCATAAAGAGAAGATATTTGGAAATTATGGGTTGGTTGAGAAAATCTCAATTGCAGAGTTGGGTGGAGATGGATGGAGATAAAATGGATTACGAAGAGATTATGGGAACCTATGGTGATGAATTGGACGAGCTTTGGTGGTTAATGAAAGAACCAAACAAAAAAGAAATGGAAAGTGGGGGAAATTATCATAAAAGACCGGTTGTGGAATGGTTGGAGGCTTAGTGATTTGGTGATGGGAGAGGGATGAGGGAGGCGAGGAGTTGTTGCTGGGGTTTGATTGAGATCTGAAAAATTGGCATAAATGAGTTTGGTGTTGAGTATTGTTAAAAGTTAGTTCAAGTTTTTTACCGAGTAATGGCCAAAAACAAGGTCTTACAGGATTGTTACCAAGCATTGGTAGGATGAAAAATGAATTAGCGGAGTAATATGATGAAAAAAGTTAAAGTATTGATGAATGAATTTGTGACTCACAACGTGAGGCGAATAGTGGTAGAGAAGCCTAAAGGTTATGAGTATGTTCCAGGGCAGGCGGCAGAATTGGCCATAGACAAACCGGGTTGGAAAAAGGAAACTCGACCGTTTACGTTGACTGGTCTCATGGGCGATTTGGTGCTGGAGTTTATGATTAAGATTTATTCGCCTGGAGAGAGTGATCATAAAGGTGTGACTGAGAAGATTAGACAGTTAGAGCCGGGGGAAGAATTATGGTTGTCGCCGGCGTTTGGGCAGATAAGATACCAAGGACCTGGTGTGTTTATTGCCGGAGGGGCAGGAGTAACACCGTTTGTAGCGATTTTGAGAAACTTATGGAAAGAAGGGAAAATAGATGCCAATTGGCTATTGTTTTCCAACAAAACTCAACGAGATGTGATTTTGGAGAAGGAATTAAAGGAAATATTCAGGCACAGTGGCGGAGATTTGTTGCTGACGCTGACTCAGGATGATGAAATTGGCTATGAATATGGGCGGATAGATGAGGAATTTTTGGAGAGATTTGTGGTGGATTGGGGACAGATGTTTTATGTTTGTGGGCCAAGAGAGATGGTGGCCGAGATTAAGGGGATTTTGGAGGGGAAAGGGGTTAAGCCAGAGGCGATTGTGGTGGAGAAGTAGGCTTGAAGATATTGCTATTTGGGTTAGTTGGCTGTAATATATGTTTATATACTCAGTGTG